>NZ_CP081002.1:552500-797500 GCF_029590555.1 Sphingobium sp. V4 | reverse complement strand
CCACCGCGCCGCCACCAAGCGCCAGCTTGCGTCCCACCAGATCCAGTGCCTGCACGCCGTTCGTGCCTTCGTAAATCTGTGCGATGCGGGCGTCGCGCACATACTGCTCCATCCCCCATTCGCGGATATAGCCATGGCCACCCAATACCTGCTGCGCCTCGACCGCGCTTTCGAAGCCGAAATCGGTGAAAGCCGCCTTCACGACCGGGGTCATGAGCGCGACCAACGCATCGGCCTTGGCCCGCTCGGCCGCATCGGCGTGGCGATGGGCACGGTCGAACTGGAGTGCGGTCCAGCCCGCCAGCGCCCGGCCCGCCTCCACAAAGGCGCGGACCTTGAGCAGCATCCGTCGGACATCCGCATGGTCGATGATGGGTACGGGCCCGCGCGTGCCGTCCGCGCTGCGCCCCTGCAACCGATCCTTCGCATAAGAGGCCGCCTGCTGATAGGCCGCTCCAGCAATGCCCAACCCCTGGATGCCGACCATCAACCGTTCGGCATTCATCATGGTGAACATGGCCGCCAACCCACGATGCGGCTCGCCTACAAGCCAGCCGGTGGCACCATCATAATTCATGACGCAGGTGGGCTGGGCATGGATGCCCATCTTCTTTTCGAGCGCACCAACAGACATCGCATTGCGCACGCCGTCCGGCAGATATTTGGGGACGAGGAACAGGCTGATGCCCTTCACGCCCGGCGGCGCGTCGGGGAGGCGAGCCAGTACCAGATGGATGATATTGGGCGCCATGTCATGATCGCCCGAGGAAATGAAGATTTTCTGCCCGGTCACAGCATAGCCGCCATCGTCCCTCGGCACTGCCCGGGCCTTGAGCAAAGCGAGATCCGTGCCCGCGCTGCTTTCGGTCAACGCCATGGCGCCCGTCCATTCGCCGCTGACGAGCGCGGGCAGATAGCGCGCCTTCAGTTCCTCGCTGGCATGAGCGGCGATCGCTTCGCTCGCACCGCGCGTCAGGCCGGGGAAGAGACCGAAGGATAGATTGGCGGCCGACAGCATCTCGTCCAACCATTGCTGAAGGATGAAAGGCAGCCCTTGCCCGCCATGGGCAGGATCGGCGGCCAGTGCAGGCCAGCCGGCCGCGACGAATGCGCCATAGGCCTCGGCGAAGCCGGGCGGCGTCACCACGGCACCATCGACCAGCCTGCTGCCCTGCTCGTCTCCCTCGCGATTGAGCGGATGGAGCTGCTCCGCGCAGAATTTGCCTGCTTCCTCCAGCACGGTGATCGCGAGATCCGCGTCCACATCCTGGCCCTGCTCCGCCATGGCAAGGTCGAAACCCAACACCTCGTTCAACAGGAAACGATAGTCGTCGATCGGGGGGATGTAGCTTGGCATTTTAGGGCTGGCCTCTCTTTCTGGCACTGAATTACCAAACACTTGTTACAATAGCAAGCAAGGTCATTCTGCTGGGTCGGGATGGCGGAAGACGCGCGCTACCTGAGTGGCGATCTCGCGCGACGTGAGGCGGCCTGGACGGACCCAGTCCGCTGCCGAATTGAGCTGCGAGAGCAGCAGGTTGCGGTAGATCGAGCGGTCGATGTCGGTCGGCAGGGGCAGCATCGCCACAAGATCGCGGAACAGCATTTCGAACCGGTCGCGGCGATCGACCAGCGCGGCGCGCACCGCGTCCGGCACTTCGCGAAAGTCATTCATCATCGGCATGGTCAGCGAATCGGGGTCGAGTTGAATCTCGAGCAAGGCTGCGCAGGCGGCCTCCAGCCGTGCCCATGGATCATCCTCGCCCGAGAGTGCCGCCTTGATGCGGGCCTCCGCCGCGTCGAGCGCTGCATGGTGCAACTCGACAAACAGCGCATCCTTCGACTTGATGTGATGGTAGAGCGACCCACCCAGCACGCCCGCTGCCTCGCCGATGTCGCGCATCGAGGTCCCGCGATAACCCTTGCGCGCGAAGAGTTGCGCCGCGATCTCCAATATCTGGCGGCGGCGCGCGCCCGCGCCGTCCGCTTCATTTCCCCTGGCGCTCGTCCTGCTCATGCAAGGTGGCGTAGCATATAAGCCGTCTGCAGATCATCCGCCTTCGCGCCGCGCGAATATCCAGCTGAAGGCTGGCGCGGCTAGCCCGCCTGCCCCGCGCGTGCCGCACCGCTCAATCCCGCCCAGCGCCAGTTCGGCAAAGGCTTCCGGCCAGCCCGTTCCGGCCAACCGGGCAAGCACGGCAACAGGTGCACCATCAGGCGCGCAGTTCGCGACCTGCGCTTTGCCGCCGTGGCGCACCAGGGCGACCCGGCGATACCCCGCCTCGGTCACGATGTCTCCCACCAGCATTTCGTCCGCGTGCCGGGATATCCCAAACAGGGCCGCAGGCGCCCGCGCCAGCAGCTGGCGCATCTGCCGCACCCGATCTCCCTCCAACGCCAGTACAGCGCCTCCGAGATCATTTGCCCGCACGGCAAAGCGCCGCCCGGCAACCAACCCCGGATCGTGGAGCAACACGGCATCGGTGCGCGCCAGGCCACGGCGGCCCAGATCAAGCACGGACGTAGAGGCAAGAGCAACGCCGGCCATGAAGCCGCGGCGCGACAGGCTTGTCATGGCTTGATTCCCCCGGAAAGATGATCAGCGATCAAATTCAGCTCGGCATCGCTCAGTTCGCCACGCGGGATGGCAGGCATGTTGCCGATGCCGATGCGCGCGGCCTGCACAACATAGTCAACGGTCAGGTCGGTGCGCTTTTCCAGCAACGGCTGGTCGGCGCGCCGTGCCAGCAGTCCGGTGCCCATGCCGCCCGGCCCGTGGCACATTGCGCATTTTTCCAAATAGAGTTTTTCGCCCGACCCAGCATGGGGGCGCGAGGACAATGTCTCGGGCGCGGGCGCGGGCGGCGGGCCTTTGGGAGCGTCTGTCGGCGTCTCGCTCGCCCGGCCGCAGGCGGCCACCGCCAGAAGCACCATAGCGCTTGTGAAAGCGATCATGCCCCCCCGCATCAGCCCGGCCCTCCCGCACGACTGCTGGGCCAGATGCCGCTCTTACCCGGCGCGATGATACCCTTGGGATCAAGCGCATCCTTGACCTTGCGATTGAGCTTCCCCAGCGCACCCTTGTTATAGTCATAGGTGTCCGCGACCGCGTCCATATAGTCGAGATGGGTGCGATATTCGCCATAGCCCTGCGTCTTTGCATCGGCGATCAGTTGCTTGAGGAAGGGATCGACCCGGCCCATCAGGTCGGGGTCGTCCTTGTTGATCAGCACGGCGTTGACGTTGATGAGGTGACGCTCGCCAAAGGCGAAGCTGGCCTGATAATCCATGCCAAATTCCCTGTAGCGGGCATAGGTGCGCTGGAACTGGGCCTGTGCCGCCGTTCCCGATTGCGGCAGGATCGGCGAAAAGCCGATATGTCCGCCACGGCCGCCATGCCAGTTGGCGTTCTGCATCGGCATGGTCAGCGGCGTTCCGGTCCATCCCGTCGCCTCCAGCAGTTCCCCCGTCTTCCATAGGGTGGGGCGCAGCGACATGGGTTTGAGCTTCCCCATCTCCTGCTCCAAAATCGCATAGGCCGCCTTGTTCACCGATTCGCGGCCGTATAGGCGCAGGCTCACCCCCCACCAGCCGACATTGAATTTACTGCGGATCGCCGCGATCACATCATCAGGCAAAGCGCCCGGCTTGTCGGTCCACTGGTCGCGGGTCGTCACCACGGCGGCGGCGCGCAACCAGTTGCCGATGGTCGGGGATTGCTGCAACAGTCCCTCACGGCGCAGCGGGGCGATCGCGTCGATCAGCGGCCCCAGATCCTCCGGCCGGTCGAACTCCAGATCCATGCCCATCAGCGACTCCGGCGCGGGCATCAGCCACAGCCCCATCTTGGTTACGATGCCGAAATTGGACTGGACGAACATCTGGTCCCAGCCGGGACCAAAGCCGAAGCGATAGAGCTGCCAGGTCGCCGCCCCATCGATCGCACCCATGCCGGTCCGCACCACGAGGCCGTCAGCCATCACCGCCTCCAGTCCGCAGATGCGCGTCGCATGTTCGCCATAGGGAGTATAACCCATGCCCCGGTCGAGCGCATTGCCGACCACCGATCCCCAGCTGTTGCCGGGCACCGACAGCCAGTGCTTCATCCCCCTGGTCTTAAGGAAGTCGTAGAGATCGTAGAATCCGACCCCCGGTTCGAGCAGGACAGTGCCGTTCGTCTCGTCATAGTCGATCTTCTTCATCCGGCTGAGATCAAGTATCACCGATCCGGCAAGCAGCGGCGCCGAGCCGCCATAGCCCAGATTCTTGCCCCGGCTGACCGGCCAGAGCGCCAAGCCGCGCTCCGATGCGATGCGCAGGATTGCCTGAATCTCCTCTACCGTCGCCGGCGCGACAGCGCCGGCCGGATGGTGCCGGGCATCGTCGATAGCGAACTTGTCCTGATAGCTCGCCTGGTCCTCCTCCGCGAAGAACACATGATTCTTGCCGACGACTGCCGCAAAGGCCGCAATGGTTGCGGATGCAATCGCCCCACCGCTGCCGCCTCTCCCCTCCATGTCACCTCGCTCCACCGGTCGCACCAGTCTATATTAATAACGATCGTTATCTTTCAGGCAGTGTCAACTCTTGTCAAGTCAGCCTCTCAAGGCCGTCCGCCAAATTTCCTCTTGCACGGCTTGCCCCTTTAATTGTATGCCTGTGATACATATTGCCATGCAGGAGCAGCTAGATGGAAGAGCAGGACGTCGTTTCCTTTGATGTCGCGGACGGAATCGCCTGGGTGAACTTCGCCCGCCCCACCAAGCGCAACGCGATGAGCCCGACGCTCAACCGGCGCATGATGGAGGTGCTGGACGAGCTGGAATTTCGCGACGATGTCGGCGTGCTGGTGCTCGGCGGCGAAGGCACGGCCTGGTCCGCGGGCATGGACCTGAAGGAATATTTCCGCGAAACCGAGGCGCAGGGCCTGCGTGGCGTGCGCAAGTCGCAACGCGAAAGCTATGGCTGGTTCCGCCGCCTGCGCTGGTATCAGAAGCCGACCATCGCCATGGTCAATGGCTGGTGTTTCGGCGGCGGTTTTGGCCCGCTCTTTGCCTGCGATCTCGCCATCTGCGCGGACGAAGCTCAGTTCGGACTCAGCGAAATCAACTGGGGCATATTGCCGGGCGGCGGCGTCACCAAGGTGGTGGTCGATCTGCTGCCCATGCGCGACGCCATGTGGCTGACGCTGACCGGCGACCTGATCGACGGCAAGGCGGCGGCAGCGATGCGGCTGGTAAACGAAAGCGTGCCGCTGGAGCGACTGAAGGCGCGCACCACGGAAGTCGCCGAACTGCTGCTCAAGAAAAATCCGGTCGCACTCAAATTCGCCAAGGATGCCGTGCGCCGCGTCGGCACCATGACCTATGACGAAGCGGAGGATTATCTCGTGCGGATGCAGGAAGCCGCGAACTTTCATGACAAGAGCGAAGGCCGCAAGGAAGGCATCCGCCAGTTCATTGATGAAAAGAGCTACAAGCCGGGCCTGGGCAGCTATGATTTGAGCAAGAACAAGACATCGGCCTAGAATTTCATATCTGCGATGTTTCCATATCCATGAATTTGTGACAGGGTGGTCCCGACCAGGAGAAGGACCACCCGTCATGCCGATCATCCCCGGCCGTGCCGACACGCTGCCATGACCGAGGATCAGCGCCGTGCGATCGAGCAGGATTGTGCACGGCTTGTCGCGCGCTACGCCAATCTGAACGATGCCGGCCGCTGGACGGATGTCACGGCGCTTTATGCGCCGGATGGCCGGATGGCGCGCCCGACCGCGCCCGACGACTGGGTGGAGGGGCGAGAGGCGATCCTGGCCGCCTTCCTCGCCCGGCCGGCGCGGACCACCCGTCATATCTGCTCCAACATCGTCGTCGACGTGCTGGACGAGGACCACGCCAAGGGCGAAAGCGCCATGCTGTTGTTCACCGGCGAGGCAGCGCCTAAGGTCGGATCGTTCCACGACTATTTCGTCCGCACGGACGGGGGCTGGCTTTTTGCCGAAAGGCGAGGCAGCCTGACTTTCCAACCGGGGGAAAGCTGACATATGAATGGCACGACGCCGTCCACCGTCAAATCGGCGATGCGTACCATCGACATCATCGAATATGTCGTCGCGCGCCCGGCCGGGGTCGTCGCGCAGGAAATCGCAGCAGGCCTCGCCATTCCTGTGAGCAGCCTGTCCTACCTGCTCGCCACGCTGGTGGAGCGCGACTATCTGGCGCGGGACGGGCGGCGATACCTTCCCGGCGGCGCGCTGGAGCGGCTGGCGGCGCCCCGCGGATCGCTGTCGCTGGCGGACAAGGTGCGGCCGCTGGTCAAGTCGCTGCGTTTGCAGACCAACGAGACCGCATCCTTCTTCACACGCGACGGCTGGCAGCTGGAAGCGATCGTCACCGAGACGGCAGAACAATCGCTGCGCTATTCGATCAGCGTCGGCACACGCAGCCCGATCCATTGCCTGGCCGCCGGCAAGGCGCTGCTGGCGGCGATGCCCGACGCCGAACTGGACGCCTATTTCGCCGCGACAGCGCTCAGCGCCTTCACCCCTGGCAGCATCACCAACGAGGCGGCCTTGCGCGCCGAACTATCGGAGGTGCGCGCGACAGGGATTGGCCGCACGCGCGAGGAATATACGCCGGGCATCTGCGGCCTGGGGATGGCGGTGGTGATGGACGGCGCTGCGGTCGGTGCCTTCGCGGTCGCCATTCCGATGCCGCGCTTTTCCGCCGAGCTGGAAGCGCGAACGATCGCCAAGCTGAAGCAGGCCGTTGGACTGTTCGCCGCGGCCGAGGCGCCTGCGCCCTAGCATGGCACGCGCCGCCGACGCGTCAGGCCGAAGTTCACACTGTCGTCACGCGATTTTCGCCGATTGCCCCCGCGAAGAGTCCGCAACGCGCGTCCGACGCGCCATGCCAGTCACGCCAGGGTCACGCCGACGCGACAATGGCGCCACGGCGACGCGCCGGGGACGCGTCAGCTTGGCGGGGCGAGGCCAAGGCGCGCGCGGGTGCTGGTCCATCTACAAGGGTCGATCAGACAAAATCCTACATTGGAAGAGTTTTGGGCGATGGGGCCGCTACCCGTGTCGCATGGTCGGAACGGTGCCGTCGCCCAGATCATACCATCCTGCTGGAGCGCTGCTCAAGGCGCCCTTCGCTCGCACCCACCCCTTCCGTCACAGGAACGGGCTTAATGTCCTTTGCCCTCCAAATGAAACGGGGGACGCCTTTCGGCATCCCCCGTTCCTTCCCGCTCGGAAATAATCAGGCGGCCTTGGTGCGCCAGCCTTCGGCATAATTGTCGCGGGCGACTTCCGAATAGGGGACGGGCGACACGACCGCCTTGATCTCCGTCTGGACGTGCGGCTCAACGGTGGGCTTGGCCGTGCCGCCATCGGGTTCGCCCCAGAGCAGGGTGACTTCCGTGCCGGGCGTCGCGAACTCGGCGTCGACCATGGCGAGCGCCAGGAAGCGGCCCGCGTTGATGGTGTAGCCGATCCAGGTCGACAGGCCGACTGTCTTGCCGTCCTTCAGCACCGCGTCATAGGGGTGCATACAATAGACCGCGCTGGGGAATTCCAGGAACTTTGCCTTGTCGCCGGTCTGGAGCATCGAGCTCATGACGCGGACGATATCCTCATTGTCGAGCGCCAGCGTCACCTTTTGGCGGTGGGGCTGGTCCTTGATCTTCTCCAGCGCCTCGCGGCCGACGAATTCATGGTCGAACTTGACCATGATGCCATAGCCCAGTTCCCACGGATTGAGATAATAATCCTCGATCTTGTCGGAGACGAAGCTGCCTCCGAGCGAACACATGCCCTCATAGGATTTGGCGGGCAGCCATTCACGGAACGCCCTGGAGCCTTCGCCCGTATAGGTTGCGGGCAGCGGCGAAGGGATCCAGCCCGATTCCAGCGTGTTGGACGAATAGGTACGGCCACCGCACAGGGTCAGGCCATAATCCTTGCCCGCTTCGATCAGCGCATTGCGGACGGTGTCATAATCCTTCCAGGGGCCAAACAGCTCGTAACCGGGCTGGCCTGCCATTCCGTGGCGCAGCGCGCGCACTTCGACGCCGGCGATCATGATCGGGGCCATGTGGAAGAATTTGAGGTCCGGCGGGGTCTGGCCCATCGCCTTTTCCAGCACGGGCATGGCGTTTGGCCCCTGGAGCTGGAAGCGATAGTTGCGGCGATAGCCTTGGCTGTCGAGCGGGCGGGCGGCGGTGCGTTCGTCGCGTTCGACCTTCACGTCCCACTTGCCGGTCGAGGCCCAATATTCGACCCATTCTATCGAGGGCGCGCGGCCTACCAGCTCGAACTTTTCTTCTTCCAGATAGAAGAGGATGACGTCGCCGATCACATAGCCTTCCGGCGTGACGGGCGCGAATTGCTTGGCGCGGTTGGGAACGAAGCCCTTGAAGCTGTTGGGGGCGAGATAGGCGAGCATGTCGAAGGCACCGGGACCGGTGACGAGCAGATCGACCATGTGGAAGCTCTGGTTGAACAGCACGGCACTTTCGGCCCAGCTGCGCTGTTCGTCGCGCCAGTTGCTATATTCGGCCGGAACGCCGGGATAGGCATTGGGGCCGGTCTGCTGGTTGCGCAGGAAGTCGACGATATCGCCCTTTTCGTCGAGCAGCTGTTGCAGGGTCTTGTCAGTCATTCAAACCTCTCCTTCTACCTGATATTGAAATCGCATCGGGCGAGGATGGCTGGTCGAGCCATTCCCGCACTTGTCCGTTGAAGGCCTGCGGTGTTTCCGCTGGCATCATGTGGCCCGCGCCGGGTACGACGCGAAGGCGCGCGCCTGGAATGGCGGCGGCGATCGCCTCATGCTGCGCCACCGGAGACCAGCGGTCCTCCTGCCCGACCATAGCGATGGTCGGGCAAGCGATGGTCGGCAGCAGCGTATCGACCGCGGGACGATGCAGCAGCGCCTCGATCTGCGCCTCGAAAACCTGTAGCCCCGCCGCGACGGCCATGGCGTAGAGCCGGTCCATCAGCGCTTCGTCACGCAGCGAGCCGGCGCCCATCATCGGCGGCAGCCACTCCGCCACCAGCGCGGCCATGCCCTGCGCCCGGCCAAGGTCGCGCAGGCGATAGCGGCCTTCCCGCTCACCCGGCTTTACCGGATGGACGCCAGTGTCGACCAGCGCCAGCCGTTCCACCCGCCCGGGCGCCTTGCGCACCAGTTCGAGCGCGACGCGCGCACCCATGCTGTGGCCGAGCAGCGCACAGCGTTCGGGAATGAGGCCGAGCGCATGATCGGCCATCGCCTCGATCCGGTCCGCGCCGCCATAAAAGCCATCGACGACCATGCTGCCGGAAAAGGCGGCCAGCGTGTCGGCGAACATGCGCGAATCACAGATAAGCCCCGGAAGGATGACAAGCGGCGCCTTCGCGCCCTGCTCCAAAGCTAATTCAGATGATTTCGCACTCATGAAAATTTCATCTATACGAATCTAGACGGATGGGCTAGGGGGAAAATGCGCCGGGGATACAAAGAGCGCCAAGCCGATGCGCCGAGCCGCCCCAGGGTCCAGTCCTACCGGGAGAGAATCATGAGCCTGCCGTCGATCCATCCGAACTGGGATTTGCCGCCCAAGGGCATGACCGACGGCTTTTCGCTGGAGATCACCGCCAAGGACATTGAAGCGCTGACCGAGGCCGCGCCGGCCATCCCGGCCGAGACGCCGGTTGCCGTCACTTTCCTGCCCGGTGAGTCGCTGGAGGCGCGGATCGCGGCGGCCAGGACGGTGCGCGCGCTGGGCTTCGAACCGATGCCGCATTTTTCCGCCCGCCGGCTGGAATCGGGCGATGATTTCGAGACCTATCTGGCGGCCGTGGTCCGCGAGGCGGGGGTGCGGCGCTGCTTCGTCATCGCCGGCGATCCTGCTGAAGCGGCGGGCCCCTATGCCGACAGCATGGCGCTGATCCGCACCGGCGCGTTCGAGCGGGCGGGGATCAGGGCGATCGGCATCGGCGGCCATCCCGAGGGTCATCCCAACATGAGCACCGACCAGACGTTCGAGGTGCTGACCGCCAAGTGCAGCGAAATCGCGAGCCGGAACATGGCACCGTTGATCGTCACGCAATTCGGTTTCGACGCGGCGCCGATCCTGGGCTGGCTGGCCGAACTGCGCACGCGCGGGATCGATGCGCCGGTGCGGATCGGCGTGCCCGGCCCGGCCGGGATCAAGACGCTGATGCGCTTTGCCGCGCGCTGCGGCGTGGGCGCATCGACATCGGTCCTCGCCAAATATGGCATTTCGATCACCAGGCTGATCGGCACCGCCGGTCCCGACAAACTGGTCGACGCGCTCGCCGCCGGTCTGGGACCACAGCATGGCAAGGTGCGGCTGCACTTCTATCCGTTCGGCGGCCTCGCCCGCACGGTCGAATGGATCAACGACTATACGGCCCGCCATTGAGCGCGCCGGCCATCAGCGGAGAGAGATGAACGTGAGCGAAATCTGCACCCTCACCCTGCAATGCGACGACCGGCCGGGGCTGGTCGCCGATGTCGCCACCTGCCTGACGCAGCAGGGCGGCAACATCACCGACGCGCAGCAATATAATGACAAGCTGACCGACCGATTCTTCATGCGAGTCGAGTTCGAGATCGCCGGGGACGGCATCGCCGGACTGGATGCCGCATTCGGATCGCTGGCGCAGGCGCGCGGCATGGACTGGACGCTGCGCCGCCGCAGCGAACGGCAGAAGGTGCTGTTGCTGGTCAGCAAGTTCGACCATTGCCTGGGCGACCTTCTCTATCGCTGGCGCATCGGCGAACTGGACATGGACGTGGTTGGCATCGTCAGCAACCATCCCCAGCATGTGCTGACCACGTCGCTGATGGGCGACCTGCCCTATCATCACCTGCCGATCAGCAAGGACAGCAAGCCGCAACAGGAAGCGCAGATCAAGGCGATCGTCGACCGGACCGGCGCGGACCTGATCGTGCTGGCGCGCTACATGCAGATATTGAGCGATGACCTGGCGGCCTTCCTGTCAGGCCGCTGTATCAACATCCACCATAGTTTCCTGCCCGGCTTCAAGGGCGCCAAGCCCTATCACCAGGCGCATGAGCGCGGGGTCAAGATGATCGGGGCGACGGCCCATTATGTGACCGCCGACCTGGACGAAGGGCCGATCATCCATCAGGACGTAGAGGCGATCAACCATGCCGACACGCCCGACGACCTGGTGCGCAAGGGCCGTGACATCGAGCGGCGGGTGCTGGCCACCGCCGTGCAGCACCATCTTCAGGGACGGGTTTTCCAGAATGGCGCACGCACTGTCGTCTTCAAGGCCTGAAGCCGTGGCGGAGCGGATCGACGGACGCACCGTGGCGCGCGCCCTGTCGGCGGAAACCGCCGCGCGGGTGGAAGCCCTGCGCGCACGCACGGGCCATGCGCCCGCACTGGCGGTGGTGCTGGTCGGCGACGATCCGGCGAGCAAGGTCTATGTCGGGCGCAAGGTCGCGGAATGCCGCAGGGTCGGCATCGTCTCCGTGGAGCATCGGCTGGCCGCCGATACGCCACAGGACGTGCTGCTCGCCCTGATCGACCGGCTCAACCTGGACGGCGAAATAGACGGCATATTGATCCAGTTGCCGCTACCGCCACAGATCGACGCGACGCTGGTACTGGACCGGATCGACCCGGCCAAGGATGTGGACGGCTTCCATCCGGTCAATGTCGGGCGGCTGTCCACGGGAACCGGTGGCCTCGTCCCCTGCACCCCGCTGGGGGTCATGAAGCTGCTGGACGGGCTGATCGCGGATTATCGCGGGCTGGACGTCGTGGTGATCGGCAAGTCCAACATCGTCGGGAAGCCCGTCGCCATGCTGCTGCTGGAGCGGGAGGCGACCGTGACCGTCACCCATATCGAAACGCGCGGCCTGCCGGAGATTGCCCGCAAGGCCGACATCATCGTAGCGGCCGCCGGCGCGCCGCATCTGGTGCGCGGCTATTGGGTGAAGCCGGGCGCGATCGTGATTGATGTCGGCATCACGCGAGTTGCGCAGCCGGACGGATCGACGCGGCTTGTGGGTGATTGCGCCACGGAGGAACTGGGACACGCAAGGGCGGTGGCGCCGGTGCCGGGCGGGGTCGGGCCGATGACCATCGCCTGCCTGCTCGGCAACACGGTGACGGCGGCGGAAAGGGCGCGCCATGGGTGAACCGCAATATGCCACCAGGGTGCGCGTGCGCGACCTGCCGCTGCTGGCCGACATCGGCATCAATCCCGACGAGATCGGGCGGCGGCAGCCGCTGGTGATCTCGGTCGAACTCCTCCTGTCGGCCGACCGGGTCGACGGGATCGCAGAGACGGTCGACTATCGCCGGGTGGCACAGGCGGCCGAGGATCTGGCGCTGGTCCATATCCCGCTGATCGAAACCTTCGCCCAGCGGCTGGGCGAGCGCTGCCTCGACTTTTCCATGGTGGTCGAGGCTCGGGTCAGCGTGGACAAGCCCTTTGCCCTGACGCGGGGACTGGCGGGGGTCGAGGTGGTGGTGGTGCGGCGCTAAGCCACGCTCGGTTGCGGGCAGCCTTCCTCCGCTGCGCGGATCTGGACGAGGAGCAGGACGAGCGCGGCAAAGCCCGATCCCAGCGCCAGCAGCATGGAGGTGACGCCCCGCCCCGCCCCCGCCGCGAGCAACTGCCCGGCGAGGAAGGGGCCGAAGGCCGCGCCGAAGCGGCCGAAGCCGATCACCGCCCCGGTGCCCGTCGCGCGCAGGGTAGTGGGGTAGACATTGGCGATCAGCGCATAGAGACCGACCACCGATCCGTTGGCGAGAAAGCCGAGAATGAAGGCGGCAACCTGAAGCAGCAGGAAGTCGGCCGGCACCGCGCCGAAGATGCTGACGGCGATCGCTGCGCCGGCCAGACCGAAGATGACCAGCGGCCGCAGACCGAGGCGGGGCGAGAGGAAGCCGAGCGTCAGCCCGCCGATCGCGCCCCCCATGTTCATCGCCACCGACACGATCGTCGCGCTCGAGGGATCGAAGCCCAGCGCCGCGACCAGCGAGGGCGCCCAGCCCAACGCGTAATAGAAGGTCATCATGTGAAGGCCGTACATGAGGATCAGCGCGATCGTCATCGTGCGGTAGCGGCCGGTGAACAGCGTGCCCATCGACGCCCTGGGTTCGGCCAGCGCGACGATCCGCGCGGCGGGCGGCTGGCCCAGCCGACGCAGGATCGCGTTGATGCGGGCGAGCGCGTCGGGACCGCCGCGCGTCGCCAGCCAGCCGATCGATTCGGGCAGGAGCAGGAGTACAAGCGGCACCATAAGGGCTGTGGCGAGGCCGCCAGTGAGGAAGATCGATTCCCAGCCATGGCTGCGAAGCAGCTGCGCCGCGCCCCAGCCGCCGACAATGCCGCCGACGGGATAGCCCGCCGCCATGATGCTGACCGCCAGATCCCGGCGCGGGCGACTGGCGAATTCGGCGGCCATGGCGTTGATCGCTGCAAGCATGGCGCCCAGGCCGAGGCCCGTCAGCGCGCGCAGCAGGCTGAGCATGACGACTCCGGTCGCGAAGGCGCAGGCCATCATGCCGGGAATGATGATGGCGAGGCAGAGCAGTATCTGCCGCCGCCGCCCGATCCGGTCCGCCAGCTGGCCGAGCGTCAGCGAGCCGACCACCATCCCCACCAGCCCCATCGACACGATGATGCCGACCGCGCCCGGACCGATGCCCCAATCGCGGGCGATGCCCGGCGCGGCGAAGGTCACGGCGAGAATGTCGAAGCCGTCGAGCGCATTCAGCAGGAAGCATATCGCGATCGCCACGCATTGCCGCAGGCGCATGGGATTGTCGGCCAATATAGTGCGCGGATCATCCGCCGGCAGGCTGGCACTGGACATGGTCTTCCATCCTCTCACGACTTTTGCGGTTATTGTATGCTGACGACACAATAAGCCAAGCTAAATCACTTGCCACCCACCCTGCACAAATATAACGATCGTTATTGTTTGGAGAGGGTGACGACACGCATGACACACGCCAGTCCCGCGCCAGGCCCAGCGCCCAGCCACGCGTCGGCCGAGCCAAGCCTGTGGCTGGGCATCGGCTTTGGCTTCCTGTCGTCGCTTGGGCCGGTCGCGATCGACCTTTATCTGCCGGCTATGCCCGGCATGGCGCAGGCGCTGGCGGTTGAGAATGGCGCTGTGCAGCGCACGCTGTCGGCCTTCTTCCTGGGACTGGCGCTGGCGCAGATCCCGCTGGGTATGCTGGGCGACCGGTTCGGGCGGCGGCGTCCCCTGCTTGCGGGGCTGGCCCTGTTCGCCGCCGCCTCGATCGCTTGCGCGCTGGCGACCAGCCTGGAGCAGCTGATCCTGTTCCGCTTCGCGCAGGGCATGGGCGCCTGCGCCGGCACGTCGAGCGTGCGCGCGATGATCCGCGACCGGCATAGCGGCCATCGCGCCGCGCGACTGATGGCCTTCACCTTCCTCATCATCGGGATATCGCCGGTGATCGCGCCCCTGGCGGGCAGTTATCTGCTGGAGCTGACGAGCTGGCGCGGACTGTTCCTGCTGCTGGCTTGCGGCGGCGGGGTCGCTACGCTGGCGGCGGGGCTGACCCTGCCCGAAAGCCTGCCGCCCGCGCGGCGCAGCCATGGCCAGCCGGTGCTCGCGCCCTGCCTGCGGCTGCTGGGCAACCGCGCCTTCATGAGCTGGACGCTGGTGGCAGGGCTGGCGACGACGATCCCCTTCGCTTTCGTGACCGCCGCGCCCTTCATCTACAGCGGCGGCTTCGGCCTCGATGCGCGCAGCTACAGCCTGCTGCTGGCGCTCAACGCCGTCGTGTCGATCGGCGCCACCCAGTTCGCGCCCGGCCTGATGCGGACCCATGGGGCACGGCGGCTGGTGACAGGCGCGGCGCTGGTCGCGATCGGCGCGACCGCCGCCTTCGCCCTGCTGGCGGGCGGACACGCGCCGCTGCCGCTGTTCCAGCTCTATGCCATGCTGTTGTTTGCCCTGTCGGGGCTGATCCTGACTCCGGCTGCGACATCGGCGCTTGATGCCGCGGCGGGCGGTGCGGGCGCGGCGGCGGGCCTGCTTGGAACGTTGCAACTGGCGATTACGGCGCTGGCGAGCGGGACGGTGTCGCTGCTGCCGTCCTTTTCGGTGATGCCGCTGGTGACAGTGCTGGGGACCAGCTTCACCATCATGTGGGCGACGATGATGGCGCGGGGGCGACGGGTTTAGGCGCCGTCCCCGTCCCCATCGGGCCTTGTGAACTCCAGGAAACGGCTGTTGCCCGCCTCATCGGTCGCCTCCAGCGTATCGACCAGCGTGTCGAGATAGTGGTTGAGCGTCTCCACCTCCCTGGCCGCCAGGTCGGAGACGAGATAGGTCGCGACCTTGTCGGTCTGCGGGCGCATGAGCCGGTAGAGGCGCTGGCCTTCGTCGGTCAGGACCAGTATCTTGCGCCGCTTGTTGGCGGGGTCGCGCTCGACGGTGATGCGGCCATGCTTCTGGAGCGCGGCAACCGCGCGCGACACGCTCATCGGGTTGACCCCTGTCATCTCCGCCAGTTCATGGCTGGCGGAATTGGGATAGCGCCCCAGAAGCATCAGCAGGCGGAATTCGTTGAGGCTGATCTTGTAGCGATGCTCCAGATAGGTGGAGAAGGGCGCCATCAGCTTGTTGGCCAGCCGCAGGACGCGATGCAGCGTATCGGCGGGGCTGGTTTCGGCCGACGCGCGCGGTTTCTTGGACAGGCTGCTGTTCGACATGATCCTGCGATAGGACATTAGCCGGCGCTCAAGTCAAGCCGACGACGGCGCAGCCGACGCTGGTGAACTTGCCATCGGCCAGGTGATAATGGATATATTGGCGCATTTCCTGCACCTCTCCCTTCGCGATCGGGATGAATTGGTCCAGCCCTTCGGCGGCGAGCGTCGCGGCATCGAGATCGCGGACGCCCTCCACGCGGATGACGCCTTCGAGCGCGACGAGATCGTCGCTGGCGGCGAAGCGCTCGATCGTCAGCGTCTCGATCACATGAGCATGGAGGAAGCGGTAGAAGCGCTTGAACGCGTCCCGATCGCCCAGGTCCACGCCGAAGTAGCGGATGCTCGCGCCGGGCGCATAATGATCGAAGACCGTGTCATAGTCGCGATCGTTGAACGCCTGTGCGTAACGCTCATAGCCGGCGCGGTTCATCGCCCTCTCCCTCTCTTGCGGCTTGCTCTTTTAATAACGATCGTTATCGTATGCGGAAAGCATGGCGATGCGCCAGCGAAAAAATCGAGGGAGAGGGTGATGAGTTACACGGCGCAGGAGCAGCGCAATCTGGATCTGGTGCAGGCGATGTTCGAGCAGGTGCTGATCCCGATGGACGCGGACGCGGCCGACCGATTCATCGCGCCGGACTATATCCAGCATAATCAGTGGGTTGATACCGGGCTGGAACCGCTCAAAGCATTCCTGCGCCAGGTGCGCGGCGAAAATCCGCACGCTGTCCATGACATCAAGCGCCGCTTCGCCGACGGCGACCATGTGGTGGTCCATTATCATGTGCGGCGCCGGGACGGCGATCCGGGCTTCGCGGTGATGGACATCTTCCGCATCGCGGATGACATGATCATCGAGCATTGGGACGTGGTGCAGGATGTGCCGACCGACAGCCCCAATCCCCATTCGCCCTTCTGAGCCGGGAGACCATCCATGCGGTTCACGGACAAGATCGTCCTGGTCGTTGGCGGCAATAGCGGCATCGGGCTGGCGAGCGCGCGGGCCTTTGCGGCGGAGGGCGGACATGTGCGGCTGACCGGCCGTGACCAGGCGACGATCGATGCGGCGGTGGCGGAAATCCCCGGCGCGCGGGGCTATAGCGCGGACGTTGCCGATCTGGACGCGATGGAGGCCGTGATCGCCGACATCGCGGCGCAGGACGGGCGCATCGACACGCTCTTCGTCAATGCCGGAGTGGGCGGCTTCGCGCCGTTCCGCGACCTGACGCCGGGCGACTGGGATCATGTCCATGGCGTCAATCTGCGTGGCTGTGTCTTCGCGATCCAGAAGGCGCTGCGGCTGATGGGCGGGGGCGGATCGATCGTTGCGACCGGGTCGATCGGCGGCCATGCCTTCGTGCCGGGCAACACCGCCTATGCGGCGGCCAAGGGCGGGCTGTACGCGGCGCTGAAGGTGATCGCGGGCGAGCTGGTCGGCGAAGGCATCCGCGTCAATCTGGTCAGCCCCGGCCCGATCGAGACCCCGCTGCTGCATCGCAATCCGGGGATGAGCGATGATGAGGTCGATGCGATGCGCGACGCGATGATCGCCGCCGTGCCGATGAAACGCATGGGCCGCGCGGAGGAAGTCGCCCGCGCCGTGCTGTTCCTCGCTTCGCACGAGGCGAGTTTTATCACGGCCGCCAATCTGTTCGTGGATGGCGGAACGCTGGAGCTGGGATGATGAACGACCTGTTTTCGACGCTGGACAATCCACGGCTGGAATTCGCGATGGAAGTGCGGCTGCAGTTTCCGCGCGTACAGATGATCGCCAACACCCCCTGGGGCGGCAATCGAAGCGCCGTCTATGTGGAAAGCGGCACCTTCGAAGGGCCGAGGCTGCGCGGCAGGGCAGTGCCAGGATCGGGGGGCGACTATGCCTATTTCCGGCCCGACGATGTCGCCGTGTTCGACGCCCGCTACATGCTGGAGGAGGAGGATGGGACGCTGATCCTGCTTAACAATCGCGGGTTTCTGTGGGGGCGCAAGCCCGACACGATGGCGCGGCTGCGCGACTGGGCCTTTGCGGGCGGCGAGCCGGTTGACCAGCAGGACTATTATCTGCGTGGCAATCCGAGTTTCGAGACGCCGGTCGGCAAGCATGACTGGCTGACCAAGCATGTGTTCGTCGGCGTGGGTGAGCGGCGCGCGGACGGCAATGTGCTGCGCTATTATGCGCTGACCTGATTATCGCGTCCTTGCGAGCGCAGCGCTCGCAAGGACGGAGGGTCGTTCAAAGGGAGATCAGGGCGTCCAGCGCCAGCGCGCCCTGCCCCTTGGGATAGACGATCACCGGGTTGAGATCGACTTCGCTGATCGCGGGCGTGGCCGCGACCATCCGGCCCAGGCGCTGGACCATGTCGGCGACCGCTTCGATATCCATGGCCGGCGCGCCACGAAAGCCATCCAGCAGCAGCGCCATGCGCAGCTGACGGATCTGCGCGATGATCGCGTCGCGCGTCAGGTCGGGCGGGAGCAGGCGGACATCGTGCAGCAGTTCGGCCGCGATGCCGCCAAAGCCGACCAGGATCGTCGGCCCCCAATGCGGATCATTGCGCGCGCCAACGATCAGTTCGACGCCCTTCGCCGCCATCCCCTCCACAAGCACGCCGTCCAGTGCCAGGCCGGGACGCGAAGCGGCGAGATTGGCCATCAGCTGGTCCCAGCCGGCCGCGACGGCGGCCGCATCGGCCAGGCCCACGATAACGCCGCCAGCGTCGCTCTTGTGCGGCAATTCGGGGGATTGGGCTTTCAGCACCACGGGATAGCCGAGACGATCAGCGGCGGCGACTGCTTCTTCGGCCGTCTGCGCCAGCGCAAAGGCGGGGAAGGCGATGCCCTGCGCGCCCATGATCGCCTTCGATCGATATTCAGGGATGGTGCTGCCGACTTGCGCCAGGCCGGCGACCGGCTGGGCATCGAGCGGCGCGACGGCATCGGCGCGGCGGCGATGGGCGGCGATGCGAGCCAGCGCGCGCAGCATCCGTTCGGCGGTCGGCAGGTAGGTGACGCCCGCCTGACGCAGGGCGGCAAGATCGTCGGCGAAGACGCCGCCGCCTTCGTCCACGCCGCCGATCAGGATCGGCTTGGTCTGGCCGATGGCCTTCAGGGCGTCCTGCACGGCCGCGAACTTGACGTGCGAGGTGCCGGTGTCGGTCTGGATCAGGGTGAGGAGGATCGTGCCGATCCGCTCGTCCTGCGCCAGCGCAGCCAGGGTGCGGCCATAGAGGCCGGGATCGACCAGCCCCTGGGCGGTGATGTCCATCGGGTTGGTGACGGGGACGAAAGCGGGCAGCGCCGCGCGGAGTGCCGGGCTGTCGGCGTCGGTCAGAGTCGGGAGGTCGAGGCCGACCGCTTCTGCGAGGTCGAGCATCATCGCCTTGAACGCGCCCGACTCCGCGATGACGCCCGCGCCGCCGATCCCGGCATCGGGCGATCGGGCGAGGATTTCGACAACGTCGCCAAGCTCCTCCAGCGAGTCGACCAGGATGACGCCCGCCCGCTCGACATGGACGGCCATGACGGCGTGATCGCCTGCCATCGCGCCGGTATGGGTGGCGGCGCTCGCCGCGCCCGCCACGCTGCGGCCGGGATGGAGCAGCACCATCGACTTGCCGGCGGCGCAGGCGGCACGGGCGGCGGAGAGGAAGCGGGCCGGGTCGCGGACATGCTCGGCGATCAGGCCGATGACCTGAACGTCGGGCTGATCGACCAGATAGGCGAGATAATCCTCGATCCCGCTCGCCGCCTCGTTGCCGGTGGAGATGTAACAGCTCAAGGGCACATCGCGATGGATCATGGTCGTCGCCAGCACGGCGGCCATCGCCCCCGATTGGGAGACGATGCCGACGCGGCGGTCGCCCCGCGCCCTGGCTTCGGGCATTTCGATGAAGGTCAGCGAGACATTGTCGCGGAAATTGACGAGGCCGAGGCAATTGGGGCCTTCGACCACCATTCCCGCGTCGCGGGCGATGCGGGCGATTTCCTGCTGGTCGGCCAGACCCTGCGGCCCGTCTTCGGCAAAGCCGGCGGAGAAGATGACGGCGGCGCCGGCGCCACGCGCCGCGAGGCCACGGATCGCATCCAGCACACCGGCGCGCGGGATTGCCAGGACAGCGACATCGACACCAGCGGGCAGATCGTCCACCGCAGCGACGCAGGGCCGACCGCCAATCTCGGCCCGTTTGGGATTGACCAGATGGATGGGGCCGTCAAAACCCTGCCGCAGCAGGTTGGACAGGACCGAGGCGCCGAGCGCGCCGGGCTTGTCGGATGCGCCGACTATCGCCACGGAGCGGGGACGCAGGAGGCGCTCGATCGACGGGATCGGGATGGCCCGATCCTGCGCCTTCCCATTGTCCAGGCAAAGAGTTTCTGTCACGCGCCTCTCCATTTCCGTCGAATCAATTGCCGATCGCAAAACAGATTGTGCGCCAGTGATACAGTTAGCGCAAGCCCGATCGACGCTCAGCCATCCGCATCCTCCACCTCCGAGGGGCCGAGCCGGTCCAGCAGCGCGCGCAGCGTGAGGATTTCGTCCGGAGACAACCGGGCGGTCATGCGTGCGTCTGAGGCGCGCACCGCCTTCATCATCGCCTTCAGCTGCTGTTCGCCATGGGGCAGCAGCAGCAGCGCATTGGTCCGCAGGTCCCGGCCAGGCCGTCGTTCGATCAACCCCTTGTCGACCAGGATATTGACGAGCTTCATCGCGCTGGACCGGTTGATGCTGAGCGCCCGTCCCAGCGCGGTCTGGTCGCAGCCCGGATTGTCGCGGATCAGGATGAGCGCGGTCATCTTGGCGGGCGACAGGTCATGATCCGCCAGAGCCGCGCGCGCGTCTTCATCCATGCGCAGATTGGCGCGCTTGATCCGATAGCCGACAAGCGAATCGAGATCGTCCCCCTGTTTCATTCCCAAACCATCCCCGTCTTAAAATCTGTATCCCTAGCGCACAAATATATGGTACATGGTGCGGACCCGAATTGCGATAGGCAATGCCGACCCACGGCACCGGATAAAGGAGAGCGAGTCATGGATCATGAATATCGGATGCTGATCGACGGCGAACTGGTGCCGGGCGTCAGCCGGTTCGACGTGGTGAACCCGGCGACGGCCGAGGCCTTCGCCACCTGCCCCAAGGCGGACGAGGCCCTGCTGGAGCGGGCAATCGCGGCCGCAAAGAAGGCGCAGCCCGCATGGGCGGCAACCCCGGTCGATGCGCGCGCGGCGCTGGTGCTGAAGCTGGCCGACGCGCTGGAGGCGCGGATCGGCGAGTTCGCCAGTCTGCTGACCGCCGAACAGGGCAAGCCGCTGGACCAGGCCGGTTACGAGGTCATGGGCAGTGTCTTCACGTTGCGCGCATTCGCCGCGATGCGGGTGGAACCCAAGGTTCTGAAGGACGAGGGCGGCAACAAGGTGGTCGAGCATCGCACACCGCTGGGCGTGGTGGCGTCGATCACGCCGTGGAACTTCCCGCTGATCCTGCTGATGAACAAGCTGGGACCGGCATTGGTGACGGGCAACACGATGGTCGCCAAGCCCGCACCGACGACGCCGCTCACCAGCCTGCTGTTCGGTGAACTGGCTAAGGACATATTGCCGGCGGGCGTGCTCAACATCGTGTGCGACCAGAATGAGCTGGGGCCATTGATGACCGGGCATAAGGATATCGCCAAGGTCGCCTTCACCGGGTCGACCGCGACCGGCAAGAAGGTGATGGCATCGTCCGCCGGGACGGTGAAGCGGGTGACGCTGGAACTGGGCGGCAATGATGCCGCGATCGTGCTGGACGATGTCGATCCCCGGAAGGTGGCGCACAAGGTATATCAGGGCGCAATGACCAATGCCGGGCAGATCTGCGTCGCAGTGAAGCGCGCCTATGTGCCCAGCGCCCTCTATGACGATTTCTGCGACGAGCTGGCGAAGCTGGCGAATGAGGCGATCGTCGATGACGGCGCCAAGCAGGGCACGACCATCGGCCCGGTGCAGAACAAGATGCAGTTCGACAAGGTCACTGCGCTGATCGCCGACGCCAGGACGCGCGGCACGGTGCTGGCGGGCGGCGAGCCGATGAACCGGCCGGGCTATTTCATCGCGCCGACCATCGTGCGCGACCTGCCCGAGGACGCCCCGCTGGTGCAGGAGGAACAGTTCGGCCCGGTCCTGCCGGTGCTGAAATATGACGATATCGACGATGTCATCGCCCGCGCCAACGACAGCGACTATGGCCTGGCCGGCACGGTGTGGGGCAAGGATGTCGAGCGCGCCACGCAGATCGCGATGAAGATCGATACCGGCACCGTATGGGTCAACCAGCATCTGGCGATCGACGCCAACATACCCTTCCGCGGCGTCAAGCAGTCCGGTCTGGGCGGTGAACTGGGCGAAGCGGGGATGCTGGAATATACCCAGGCGCATATCGTCAACAGCGTGGCGCTGGAAGACGCGTGACCCGCATTTGCGACGCTATCGCAAGAAGAAGGCCGACGAAGCATAGTGCTTCGTCGGTCATTTTTTTGACATTTTCCACCTAGTCATTTCACATATTCGGAACATTCCGTCGTGTCCGCATCATAGCCTCGGTCATCAGGGATACCCCTTATCGAGGAGCAGAAGATGCCTTTCAGACGTCTCGCCACGGCCGCCATCGGTGCGGTCACAATGGCCGCGATGGCCGCGCCACTGAGCGCCCACGGCATCTGGTTCGCGCAGCGCGCGCGGCAGCTGGCGCTGGTCTATGGCGTCGGCGCGGATGATCTGGACGCGGTCAAGCGGCTGCCGCTGGTCAAGACCGTCACGGGCTATGATGCCGACTGGGCGCCGGTGAACACATCGCTGCGTGCGGCGGGGGTGATCCCGGTGGTCGACAGCGACGAACCAGTGGCCGCGGTCGCCGCGATCATGGATTATGGCTATTGGAGCAAAACGCCCGACGGCGAATGGCACAACAAGGGTCGCGACGAAGTGCCCAACGCGACGCTGGCCGAACATAATTTCAAATATGCCGTCCATCTGAGCCAGGTGCCGACCAAGCCGGTGCCCCTGTTCGAGGGTCATATGCTCCAGATCGTGCCGGTCGACACCGCCATCCCCCAGAAGATGGGCGAACCGATGAAGGTGCGGGTCTATTATAAAGGCAAGGCCGTAGCCGGGGCGACCGTGATGCAGGATTACGTCAATGATCCCGACGAAGCCGCCCCCGCCAAGACGGCGGCCGATGGCACCGCCACAGTGACGCTGCGCAACCAGGGCATCAATGTGCTGATGGCGATCTATGTCGGCCAGACGACCGACAAGAAGGTCGACCATGAGGAATATCGCGCCTCTCTCAGCTTCGTCCTGCCGCATCTGCCGGAATGACGACCGCCCCTTCCATCAGGAGAATAGCCTTGAAGATAGATCTTATCCGCTCCGGTATCGCCGCCATCACGCTGCTTGCCGCCCCCGCGATGCTGCACGCCCATGGCAGCATGAAGCCGCAGCATGGCGGCCTGGTTCAGATGACCGGGGAGACGATGATCGAACTGGTGGCCAGCCCCAAGGGCGTCGACGTGTATCTGAGCGAAGAGGATGAGCCGCTGGCCGCCGCTGGCTTCACCGCCAAGCTGACCCAGACCGCCGCGGGCGCCAAGACCGAGGCGGCACTGAAGCCCGCCGGCGGCAACAAGCTGAGCGCTGCCGGCTTCAAGACCGCCAAGGGCGCCAAGCTGGTCGTGGCGCTGATCGACAAGAGCGGGGCCAAGAGCTTCGCCACCTTCCAGGCGAAATAAGGGGGCACCATGCACAGCGCGACCCACCCACCGCTCCTCTCTCCAGGCGTGCGGCGGGTCGCGCTGCTGCTGGCGGGGCTGGCGCTCGCCTGCCTGAGTTCGTCGCTCTGGGCACATGGCGTCAACGAGAATGACAAGGCCTTCATCGAAGGCGCGTCGGGGATCAACATCATCCCCTACATGTATCTGGGGGCCAAGCATATGGTCACCGGATACGACCATCTGCTCTTCCTCGCCGGGGTTATCTTCTTCCTCTATCGGATGAAGGATGTCGGCGCCTATGTGACGCTGTTCGCGATCGGACACAGCACCACTCTGCTGCTGGGCGTGCTGCTCGACATCCGCGCCAACCCGTTCCTGATCGACGCGATCATCGGCCTGTCGGTGGTCTACAAGGCGATCGACAATCTGGACGGGTTCCGCACCTGGTTCGGTTTTTCACCCGATCCCAAGGCGGCGGTGCTGATCTTCGGCTTTTTCCACGGGTTCGGCCTCGCCACCAAATTGCAGGAGTTGACACTGGCGAAGGACGGAATGATATACAATCTCATCAGCTTCAATGTCGGCGTCGAACTGGGCCAGTTCATGGCGCTGGCGATCATCCTGATCCTCATGAACCTGTGGCGCATGAGTTCCAGCTTCCACCGCAGCGCCATCGTCGCCAACGCGGCGCTGATGGCCGCCGGCTTCGTCCTGATCGGCTACCAGCTGGCCGGCTATTTCACACAAGGGGCATGACATGACGGCCACCACTGCATCCGCGCTTCCCACCCGCATCAGCCCTTCCCCCGCCGCCCTCGCCAAGGCGACCGGCGGGGCCGCGCTGGCCGCTGTCGCGATCCTGACCCTGTTCGTGCTGCCCGCGGAATATGGCGTCGACCCGACCGGCGTCGGCGGCGCGCTGGGCCTCAACGGAATGGTTGCGGGCCCCGAAGCCGAGGCCGCCCCCGTCGCCCCATCCGCCACCCCGGCCGGGATCGCGACGCCGACCAAGGACAGCATCAGCAAGGCCGCCCCGTGGCGGCAGGACGAGATGACCATCACCCTGGAGCCGCATAGCGGCCAGGAAGTGAAGGCGCACATGACCAAGGGCGACAGCTTCGTCTTCAGCTGGAAATCGACCGGTGGGCCGGTGAAGGCCGAAATGCACGGCGAGAAGGTCAATGCCGCCGAGGGCGAATTTACCGACTATTGGAAAGAACTGGAAATGACCGGCGGCCAGGGCGATTTCACCGCCCCCTTCGACGGCACCCATGGCTGGTATTTCCGCAACAAGGGCGACACGCCCGTGACCGTCAGCGTCAGGACGGTCGGTTTCTATAAAGATCTCTTCCAGCCCAAGGGCGAATGAGGGATAAGGTGCAACAAGGACAGGTGCCATGAGCAGTATTGCGGGCCACGCGCCCCCCATCGGCCTTCGGGCCGCAGCATCTCCGATCGACGCCGCCAAGGCCAGGACCCGGCTGATCGCCATCGACGCCCTGCGTGGCCTGGTCATGCTGTTCATGCTGGTCGATCATGTGCGCGAGACATGGTATCTGCATTTGCAGGTCACCGACCCGGTCGACGCCACCACGACCGATCCGGGCCTGTTCTTCACCCGGCTGCTCTCAACCTTCTGCGCGCCGACCTTTGTCGCGCTGACGGGTCTGTCGGCCTGGCTCTACGGCCAGTCGCATACGAAGGCGCAGGTGTCGGAATTCCTGTTCAAGCGCGGCCTGTTCCTGATCGTGCTGGAATTCACCGTGGTCGGCTATGCCTGGCCCACCCAGGCGCCCGCCTTCCCGCCGACGGCGATCTGGTTGCAGGTGATCTGGGCGATCGGCATCAGCATGGTCGCCTTGGCGGCGCTGCTCCATTTGCCCCGCCCCGCGCAGTTCGCGGTGGGCCTGGCCATCGTCTGCCTGCACAATCTGCTCGACCCCATCAGGCTGACGGCGGACCAGCCGGGCTATGTCGCCTGGGCGATCCTGCACCAGCGGTCACTGATCGAGGCTGGCGGCATCGCGATCAAGACCACCTATCCGGTGCTGCCCTGGATCGGCGTGATCCTGCTGGGTTATGCCTGCGGCCCGTGGTTCGCGCGCGGCAGCGACCCGGTCCGGCGCATCAGGCGGCTGACGATGCTGGGCCTCGGCCTTGTCATCGGCTTCGTCGCCATCCGCTATCTCAACATTTATGGCGACAAGCCCTGGTTCGTCGCCGACTCGCCGCTGCGCACGGTGATGAGTTTCCTCGCGCTCACCAAATATCCGCCATCGCTGCTGTTCCTGATGCCGACCGTCGGCACCGGCTGCCTGCTGCTGGCGCTGTTTGAGAAGTTCGAGGACAGCAAGGCGATGCCGCACCTGGCGCTGCTGGGCGGGGCGCCGATGTTCTATTATGTGCTTCACCTCTACGTGCTGAAGCTGATCTACAATGTCGCGCTGCTGCTCTACGGTCCGACCAAGGGCACGGTTTTCGGCGTCGATCAGCTGCGCTGGGTGTGGATCTGGGTCTTCATCCTGATCCCCGTCCTCTACTTCCCCACCCGCTGGTTCGCGCAGCTCAAGCAGCGCCGCAAGGACATATGGTGGCTCAAATATCTCTGACGGTCCTGCGTCGGGTCGCCTCGGCCGCCTTCCCTACCCGGAAGGCGGCCATTTTTCCCACTTTTCCGGGCTTTTCAAACCCTTGCCGGGTCGCGGCATTTTCCTGCCGTAACGCCGCCTGATTCACAATTATGCACCGTCGCAAAGGCCATGTTTGACGTAATATTTCCGTCATTCAACATAGCCTCGACGTCAAGAAGAGGTGAATGAACACCCAATGGCCCGGCCCCGATGACAGGACTCAATGTCCGCGCGGGAATAACAGAACAAGCCGGCCCCCCGTTTCGCAGGACATAAGGGAACAGCGATTTCATAAGGGGTTACAGCATCATGCGCACTTCATCCACCCTACGCCTGGCCTTCATCGCCAGCACTGCCGCCATCGCCCTGTCGTCCGCGGCCCAGGCTCAGGAGCCTGCCGCCACGCCCGATGGCGAAATCGTCGTCACCGGCCTGAAGCGCCAATATTTCGGCGACACCCCGGTCAAGGAAATCCCCCAGGCGGTCCAGTTCCTGGAAGGCAAGCTGCTCGACGACCTCAACATCACCCGGCTCGACACCGCGCTGGAACTGGCGAGCGGCGTGTCGCGGCAGAATAATTTCGGCGGCCTGTGGGATAGCTTCGCGATCCGCGGCTTTGCCGGGGACGAGAATTTCCCGAGCGGCTTCCTGGTCAACGGCTTCAATGGCGGCCGCGGCTATGGCGGTCCGCGCGATGCGTCCAACGTCGAGCGGATCGAAGTGCTCAAAGGGCCGAACTCGGCGCTGTTCGGGCGCGGCGAGCCGGGCGGCACGATCAACATCGTCACCAAGAAGCCGACCTTCAAGGAAGGTGGCAGCTTCTCCGTTTCGGCCGGCCGGTGGGACACCTACCGGGTCGAAGGCGACTATAATCTGCCGCTGAGCGACAGCGTCGCGGTGCGCCTCAACGGATCGTTCGAGGATGCCGAAAGCTTCCGCGACACCGTGGAAACACGCAAATATACGCTGACCCCGTCCTTCCTGGCGAAGCTGACCGAGAAGGACATCTTCACCTACGAGATGGAATATGTGAACCAGGAAGTGCCGTTCGAGCGCGGCGTGGTGGCGATCCCGACCGTCAACGCCAATGGCACGATCAGCTATAATCTGGGCGCGATCCCCAACAGCCGCTTCCTGGGCAATCCCAGTGACGGCCCGACCAAGGTCGAGGTGCTGGGCCATCAGGCGCAATATCAGCATGATTTCAGCGACGACTGGACGCTGATGCTGGGCGCAGGCTACAAGGACACGACGTTCGAGGGCTTTTCGAGCGATCCCGAACTGGTTCTGAGCCGCCAGCGGATCGACAATGACGGCCGGACCCTGACCCGCCAGCGCCGCTATCGCGACTACAGCACCACCCATATGGTGTTCCGTGGCGAAATCAGCGGCAAGGTGGAGACCGGGTCGATCGTCCACAATATCCGCATCGGCGCGGACTGGGACAAGTTCAAGATCAAGACCTTCCAGACCCGTTATCGCCCCGTGGCGGCCGATCAGTCCTATGCGATCGACATCTTCAATCCCGACTATACGATCGTCGGCCCCACGCCCAATGTCGTCATCCAGAACGCCACCGAAATCCAGAAGGCCTGGGGCATCTACGCCCAGGACCAGATCGAGATCACCGAGCAGTTCAAGGTGCGCTTCGGCGGGCGCTATGACGATTTCAGCCAGGACATCGACCTGCGCCTGAACGGCACCAACCCGCAGAAGAGCTACACCAAGTTCAGCCCGATGGCAGGCATGGTGTTCGAGCCGACAAAGAGCGTTTCGCTCTATGCCAGCTATGGCAAGGGTTTCCGCCCGAACAGCGGCGTGGGCTTCGATGGCCAGCCGTTCGAGCCGGAAATCAGCGAATCCTACGAAGTCGGCGCCAAGTTCGTGACGCCCGATGGCCGGATCACCAGCACCGTGTCGCTCTACAAGATGAAGAAGGACAATGTGCTGACCACCGACCCGGCCAATGCGGGCTTTTCCAAGCCGGTCGGGTCAGCCAAGAGCAAGGGCATCGAGTTCGACCTCAACGCCAAGCTGCCGGCCGGATTCGAACTCTTCCTGACCTATGCCTATACCGACGCCGAATGGGCGACGAACGCGCTGGACCCCAATTTCGGTTTCCAGATCCTGAAGGGCGATCCGCTGATCAACATTCCCAAGCATCAGGGCAACGCCCTGCTGTTCAAGAATTTCTCGATCGGCGATCATGAAGCGATGCTGGGCGCTGGGGTAACGCATGTCGGCCGTCGCCTGGGCGAAACCGCAACGACCTTCTTCCTGCCCAGCTACACCATCGCCAAGGTGCTGGGGTCGTTCAACATCACCGACCAGATCAAGCTGTCGGCCGATGTGAACAATGTGTTCAACAAGAAATATTATGCCAGCTCCTACGCGGCGCTGTGGATCCAGCCGGGCACGCCGCGGTCGTTCACGGTCCGCGCCAGCTTCGACTTCTGATGCAGCATCGTCGGGACTGCGTGTCCCGACGGGCCGCCGGCGTTCCCCCCTCCAAGCTCGGGAACGTCGGCGGCCTTTTTCTTTTGACGACAAGAGGCGCATCATGACCCGCGCGCAATGGCTTCGCATCCACCGGCTTACGGGCCTCGCCATGGCGGCCTTCCTGCTCGTCCAGGCATTGACGGGGGCGCTGCTGCTCTATCGCGGGCCGGTTGCACGGATGATCGATCCGGCCGGCATGACCAGCCAGGCGCGGGGACCGGCCATATCAGCCGGCGAGGCCGCCGCGCAGGCCGCGCGCTTCCAGCCCGGCCATCATGTCACCCGGCTGTTCGCGCCGGACACGGACAATGCCACCTGGTTCGCCCAGTTGGGCGATGGCGAGGGCCGCACCCGCTACGCCTCCATCGATCCGGCGGGTGGCGGAGTCCGACGCGCGGGCGGCCTGTCCGCCTTCCCGGTCGAGGCGGCGTTGCAGATCCATCATCGGCTGATGGCGGGCAAGGCGGGCATGGTGGTCGTCGCGCTCAATGCGCTGGCGTTGCTTGTCATGGCCGTCAGCGGCCTCCGCTTCTGGTGGCCCAAGCGCAATATCATCAAGGCGCTCGGCATCCGCTGGACGCTCGCGCCGCGAATGGTGCTGCGGCAGGCGCATCGCACGGTGGGCGTCGTGGCCGCCGCCTTCCTGATCGTCCTTGCCGGCACCGGGATGCTGCTGATCGTGCCCGAACTGGCCGGTGACAGCCCGGCGCCGACAGCCGTCGCCACGTCCGCAGCCGCGATCGACCGCAGCCTGATGCTGGCGCAGACCGCCTTTCCCGATCACAGCCTGCGCGACCTGCGGATCGACGGCGACCGCTTGATCGTCAATTTCCACGCGCCCGAGCGCAACGCCCGCGCGGTGCATCGCGCGGTCGTGACGATCGCGCAGCCCCATATCGTCAGCGCGACCCGCGCCGAACAGAGCGGCGCATTGTGGATGACCGTCCTGCCGATCCATGCGGGCGACATCATCGCGCCGGTCGGGCCGGTGCTGCTGCTGGCCGTCGCCATCATCCTCGCGGCGCTGGCTGTGTCCGGCCCGATCATGTGGTGGCACGCCGCCCGGCAGCGCCGCCGCCCCACCCGAAAGGTAACTGCATGACCCTGCTCTACACATCCGATCCCGAACGCGGCCGCATCTGGCGCGAGATTTTCGCGGCAGAGGCGCGCGACATCGGCTTTTTCGATGCGTCGCAGCCGCATGATCCCGCGACGATCCGCTATCTGGCGGCCTGGGCGCCGTCGGCCGCGCTGATCGCCGGGCTGCCCAATCTGGAAATCCTGTTTTCGATCGGCGCCGGCATCGACCAGTTCGACATGAACGCCCTGCCGCCGCATATCCGCGTCGTCCGCATGATCGAGCCGGGCATCGCCGCCGGCATGGTCGAATATGCGACGATGGCGGCGCTGGCGCTGCACCGGAACCTGATCGACTATCGGGAGGCGCAGAAAGACGCGCGCTGGGCGCCCATCAAGCTCAAATCCGCAGGCGAACGGCGGATCGGCGTCATGGGGCTGGGCAATCTGGGTCAGGCAGTGCTGAAGGCGCTAGCGCCGTTCGGCTTTCCCCTGTCGGGATGGAGCCGGTCGCCGCGCGCCATGGAAGGCGTGACCTGCCATGCCGGGGAGGCGGCGCTGCCCGATTTCCTGGCGGCCTGCGACATTCTCATCTGCCTGCTGCCGCTGACCGACGAGACGCGCGGCATTTTGTGCCGGAAGACCCTGTCGCTGCTGCCGCGCGGCGCGGCCCTCGTCAATGTCGGACGGGGCGGGCATCTGGTGGAGCAGGATCTGCTGTCGTTGCTCGACGAGGCGCATCTTTCCGGCGCCGTCCTGGACGTGACCGACCCCGAGCCGCTGCCCGCCGATCACCCCTTCTGGGCGCATCCGCGCATCATCCTGACGCCTCATGTCGCCAGCATGACCCGCGCAGACAGCGCCGCACGCGCGCTGATCGCCAACATTCGCCGTCATCAGGCAGGCGCGCCGATCGAGGGCGAAGTCGTGCGTGGCCGGGGCTATTGAACGGGCGACATTCCATGCCGCCCTGCTCCCCCGATCGCCTGTCCGGCAGATGCCCGAACGACCCGATTGCCGCCTTCGCAGGAGCGCGGCAAACTATGCCGAAAGGATCGCGATAAAGCCGTGAATCTGCGTCCCCACCCGAAGATATCGGGCGCATGTTCCGGCTCCGCCATGTCGTAATGCTGCTGTCAAACGGCTTCCCAAGCCAACCGTAGAACCCGCAAAGGACGCTCCGCCGATGCCCAATTTCCGGCCCAAATATATCAGCTTCGACTGCTATGGTACGCTGACCCGTTTCCGCATGACCGAGATGGCGACCGCCTTCATGGCCGATCGCATCGCGGCGGAAGACCTGCCCGCATTCTGCAAGGATTGGGGCGCCTATCGCCTGGACCAGGTGCTCGGCCCGTGGGAACCCTATCAGGAGATCATCCGCAATTCGCTCGCGCGCACCTGCAAGCGCTGGGGGGTGGAATATCGCGAGGCGGACGCCGACGCGGTCTACAACGCAGTGCCGACCTGGGGTCCGCATGACGATGTGCCGGGCGGCCTGGGCAAGATCGGCGACAAGATCCCGCTCGTCATCCTCTCCAACGCGATGAACGACCAGATCCACCATAATGTCGCGATGCTGGGCGCGCCGTTCCACGCGGTCTATACCGCGCAGATGGCGCAGGCCTACAAGCCCCGTATGCAGGCGTTCGAATATATGTTCGACCAGCTGGGCGCGAAGCCGGAAGAGATGATGCACGTCTCGTCCAGCTTCCGCTACGACCAGAACACCGCCACCGACCTGCATTTCGGCTGCCGCGTATTCGTGGGGCGCGGCCATGAACCGTCCAACGCCTTCTATCGCGATGTCGAAATCCCCCATATCGGCGCGCTTCCGGCGGTGGTGGGCCTGTAGGATCGCAATGACGGTCTCCCCCCTCTCCTACTGGCTGGCAAGCGCCCCCGCCTTCACCGGCGGGGCCAGGGGCGCGGTCGAGGGCAAGGTGGACGTCGCCATCATCGGCGGCGGCTTCACCGGGCTTTCGGCGGCGCTGGCGCTCGCCAGACAGGGCGCCAGCGTCATGCTGCTGGAGCAGGGGCGGGTGGCCGGAGAGGCATCGGGACGCAATGGCGGCCAGTGCAATAATGGCACGGCGCATGACTATGGGGCGCTGTCCGCCCGGTTCGGCAAGGACATCGCCAAGGCCTATTACCGCGCCCATTGCGACGCGGTCGATCTGGTTGAACGGATCGTGCTGGAGGAGGGCATAGACTGCGCCTTCCGCCGGTGCGGCCGGGTGAAGCTGGCGGCCAAGCCCCAGCATTATGAGAAGCTGGTCCGCGCACACGACCTGCTGGCGGCCGAGGTGGACGAGAATGTCCGGCTGGTGCCGCCCGAACGCATGGCCGAGGAAGTGGGATCGGACGCCTTCCATGGCGCGCTGATCCAGACGACCAGCGCGCAGCTGCATCCCGGCCGTTTCGCTATCGGCCTGGCCGAGGCGGCGGCCCGCGCCGGCGCACGGATTTTCGAACAGGCCGAGGTAAGCGGGATGGACCGGCTGCCCGGCGGCTGGCGGGTGACAACGCCCAAGGGGAAGGTCACCGCATCGCAGATACTGGTCGCGACCGGAGGCGCGCCTGCCGCCGCGCCCTTCGGCTTCTTCCGGCGGCGGATCGTGTCGGTCGGCAGTTTCGTGATCGCCACCGAGCCGCTGGACGCCGCGCTGATCGCCCGATTGCTGCCGCATCGGCGCAACTATGTGACCAGCAAGAATATCGGCAATTATTTCCGCCTGACCGCCGACGACCGGCTGATCTTCGGCGGGCGGGCGCGTTTCGCGATCAGCGACCCCCGGTCCGACATGAAGAGCGGGCGCATCCTCATCCAGACCATGGGCGACATCTTCCCGGCGCTCAAGGGCGTGGGCGTGGACCATGTCTGGGGCGGGATGGTCGACCTGACCGCCGACCGCCTGCCACGCGCGGGCGAGCAGGACGGGATATTCTATTCCATGGGCTATAGCGGCCATGGCGTGCAGATGGCGACCTATATGGGCCAGGCGATGGCGCGGGTGATGAGCGGCGACACAGGCGCCAATCCCTGGGCCGGCCTCGACTGGCCGAGCGTGCCCGGCCATTTCGGCAAGCCCTGGTTCCTCCCCTTCGTCGGCCTGTGGTACAAATGGCAGGATATGATCCACTGATGGACGAGATGGCCTCCCTTTCCCGTCGCGGGCTGATCGGCGCAGGTTTGGGCCTGGGCGCCGGGCTGCTGCTGCCCGACGCCGCGCTGGCCGCCAGCAAGCCGCGCCGGGGCGGACGCATCCGCGTCGCCGGCTTGTCCAGCTCGACGGCGGACACGCTCGACCCGGCCAAGGGCGCATTGTCGACCGACTATGTGCGCCATTACATGCTCTATAGCGGGCTGACGGTCATGGGCGCGGACCTCATCGCCCGGCCCGCACTGGCCGAGCGGATCGTCAGCGACGACCAGATCGTCTGGCATGTCCGCCTGCGCAGGGGCGTGACCTTCCATGACGGCGCGACGCTGACGAGCCAGGACGTGGTCTGGTCGCTGCTGCGGCACAAGGACGCGGCCATCGGGTCCAAGATGGCGACCATCGCCGAACAGTTCGCACAGGTGAAGGCCGCAGGTCCGCTGGACGTCGTCATCCGGCTGACCGGTCCCAATGCCGACCTGCCCGCCATACTGGCCCAGTCGCATTTCCTGATCCTGCGCGCCGGCACCAAGGATTTCCGGACCGCCAACGGCACCGGTCCCTATATGGTCACGCAGTTCCGCCCCGGCGTGCGGACGCTGGTGCGCCGCAATCCGGACTACTGGAAACCGGGCAAGGCCTGGCTGGACGAGATCGAGCTGATCGGCATTCCCGACGAAGTCAGCCGCGTCAACGCGCTGTTGTCGGGCGACGTCCATCTGGTCATCGCGATCAACCCGCGATCAACCAGGCGGGTCATGGCATCGCGCAGGCACGGCCTTCTGGAAACGCAGTCGGGCCTCTACACCAACCTCATCATGCGGCAGGACCAGCAGCCGACCGGCAATCCGCATTTCGTCGCGGCGATGAAATATCTGTTCGACCGGCCGCTCATCAAGCGGGCGCTCTATCGCGGCTATGCTACGATCGCCAACGATCATCCGATCCCGCCCTTTCATCCCTATTATCGCACCGACCTGCCGCAGCGCGCGCTCGACCTGGACAAGGCGCGCTGGCATTTGCAGCGCGCGGGGCTGACCGGCGTGCGGCTGCCGGTCTATGCCTCTCCGGCGGCGGACGGGTCGGTCGACATGGCGTCGATCTTGCAGGAATATGGCGCGCGGGTCGGGCTGAAGCTGGCCGTGAACCGGGTGCCGGGCGACGGTTACTGGTCTACCCACTGGATGAAGCACCCGATGGGGTTCGGCAACACCAACCCGCGCCCGACCGCCGACCTGCTGTTCAGCCTGTTCTACAAATCCGACGCGCCCTGGAACGAGAGCGGATGGAATAATCCCCGTTTCGACCGGCTGCTGCTGGAAGCGCGGGGCGAAGCCGACCAGGGGCGGCGCAAGCAGCTGTACGGGGAGATGCAGGAGCTGGCCTATCATCATTGCGGCACGAGCATCCCGGTCTTCATCAGCCTGCTCGACGGCTATGACCGGCGGCTGAAGGGACTGCATTCCGTCCCGCTGGGCGGCCTGATGGGCTATCAGTTCGCCGAGCATATATGGTGGGAAGACTGATGGCGGGCGCCCCCTCCTCCAGCGGCCTGAAGGCCGCGCTGGTCCTGATCGGCAAGCGTTTCGCATCCTCGCTGCTGACCCTGTTGCTGGTATCGGTGACAATCTTCGTCATCGCCCAGTTGCTGCCGGGCGACGCCGCGCAGGAAGCGCTGGGCCAGAGTGCGACCGCCGAACAGGTCGCCGCGCTGCGGCATGAAATGGGCCTCGATCGGCCCGCGCCGATCCGCTACATCAGCTGGCTGACGGGGATGGTGGGCGGCGATCCGGGCCAGTCGCTCGTCGCCAATATGCCGGTGTCGGAGGTGATAGCGGAACGGCTGCCCAACAGCCTGCTGCTGGCTGCGCTGACGGCGCTGGTCGCGGTGCCGGTCGCGCTCGCGATCGGCATCGGATCGGCGATGAACCGCGGCGGACGGCTCGACCGGGCGCTCAATATCGCGACGCTGTCGATGGTCGCGGTGCCGGAATTCCTGGTCGCCACGATCGCGGTCCTGATCTTCTCGGTAAAGCTGCGCTGGCTGCCCTCCATCGCGCTGGTGTCCGACGACATGAGCTGGGGCGACTATCTGCGCGGCGTCGCCATGCCGATCCTGACGCTGTGCGTCATCGTGGTCGCGCAAATGGCGCGGATGACCCGGGCGGCGGTGATCGACCAAATGGACCGGCCCTATGTCGAAATGGCGCTGTTGAAGGGCGTAGCGCCGGTGCGGATCGTGCTGAAGCACATCATGCCCAACGCCATCGCGCCGATTGTCAACGCCATGGCGCTGAGCCTGTCCTATCTGCTGGGCGGAGCCGTGATCGTGGAAACCATCTTCAACTATCCGGGGCTTGCCAGCCTGATGGTCAATGCCGTCACCAGCCGCGACATGCCGCTGCTCCAGGCCTGCGCCATGATCTTCTGCGCGGCCTATCTGATTCTGATGCTGATTGCGGACGTCACCGCAATCCTCGCCAACCCCAGGCTGCGCGCACAATGATCGCTGTCTCTCTCTCCAGGGCAAAAGCCCTTCCCCTGTCGGGCAAGATCGGGCTGGCGCTGGTCCTCTTCTGGCTGCTCGCCGCCCTGTTCGGGCCGATGCTGGCCCCCTACCCCGTCGGCGCCTTCGTCGCCTATGACGTGTTCGACGGGTCGTCGGCGGCGCACTGGCTGGGCAGCGACTATCTGGGGCGCGATGTACTGAGCCGCCTTTTGTCGGGCGCGCGCTATACGGTCGCGCTGGCCGCCGCCGCCGCGATGTTGGCGAGCGCGACCGGCACGGCGCTCGCCCTGACCGCCGCCGTGGGCGGGCCAAGGGTGGATGAGCCGCTGTCCCGCTTCATGGACATGCTGATCTCGATCCCGTCCAAGATCTTCTCGCTGGTGCTGGTGGCGGCCTTCGGCTCATCGCTCGCCCTGCTGCTGATCATCGCGGCGATCACCTATGTTCCGGGCAATTATCGCATCGCGCGCGCGCTGGCGGTGAACCTTGGGCAGATGGACTATGTGCAGGTGGCGAAGGCGCGGGGCGAAGGCCGTTTCCATATCGCCATCGCCGAAATCCTGCCCAACATGATCCACCCGCTGCTCGCCGATTTCGGCCTGCGCTTCGTGTTCATCGTGCTGCTGCTGTCAGGCCTCAGCTTCCTGGGCCTCGGCGTCCAGCCGCCCGAAGCGGACCTGGGATCGCTGGTGCGCGAGAATATTTCGGGCCTGGGCGAAGGGGCGCTGGCGATATTGGCGCCGGCCGTCGCGATCGCGACGCTGACCGTGGGCGTCAACCTGCTGATCGACGCGATCGGCTTTGCGGGCAAGGGGAAAGGCCGATGAACGCGACGTCCCCTCATGTCGAGGTGAAGGGCCTGACCGTCACCGCGCGCAACGCGCAGGGCGAAACCTTCCCGATCGTCAGCGGCATCGATTTTGCCCTGAAGCGCGGCGAGGTGCTGGCGCTGATCGGGGAATCGGGGTCGGGCAAGACGACCATCGCCCTCACGCTGCTGGGCCATGCCCGGCCGGGCGCTCGAATCGCGGGCGGCTCCATCCGCGTGGGCGATTCAGATATCCGCACGCTCGATGCCAGGGGACTGGCGAGCCTGCGTGGCAATCGCATCGCCTATATCGCCCAGAGCGCGGCCTCCGCCTTCAACCCGTCGCGCACGATCATGGACCAGGTGATCGAGCCCGCGCTGATCCACGACCTGATGCCGCGCGAGCAGGCCGAAGCGAAGGCGGTCGACCTGTTCCGCGCCCTCGCCCTTCCCTTCCCCGATACGATCGGATCGCGCTATCCGCATCAGTTGTCGGGCGGGCAGTTGCAGCGGCTGATGGCGGCGATGGCGCTGATCACCGATCCCGAACTGGTCATATTGGACGAGCCGACAACGGCGCTGGACGTGACGACCCAGATCGAGGTGCTGCGCGCTTTCAAGGCGGTGGTGCTGGAGCGCGGCGCGACCGCCGTCTATGTCTCCCACGACCTGGCGGTCGTGGCGCAGATGGCCGACCAGATCGTGGTGCTGAGCCAGGGCCGCATCCGCGAGGCCGGCGCAGCGGCGCAAATCCTGCACAGCCCCGCCGACGACTATACGAAAACGCTGATGGCCGCCGCGCGGCCGGCGATCCGGCCCGCGCCGGACAAGGCCGAACTGCCCGCCGCGCCGCTGCTGGAAATTCGGGGGCTGACGGCAGGCTATGGCAAGATCGGCAAGGATGGCCGCCCGCGCATTCCGGTACTGCGCGACATCAACCTAACGATCGAGCGGGGCGCGACCCTGGGCGTGATCGGCGAATCCGGGTCGGGCAAGTCGACCATCGCGCGGGTCATCGCCGGGCTGCTGCCGCCCGCGAGCGGGCAGGTGCTGCTGGACGGCGAACCGCTGCCGCCAGGGCTGGCCGGTCGCAGTCGTGAACAGTTCCGCCGCGTGCAGCTGGTATTCCAGAATGCCGATACCGCGCTCAATCCCGCGCATAGCGTAGGGCAAATTCTGGAGCGGCCGCTGGCCTTCTACCATGGGTTGAAGGGCAATGCCGCGCATTTGCGCGTGCTGGAGCTGCTGGACCTCATTCGCCTGCCCGCGAGCCTCATCGACCGCAACATCGGCGGATTGTCGGGCGGGCAGAAGCAGCGCGTCAACCTGGCCCGGGCGCTGGCGGCGGACCCGCAGCTGATCCTGTGCGACGAGGTGACGTCGGCGCTGGACACCGTCGTGGGTGCGGCGATCCTCGACCTGATGGCGGAGTTGCGGCGCGAACTGGGCATCGCGACGATGTTCATCAGCCACGACATCTCGACCGTGCGGGCGATCTGCGACGACATCCTCGTCCTCTATTCGGGCACGATGGTGGAGATGGGACCACGCGCCGCCTTCCAGACGGCCCCTTTCCACCCCTATACCGACCTGCTGATCGGCTCCGTGCCGGAAATGCGGGCGGGCTGGCTGGAGGAAAGCCATGCCGGACGCCGACCGCCGCCGATCGGCGCGGCCGGGGACCATCCCGACCTCTGCCGTTTCCTGCCCCGCTGTGCCGCGCGGGTGGACGGCCTGTGCAACATCACCCCGCCGCCCCGCCATCCCCTGGATAAGGGCAGCCGCATCCTCTGCCATCTTGGAGAAGAAAGCCTGTGTCCGTCATGAGCCGGTTCGTTCGACTGGGCGAAACCGACCGCCCGCCTGTGACCCTGCATGTGGATGGTCAAGCCGTAGAGGCGCTGGAGGGCGACACGCTGATGGTGGCCCTGCTCGCCAATGGCGGCACGCTGCGCCAGAGCGAGTTCGGGCCGGAAATGCGGGCCGGCTTCTGCCTGATGGGCGCCTGCCAGGATTGCTGGGTCTGGACCGAAAAGGGCGAGCGGCTGCGTGCCTGCTCCACGCTGGCGGCGCCCGGCCAGCGCATCGTTACCAGCCAGCCGGAGGCATCATGGCCCAGCCACGCATAATCATCGTCGGCGCCGGTCCCGCCGGCACGCGCGCGGCGCAAGCCTGCGTCGCGGCGGGGCTGCGGCCGGTGGTCATAGACGAAGGACGGCGCGACGGCGGGCAGATCTATCGCCGCCAGCCCGATCATTTCACCCGGCCCTATGCGAAGCTCTACGGCACCGAGGCGGACCGGGCGCAGGCAGTGCATGGCACATTCGACGCGATCCGGGAGCAGATCGACTATCGGCCCGAAACGCTGGTCTGGAACATCGCCGACCGGCATGTGTGGACGGCGAACCAGACAGATCAGGAGGCATTGCCCTTCGACGCGCTGTTGCTCTGCACCGGGGCGACCGACCGGCTGATGCCGGTCAAGGGCTGGCACTATGCGGGCACCTACAGCCTGGGCGGGTCGCAGGTCGCGCTCAAGAGCCAGGCGGTGTCGATCGGGCATCGCGTGGTGTTCATGGGGTCGGGGCCGCTGCTCTATCTGGTCGCCAGCCAATATGTGGAGGCGGGTGCGGATGTGGCCGCCGTGCTGGACACCTCACCCTTTTCGGCGCGGGTCAAGGCGTTGCCCGACCTGCTGGCGGTGCCGTCGGTGCTGTGGAACGGCGTCAGGCTGACCCAGGCGCTGAAACAGGCGGGCGTGGCCGTGCATCTGGGCGTGACGCCGGTCGAGATCCTTGGCGAGTCCGATACGGGCGTGAGCGGCGTGCGGTTCCGTAACGGCGCTGGCAAGGAACGGAGCATCGCCTGCGACGCGGTGGCGATGGGCTATCATCTGCGGCCCGAAACGCAATTGGCCGATCTCGCCCGCTGCGCCTTCGCCTTCGATTCCGGCACGCGGCAATGGTTGCCGGAACGCGACGGCGACGGACGGGCGAGCGTGGAGGGCGTCTATCTGGCAGGCGATGGCGCGAAGATATTGGGCGCGCGATCGGCCGAGGCGAGCGGGAAGCTGGCGGCGCTGGCGGCGCTGGCGGATCTGGGCCTGCCGGTGGACAAGGGCGAGATGGCGAGCCTGCGCGGCGATGTAGGCACTTATGCGAAGTTCGCGCGCGGCCTCGCCAAAGCCTTCCCCTGGCCTGCGAGCCAGGCCGCTGCACTCCCCGACGAGGCGATCCTGTGCCGTTGCGAGGGCGTGACGGCGGGCGACCTGCGTGCCGTGATGCGCGAGACGGGCGCCAAGGAAGCCAATCGGGCCAAGGCGTTCAGCCGCGTCGGCATGGGCCGGTGCCAGGGCCGCTATTGCGGCCTTGCCGCGGCCGAGCTGATCGCGGCGGAAGCGAGCGTCCCGGTGGAGCAGGTGGGCCGCCTGCGCGGACAGGCGCCGGTCAAGCCACTCAGCATTGGCATCGGAGACGAAAAGTGAGCGGCGCGAGCGACGTCATCATCGTAGGTGGCGGACTTATGGGATCATCGGCCGCGCTGTTCCTGCGCGGACACGGAATGTCTGTCACGCTGCTGGAGACCGACCTGATCGGGCGGCAGGCAAGCGGGACCAATTTCGGCAATGTCCGGCGGCAGGGACGGCCGATCCATCAGCTGCCGCTCGCCAACCGCGCCATCGCCATCTGGCGCAAGTCGCGCGAGCTGCTGGGCGCGGATGTCGAATATCTCCAGTCGGGGCATATCCGCGTCTGCTATCGCGAGCGGCCCGAACTGGTCGGCGCGATGGAGGATTATGCCGACAAGGCGCGGCTGGAGGGGCTGGACCTCGAACTGCTGAGCGGCAATGCGCTGCGCGACAAATTTCCCTTTTTCGGGCCCGACGTGCTGGCCGGCTCCTATTCGGCGCTGGACGGCCATGCCAATCCGCGCCTGGCCGCGCCCGCTTTCGCGCGGGCGGCGGCGCGGCTGGGCGCTGTGATCCATGAAAATACGCAGATCGTGGACGCGCAGAAGATAGGCGAGGACTTTATCGTCACGGCGGCGGACGGACGCACGTTCCGCGCGCCGATCCTGCTGATCACCGCGGGGGCGTGGGGCAACGCGCTGTCCTCGCAATTTGGCGAGCCGGTGCCGATCACGCCGCGCGGCCCGAACATGAGCGTCACCGAGCCGGTCCCCTATGCGATTCCCCCGGCGGTCGGGGTGATGACGCCGCTGGAGGAGGAGACGGTCTATTTCCGCCAGGTTGCGCGCGGCAACATCGTGCTGGGCGGCAGTACGCGCGGACCCTCCTTCCCCGACCAGTATCGCGCCTATGTCGAGCCGCAGAACACGCTGAGCCAGCTAAGGCAGATACGGCGTCTGGCGCCGGCACTCGGAAAGCTCAACATCATCCGCGTCTGGTCCGGCATCGAGGGCTATATGCCCGACAGCCAGCCGGTGATGGGTCCGAGCGCGACGACCAGCGGCCTTTATTACGCCTTCGGCTTTTCGGGATCGGGCTTCCAGATCGGGCCGGGCGTGGGCGAGACAATGGCGGAGATCATCGCGAAGGGCGCCACGGATATTCCGATGGAGCCATACAGGATCGCGCGATTTGCGGTGGATTGACCAGCACCCATTCAGCTTTACCGACGCCTCAATGAATATGATTTATGAGGCGTGCATCCATGTCCACAATCGAACGAATGACCGTGACGATGCCCGACGAAAGGGCAGCGTTCATAAAAGCGCTGAGGAACGACATCGACAAGGGGCTGGCCGATATCGCCGCCGGTCGGGTGAAACCGTTTGACGCCGGCGCCATTGTCGCACGCGGAAGGGCTCTGTTAGCCGATACCCGCTCCGCCTGACCGAAACAGCGGAAGTCGACCTGTGGCCGATATCTGGCCTCACATCGCCATGGAAGGGTCGGAAAGGCGCGCGACGCGCTATGCCCAGTCCCTGCAATCACCGCCGGAGCGTTTGCAGGCCTTTCCCCCTGTCCGACCCTTCGCGCGACGATCTGGCGGTGCGGCTTCGGGCATTGGTTCATGGTTCCTACGCCGCCCATTATCAGTTTTCCGGCACGGACGTGGTGGTCGTGCGTGTCATTCCATAGCCCACGCGATCTGGACGCGTTGGCCATGAGCAATGGTTTCAACTGAGTTGCGTCAGAATTCGATCAAGGCCGTCTTGGTCTTGAGATTGGCGACATAGGCTTCGCGGCCGAGATCCTTGCCGATGCCGGACTGTTTATAGCCGCCGGTCGGCAGGATGAAGTCGTTGCTGCGGCCATAGCGGTTCACCCACACCGTGCCGGCCTCCAGCGCGCGGGTGGCGCGGAGCGCCAGCGCCACGTCTGCGGTATGGACCCCGGCGGCCAGGCCATAGGCGCTGTCATTGGCCAGCGCATAGGCTTCCGCTTCGTCGGCGAAGGTCTGGACGGTCAGCACCGGCCCGAAGATTTCACCCTGCACCGCCTCGCTCCTCTGGTCGACATTGGCGAGCAGGGTCGGGGCGAAATAGCTGCCCTCCTGCGGCGCGGTGGCGCGCCCGCCGCCCGCCAGCACCTTCGCGCCATCGCCGATCGCGCGCTTGACGATGCCGTCGATGCGATCCAGCTGGCCTTCGGAAATGATCGGGCCGAGCGTCGTGTCGGTGCGCCAGGTCGGGCCGGCCTTGTGCGCTGCAAAGGCGGCAAGGATGCGATCGATCACCTGATCGGCCACCTTGTCCTGCACCAGCAGTCGCGATCCGGCGACGCAGACTTGGCCCGCGTTCAAGGTGATGGCGCGGGCGACGATCGCCGCCGCCTTGTCGACCGCGGCATCGGCAAAGACGATCTGCGGACTCTTGCCGCCCAGTTCCAGCGTCACCGGCTTTGGCCCGGTCTGGGCGCAGGCGGTCATGATCGCAGCGCCGGTGGCGGTCGATCCGGTGAAGGTAACCTTTGCGACTTCGGGACGGCGCACCAGCGGATCGCCGACCGACCGGCCGTCGCCCTGGACGATGTTGAAGATGCCAGCCGGAAGCCCGGCCTCGATCGCCAGTTCAGCGAGGCGCACGATGCTGAAAGGCGTCATTTCCGAGGGCTTGAGGACCACCGAATTGCCCGCCGCAATGGCCGGCGCGATTTTCCAGCCCGCCATCACCAGCGGCAGGTTCCACGGGGCGATCGCCGCGACCACGCCATAGGGTTCGGCGATGGTAAGGCCCAGCTTGTCGGGCGTGGTCGCCGCGACTTCGCCCCCGACCTTGTCCGCCCATTCGGCGAAGAAGCGGATGGTTTCGGCGGTGTAGCTCACATCCCAGGCGTTGATTTCGTTGATCGTGCGGGTCGAGCCGAGCGCTTCGAGCGGCGCGAGGGTCGCGGCATCCGCCTCGATCAGGTCGGCCCAGCGGCGCAGCACCTTCATCCGCCCGCGCGGATCGGTCTGCGCCCAGCCGCTGTACTTGTAGGCGGCCTGCGCATTTTCGACCGCTTCGCCCAGCTGATCGGCATCCACGCTGTCCAGTTCCGCCTGCACCCGGCCGTCGGACGGGCGCAGAACGCTGATCGACGGGCCACGCCCGGCGACACGGCAGCCACCGATGAAATTATGCGCGCTGGCAAGGCTGATCTGATCGGGGTCGAAACCGGACACGGCGCATATCTCCTCTTGCGGGCGTCACGGCAGGATAAAGGCGCGTGGCGGCATTTGTTGCAGTTGCGCTGGAAAATGTGCGCGATAATCTTCCAAAAATAATGTCAAGGCAGCAGCCAATGCTTGGCGCGGCCTCCTAATGTCCGCCCACTGATTCCGATGAAGCGGCGGGCGCCCCCTTCCCGCCAAGGAGCAAGACGCATGGCGACAGGCATAGAGGCGATGGTGGACCTGCGGCGCATGACCGCGCAGGATCTGGCCGCCGCCCACGATCTTTCCAGCGAGCAGAAATGGCCGCACCGCATCGAGGATTGGGAGATGCTGCTGAGCCTGGGCTTCGGCTATGTCGCCGAGCGGGACGGCCCGGACAATCAGCGTGAAGTGATCGGTACGGCCATGGCCTGGCTCTACGGCACGGAGGCGGCAACGCTGGGCATGGTGATCGTGTCGCCGCGCGCGCAGGGCATGGGCATCGGCCGCCGGCTGATGGACGCGGTGCTGAACGATCTGGGCGATCGCACCGTGCTGCTCAACGCCACCGACGAGGGTGCGCCGCTCTATCGCAAGCTGGGGTTCGAGGCGATCGGCCCGGTGTTCCAGCATCAGGGCGCGGCATTCGCCGTGCCAATGGCGCAATTGATCCCCGAAGAACGGGTGCGGCCGCTGGGCGCCAAGGATATGCCGACGCTCTACAGTCTGGCCCGGCGAGCGACCGGCATGAATCGCGACGCGCTGCTCGACGCGCTGGTGCCCGGCGCTCAGGGCGTGGTGCTGACCCGCAGCAACGAGCCGGTGGGCTTTGCGCTATTCCGCCGGTTCGGGCGCGGCTATGTGGTAGGCCCGACCGTCGCGCCGGATACGGGCGGGGCCAAGGCGCTGATCTCGCACTGGCTGGGGTCCAATGCAGGGATGTTTTGCCGGCTCGACATACCGGAGGAAAGCGGCCTGGGAGCCTGGCTCGACGAACTCGGCCTGCCCTGCGTCGGTCGGGTGATGCGAATGATCCGTGGCCCCCTGCCCGCGACCGACCCGTCGGTCATGACCTTCTCTCTCACTACGCAGGCGCTCGGATGACCCTCTCGCTCAACAATCCCGCCCTCTTTGTCCAGCAGGCCTTCATCGGCGGTCAGTGGGCCGGGGCTGCGTCGGGCGCGACCGTGGCGGTCGACAATCCCGCGACCGGCGCGATCATCGGGACCGTTCCAGATTGCGGCGAGGCCGACACGCAGGCAGCGATTGCCGCGGCCGAAGCGGCATGGCCGGCATGGCGCGCCAGGACGGCGGGCGACCGCGCGGCGCTGCTGGAGCGCTGGCACACGCTGGTGCTGGACAATCTGGCCGACCTGGCCCGGATCATGACCGCCGAGCAGGGCAAGCCGATCGCGGAAGCCGAGGGCGAAATCCGCTATGCGGCAAGCTTCATCAAATGGTTTGCCGAGGAAGCGCGGCGGATCGACGGCGGGATCATTCCCGCGCCCGAGGCCAATCGCCGCATCCTCGTCATGAAGGAGCCGGTCGGCGTGTCGGCGGCCATCACGCCCTGGAATTTCCCGGCGGCGATGATCACGCGCAAATGCGCCCCGGCCCTTGCCGCGGGCTGCCCGGTGGTGGTCAAGCCCTCCGAAATGACGCCCTTCAGCGCGCTGGCGCTGGCGAAGCTGGCGGAGGAGGCGGGCTTCCCGGCAGGCGTGTTCAGCATCGTCACGGGTATGCCCGCCGCGATCGGCGGGGCGCTGACCGCGAGTCCGGTCGTGCGGAAGCTGTCCTTCACCGGATCGACGCGCGTGGGTTCGCTGCTGATGCGGCAATGCGCGGACACAATCAAGCGGGTGAGCTTCGAACTGGGCGGCAATGCGCCGCTAATCGTGTTCGACGATGCCGACCTGGACATCGCCGTCGCCAGCGCCATGGTCAGCAAGTTCCGCAATGCAGGCCAGACCTGCGTCTGCGCCAACCGCATATTGGTGCAGGACGGCGTCTATGATGCCTTTGCTCAGAAGCTGGCGAGGGCCGTGAGCGCATTGAAGGTCGCACCGGGCGACATGGCGGGCAGCACGATCGGCCCGCTCATCAACGCCGCGGCGGCCGAGAAGGTGAAGGCGCATGTCGAGGATGCACTGGCGCATGGCGCCACGATCTTCGCGCAGGCGCCCGATGGCGCGAGCGGCGCGCGCTTCGCGACCCCGGTGGTGCTGACCGGCGCGACGCGGGATATGCGGCTGGCAGAGGAAGAGACGTTCGGCCCGGTCGCGCCACTGTTCCGCTTCACCCATGAAGAGGAAGGCATCGAGCTGGCCAATGCGACCAGCTATGGCCTCGCCAGCTATTTCTACACCGAGAATCTCCATCGCGCCTTCCGCGTCGCCGAGCGGCTGGAGGCGGGCATGGTCGCGCTCAACAGCGGGTCGATCGCGATGGAGGTCGCGCCCTTCGGCGGGGTCAAGATGTCGGGCCTCGGCCGCGAGGGCGCTCATGCGGGGATCGAGGAATATCTGGAGACCAAGGCGTTCCATATTGCAGGGCTGAAGCTGTAAACCTGCTTCTAGTCCGTTCGCGCTGTTCAAACGAGTCGCTTGCCTCGTTTGAATATCGAAGCGCATTTCTTCTTAAAAAATAGAGGGCTTCGACAGGCTCAGCCCGAACGGGAGATTTTAATGGCGAACTCGCGCAACTATTCCATCTCCGTCATCCCCGGCGACGGCATCGGCAAGGAAGTCATGCCCGAGGGCATTCGCGTGCTGGAGCGCGCGGCGGGCCTTTACGGCTTTTCCATCGATCAGACGTGGCAGGATTTCGCCTGCTGCGACTATTATGCCAGCCATGGCCAGATGATGCCGGACGACTGGAAGGAGCGGATCGGCAACCCCGACGCGATCTTCTTTGGCGCCGTGGGCTGGCCCGATACGGTGCCCGATCATGTCTCGCTCTGGGGTTCGCTGCTCCAGTTCCGCCGCGAATATGACCAATATGTCAATCTGCGCCCCGTCCGGCTGATGCCCGGCGTACCCTGTCCGCTGGTCGGGCGCGAGCCGGGCGACATCGACTTCTGGGTCGTGCGCGAGAATACGGAAGGCGAATATAGTTCGGTCGGCGGCAAGATGTTCCCCGGCACCCCGCGCGAGGTGGTGATCCAGGAAACGGTGATGACGCGGCACGGCACCGACCGGGTGCTACGCTACGCCTTCGAACTGGCGGCGACGCGGGATCGCAAGCATGTCACGTCGGCCACCAAGTCCAACGGCATCGCCATCACCATGCCCTGGTGGGACGAGCGGGTCGAGGAGATGGCGAAAAACTATCCGACCGTCACCCACGACAAATATCATATCGACATCTTGACCGCGCAGTTCGTGCTGAACCCGGATCGCTTCGACGTGGTGGTGGCGTCCAACCTATTCGGCGACATCCTCTCCGACCTCGGCCCGGCGTGCACCGGCACGATCGGCGTCGCACCATCGGGAAATATCAACCCGGACCGCACCGCGCCCTCTCTGTTCGAACCGGTCCATGGGTCCGCCCCGGACATAGCGGGCAAGGGCATCGCCAATCCGGTCGGCCAGATCTGGTCAGCGGCGATGATGCTGGAGCATCTGGGCGAGGCGGAGGCCGCCGCCGCGATCATGCGCGCGGTCGAGACGGTGCTGGCCGAACCGGGGCTGCGCACCGGCGACCTCAAGGGCAAGGCCAACACGCAAGAGTGCGGCAAGGCGATCGCCGACGCGCTCTCCTGACGCCGGGGAACCGGCGCGGCAGAATATGCCGCGCCGGTTCGCGATAAAAGCCGGGGACGATGCCTGTTCGCCCCATATCGGGCTTTCGCCCCGCGGCATAAGGATAGGCTGACCTCCATGACCACAACAGCGAGCCCCCCGATGACGCTGCAATCCAACCGGTCCCTGCTGGACATCGACCGCGATCACCTGATCCACCCCGTCACTTCCTTTCGCGGGCATGAGGCGCGCGGAGCGACGCTGTTGCAGAGCGGCAAGGGCATGTGGCTGACGGATATCGACGGCAAGGAAGTGCTGGACGCCTTTGCCGGCCTGTGGTGCGTCAATGTCGGCTATGGCCAGGACAGCATAGCAGAAGTGGCGGCCGAACAGATGCGTCGCCTGCCCTACGCCACCGGCTATTTCCATTTCGGCAGCGAGCCGGCGGTGAAGCTGGCGCAGCGGCTGGTCGACCTCAGCCCCGAGGGACTGGACCATGTCTATTTCACGCTGGGCGGGTCGGACGCGGTGGACTCGGCGATCCGCTACATCACGCACTATCATAACGCGATCGGCAAGCCGGCGAAGAAGCAGTTCATCGCCCTGGAGCGCGGCTATCATGGGTCGAGCAGCACCGGCGCGGGGCTGACGGCGCTCGCCAATTTCCATCGCGGCTTCGACCTACCGCTGCGCTGGCAGCATCATATCGCCTCCCCCTACCCCTATCGCAGCGAGCTGGAGGGCGACGACGCTGCGATCATCGCGCGATCGGTGCAGGAGTTGAAGGACAAGGTGGCGCAGCTGGGCGCGGACAATGTCGCCGCTTTCTTCTGCGAGCCCATCCAGGGATCGGGCGGCGTCATCGTGCCGCCGGTCGGCTGGCTCAAGGCGATGCGCGACGCCTGCACCGAGCTGGACATTCTCTTCGTCACCGATGAAGTCATCACCGGCTTCGGCCGCACCGGGCCGATGTTCGCCTGCGAGGCCGAGGGCGTGACGCCGGACCTGATGACTTTGGCCAAGGGGCTGACCGCCGGCTATGTGCCGATGGGCGCGCTGCTGATGTCGGACAAGATCTATCAGGGCATCGCCAATGGCGCCGCGCCGGACCTCGCCATCGGCCATGGCGCGACCTATTCCGGCCATCCCGTCAGCGCGGCCGTGGGCCTGGAAGTGCTGCGCCTCTATACCGATGGCGGCATATTGGCGAACGGGCAGAAGGTCGCCGCGCGCTTCGACGCCGGGCTGGCGGGCATTGCCGACCATGCGATGGTCGGCGACACGCGGGGCCGCGGGCTGCTGGGCGCGATCGAGCTGGTCGCGGACAAGGGCGGGAAGACGCGCTTCGATCCCGCGCTGAAACTCGCCGACCGGCTGTTCGAAAAAGGCTATCAGAACGGCGTCATCTTCCGGGCCTTCGCCGACAATATCATCGGCCTCGCGCCGGCGCTCTGCGCGTCCGACGCGGAGATGGACGAGATATTCGCCCGCATCCGCAAGACGCTGGACGATCTGCTCGAAGAAGCCGATATTCGCGCGGCGGTGGGATAAGACGAAGGGGGAGCAGGGATATGCTGGGCGGACCACGACTGGACAGGATCGACCTCAAGATCCTCACGCAGCTTCAACAATCCGGCCGCATCACCAATGTCGAGCTGGCCGACGCAGTGGGCCTGTCCCCCAGCCCTTGCCTGACCCGCGTCAAGCGGCTGGAGAAGGCAGGCTACATCACCGGCTATGGCGCGCATATCAACCTGCACAAGCTGGGCGAATATCTGACCGTTTTTACCGAGGTGACGCTGACCGAGCATCGCGCCGGCGACTTTTCGCGGTTCGAAACGCGCATCCGCAAGCTGGACGAGATCGTCGAATGTCACCTGGTGAGCGGCGGTTACGATTATCTGCTGAAATTCGTGACGCGCGGCGTGGCGCATTATCAGTCGATCATCGAAGGGATGCTGGAGAGCGACTACGGCATCGAGAAATATTTCAGCTATGTCGTGATCAAGTCGCCCTTCATCAAGCATCATTATCCGATCCAGCATCTGTTCGGCGAACAGCGATAGGGCTAGGTTTCCAAGCATGACCGACATTGCCGACCTGATCGAACCGCTCGTCGCGTTTCGCCGCGACATCCATGCCCATCCCGAGCTTGGTTTCTGCGAGCATCGCACCGCGGCGAGGATCGCCGAGCAGCTGCGCGCGCTCGGGCTGGAGGTGCATGAGGGGATCGGGCGGACCGGCGTCGTCGGCGTTCTGCGGAACGGCACGTCGTCGCGCAGTATAGGCCTGCGCGCCGACATGGACGCTCTGCCCATCCATGAGCAGACCAACCTGCCCTATGCCAGCAAGACGCCCGGCACCTTCCATGGGTGCGGCCATGACGGCCATGTCGCCATGCTGCTGGGCGCGGCGCAGCATCTGAGCCGCAGCCGCGATTTCGACGGAACCGTCCATTTCTTCTTCCAGCCCGCCGAGGAAGGCCAGGGCGGCGCGCGCGAGATGGTGAAGGAAGGGCTGTTCGATCGCTTCCCCTGCGACCGGGTGTTCGGCCTGCACAACTGGCCCGACCTGCCCGCCGGCACGATCGCGACCCGTCCCGGCCCGATCATGGGCGCGGCCGACAAGTTCGAGATCCGGCTGGAGGGGCGCGGCGGCCATGCCGCCATCCCGCAGGATACGCCCGATGCCATATTGGCTGCGGCATCCCTGGTGCAGCAACTGAACGCCATCGTGTCGCGCCGGATCGCGCCGACAGCATCGGCCGTATTGTCGATCACGCAAATCCATGGCGGGCATACCCATAATGTGATCCCCGAACTGGTGACGATCGGCGGCACGGTCCGCACCTTCGATCCGGCGGTGCAGGACCGCATCGAGGAATCGATCCGACAGATTGCGGCGGGCGTGGCGCAAGCGGGCGAGTTGACGGCAACGGTCGACTATCAGCGCTATTATCCCGCGACGATCAACGATGCGGAGGCCGCGCAGGAAGCGCTGGCCGCCGCGGCGACCGTGGGCGAGGCGCGACTGGCGCCCGATCCGGCCTTCACGTCCGAGGATTTCGCCTTCATGCTGCAGGCGTGCAAGGGAGCCTATATCTGGCTGGGGCAGGCCAGGCCCGAAGGGTCGGCGCCGCTGCACAATCCGCATTATGATTTCAACGATGATGTGCTGGAACTGGGTGTCCGGCTGCATGTCGCGCTGGCGGAGCGCCATCTGAACTGATCGTGCCGCGGCACTGAACCATCGGACACCATCCGTCTGCGTACTGGCCCGGCCAGCGCGGGAAAGCCATTCTGGTCACGCTATTGGCGTCTGCGCGACGCCTTCACTCCAATGGCTGGCCGTCATGAACATATTGGGGACCAACAAGAATGACACGCTCATCGGTTCCACGCTCGCGGATCTGATCCAGGGCTACGCCGGGAACGACGTCATTTCGGCGGGCCTTGGCAATGACCAGATTTTCGGCGGGGACGGCGACGACAAGCTCTATGGTCAGCCCGGCGACGACTTCCTGAAGGGGGCGGATGGGGCCGATCTGCTGGATGGCGGCGATGGCAATGACGGGCTGGATGGCGGCCCGGGCAATGATGTGCTGCGAGGCGGTTCAGGCAACGACCGGCTGGACGCGAAGGACGGTAACGATGTTGTCGATGGCGGCTCGGGCCATGACATGATCGTTGCCGGCATCGGCAACGACACCATCTATGGCGGCGCCGGGCGCGACTATCTTGATGCGGGTGCGGGCAATGACACCATCTACGCCGGCGATGATGCGGATGGCTTTCTCGACGAGATCAATCCCGCCACCGGACTGCTGACCAATCAGGCAGTATCGGGCGGCGACGGCAACGACATCATCCATGGCGAGGGCGGCAACGACGCGCTGAAGGGCGAGGCCGGCGACGACCGCGTCTATGGCGGCGACGGCAACGACCGGGTCGATGGCGGCGATGGCCATAATCAGCTCGACGGAGGCGCCGGGAACGACATCCTATCGGCGGAGTGGGGCAACGACCAGCTTCTGGGCAGCGCGGGCGACGACCTGATCGAGGCCGGGGACGGCAACGACCTGCTGAATGGCGGCGCCGATGACGACATATTGACGGGCGAAGGCGGATCAGATGTGATGCTCGGCGGGTCCGGCCTGGACCGGCTTCAGGGCGGCGAGGACGACGATCAGTTGTTCGGCGGCAATGATGCCGACGCACTGTTCGGCGACGCTGGCGCCGACTTGCTGTTCGGCGAGCTGGGCGCGGACCGGCTGTGGGGCGGCCAAGGGGCCGACCGCTTCGTATTCAAGGGCGCGGGCGCGCTGGACGGCGGCGACCGCATCGATGATTTTCAGGACGGGATCGACCGAATCGTGCTGGAGAAGCTGGGCGTGACGCAGTTCAGCAATTCAGGTAGTCCCGGCACGGTGTTCGCGCAGGATCAGGCCGATGGCGATGTCGCGCTGTGGGTGACGACGGGCGACGGCGTGCGCTTCGGCATCGAGATCGGCGACCCCTCCGGCACGCTGACGGCGGCGAACTTCACCGTCGCCGACTTCCTGTTCATTTGATCCAGCGCGCTGGGTTAAATCGGACGCAGGACGCGCGCTCCCGTTTTTAGTTGTGGCATCGTTTTTTGCTCTAGAACCAGAAGCGCACGCCCATCACCAGACTGGTGGCCGACACCCCTTCCCCCGCCGCGCGGGCATAGCGGGCGGTGTCGCCGAAGCTGCGTTCCCAGTTGACGCCGACATAGGGCGCGAATTCACGCGCGAATTCGTAACGCAGCCGCAAGCCGAGTTCGACGTTCGAGATCCCCGATCCGATGCCCAGTTCCGGCACGTCCTGCGCGGCGATGTTCACTTCGGCGGCGGGTTGCAGGATCAGGCGCTGGGTGAGGCGCTGGTCGTAGCTGCCCTCGACCCGCAGATGGGCGTCCCCCTTGTCGGAAAGGAACGCCTGCGCCTCGACCTCGAACCAGTAGGGCGCGAGGCCTTCGATGCCGATCGTCGCATAGCTGCGCTGGGGTTGTGGACGGATATCGTGGCGGACACCCGCGACCAGGTTCCACCAGGGGTCGATGGCGCGGCTGTAAAGCGCCTGCACCTCGGCGCTTTCGAGCGACCCGCCGACTTCGCCCTCCCCTTCCGACTTGATGGCGAGGCGGTTGATGTCGCCGCCGATCCAGCCTTCCCCTTCCCAATGATAGCCATCCGCACCCTTTTGCGCGCGATATTCCAGCCGATCGACCATCAGTTGCGAGAAGATCATGCCGCCGCTTTCCTTGCGCAAGGCGGCGCGGGCGCGGGCCATCACTTCGGGGGCGTAGAAGGCTTCGGCGGCATAGTCGGTCGCGACAGGCGGCGCGACGCCCTGTGGAATGGTGGCGTCCGACGCGGGCGCGCCATGGCCGGCATGGGGATTGGCAGCCTGGTCCCCCGCCGCGGCTTCCTCGGCCGGCGGCGCCTGGTGCGCGCTGTGGTCCATCTGCTCATGGTTCATCTGCCCATGATCCATCGGCGGTTCGGTCTGTGCGAGAGCGGGCATGGCGATACCGGCCAGCAACAGAGCGACAGCGGCAGTCAGGCGCTTCATGCCGCATCTCCCTCGTGACGAACCGTGACGACGCGCATCATCCCGGCGTGCATGTGCATCAGCATGTGACAGTGAAAGGCCCAGTCGCCGATCGCGTCGGCGGTAAGATCAAAGCTGATCCTGCCGCCCGGCAGGACGTTCACTGTATGCTTGCGCGGGTTGTGGGCCGCATCCTCTCCGGTCACGAGCTGGAAGAAATGGCCATGGATATGAATAGGGTGCGGCATCATCGTGTCGTTGATCAGGTTCACGCGCACCCTTTCCATATGGCGGAAGGGAATGCGCTCTGCCCCCTCCGACAGCTTCACGCCGTCAAAGGACCACATATAGCGTTCCATGTTGGCGGTGAGGTGGATGTCGAGCGTGCGGGTGGGCGTGCGGACATCCTCGTTCGGCTCCAGCGCGCGCAGATCGGCATAGGTGAGGACGCGGTGCTCCACATCCTCCAGCCCCGTCGGCCGGTCGGCGGTACGATCAGCCGGCATTGAGGACAGGGTGGCGACCCCCGGCCCCATCGGCACGTTCGGCGCGACCGAGGGATCGAGCATCTTCATGCTATGGCCTGCCATGCTGTCATTGGCCGGCTGGCTCAAATCAATGACGCCACCCTGCCCCATGTCCATGCCCGACATGTCCATCCCCATGTCCTTCATGGTGAGCAGAGGGCGCTGGCGAAGGGCCGGGATCGGCGCGACCAGGCCGATCTGCGGCGCCAGCGTCGCGCGGACCAGGCCGGATCGGTCGATGGCCTCGGCGACCAGGCCATAGGGTTTCGCCTCGGTTGGCTGGACGACCACGTCATAGGTTTCGGCGATGCCGATCTGGAATTCATCGGTTTCGACGGGCTGGACATGCTGGCCGTCGCACTGGACCACGGTCATGGAAAGTCCGGGCAGGCGCACGTTGAAATTCGTCATGGCGGACGCATTGATGATGCGCAACCGCACCCGCTCGCCCGGCGTGAACAGGCCCGTCCAGTTTTCCGCCGTCCCGTGGCCATTTACCAGGAAGCTGTAGGTGGAGCCGGTGACGTCGGAAATATCGGTGGGGTCCATGCGCATCGCGCCCCACTCCATCCGATCCTTGAGCGGCATGTCCCTGCCCTTGAGCAATCCGGCGAGCGTCTGGCGCTGCATGTTGTAATAGCCGCCCATCTGCTTGAGGCGCTTGAGCAGGACATGGGGATGGACCGGCGACCAGTCGGCCAGCACGATCACATGTTCGCGTGTCGCCTGCACCGGATCGGGACCGGCCGGGTCGATGACGATCGGGCCATAATGGCCCATCGCCTCCTGCATCCCGGAATGACTGTGATACCAGTAGGTGCCTGACTGGCGGATCGCAAATTCATAGGTGAAGGTTTCGCCCGGACGGATGCCGGGGAAGCTGACGCCGGGCACGCCGTCCATCTGGAAGGGAAGGATGAGGCCGTGCCAGTGGATCGACGTGTCCTCCCTGAGCCGGTTGGTGACGGCGAGGCGGACAGTCTGGCCTTCCTTCAGGCGAATGAGCGGCGCGGGAACGGTGCCATTGATGGTCACGGCATGGGCGGACCGCCCGCCGGTGCCGAAATGGCTTTCCCCCACGGTCAGCGCGATCGTCTCGCCCGACAGGACTCCGGGCGCAGGTCGCAGGCCGGGCGTCCCGCTACGCGCCCAGGCGGGGAAAGCCTGCGCGAGCGTGAGGGCGGCGGCGCCTTTGAAGAAGGTGCGACGATCGAGGGACAGGTTGCTCATGCCCCTTCATACGCGGGTGCAGCTTCAATCCCTCAAAATTTCCGTCAGTTTCGCGCGGGCGCGATACAGGCGCGTTTCGACCGCCTTTTCGGTAATGCCCAGCACCTGCGCCGCCTCCGCCTGGCTCATCTGCTCGATGGTGCGGAGCAGCAGCACATCCTTGAGATTGGTAGGGAGCATCGCGATGGCGGCATTGATGCGGCCCAGTTCGCGCTGCGAGTGAAGCGCCTGCTCCGGGGTTGCGCCCATGTCGGCGACGTCGAGCGCGTCATCAAGGGGCTTTGCGAAAGCGAAGAAGCGACGAACCGCGCGCCGCCGCGCCCAGTCCCGGCACTTGTTGAGGGCGATGCGCGCGATCCATATGCGAAAGGGACGCGACCCGTCATAGCGGGCGAGCGCGGCGAAGGCGGCGACGAACGTCTCCTGCGTGATGTCGAGCGCTTCGTCGCCATCGCCGACATGCCCCCGCGCGAGCCGCCAGACGGCATCGCGGTGGCGCTGCATCAATGCGCCAAATGCGGACTGGTCCCCGGTCAGCGCGCGGCCGGCCAGCGCCCGATCGTCAAGGTCGGGCGGCGTCACCGGGCCGGCTGGGTCAGCGCCTTGACCACGGCGGCATCGAACTGCGCCGCCTGATCGGGGCGCAACACGGCGCGCATCGCGAAGATGTGCTGGAGCGTCTCCTTCTGCAGCTGGCCCATCACATGGTGCGAACGATCGACCGCTTTTCCGACCTTGGGGCCATAGCCATGTTCGGCAGCGATGGCATCGGCGAGCCGCTGATTGTCCGCGCGCATTTCCGCCTCCAGCGCCTCACGGCGCCGGGCGAAGGCGGCCTCCAGTTCATGGATGCGCCGTTCCTGCGCCGCGTCGAGTGTGAGGCGCTGGTGCAGCAGGGCATGAACCTCGCTCTCCACGCGCGGCTCGGGCGCGATCCAGAAGCGCGCGACCAGCACCGCCGCCAGCGCGGCGGCGAAGGCAACCAGGGCGACGAGCAGATAGCGGCGGATCGTCATTTGGCGCTCATTGGCCGAGCAGACGCGAAGGCGCATATTCCGACATGCCGATCGGCAGCGGCGATGCCTGCGCCGGAGCGGCAGGGACGACACTGCCCGCCCAGCCGATGCCGATGGCGAGCAGGCCGGCCAGCATCAGGCTACGACGCGCGGTCGTCTGTTCGCGCCGGCGAGCCAGGCCGCCCATCACGGCGGCATCCATCTCCTCGAGCCGCGCGTCGGTGGGCATCGCCCGCAGCGCGCCCAGCATCTGATCCAGATCGGTCATTGTAAAATCTCCATCCTCATGACCGCATACGCGCGCAATGCCCTTATCCCTCGCACCGACGCGAAGGATGGAAAAAATTATGTGCATGTCGCAAGGGCTGCGGCAAGTCCATGCGTAATTCCCCCTAGCTACCCTGACGGAGACACCAGATGACCCGCACTTTCCTGACCGTTGCCGCCGCTCTTGCCCTGGCCCTGCCGGGCGTTGCAAGCGCGCACAGCAAGCTTCTGTCGTCCAGCCCGGCCGCCAACGCGACCGTCGCCAAGCCGACCAAGCTGACGCTGACCTTTTCCGAAACCTTCCTGGCCCCGATGAGCGGCGTGGAACTGACCATGACCGGGATGCCGGGGATGGCCAATCATGCCCCTATGCCGATCAAGGGCTTCAAGACCGCCGTCGAGGGCAAGACGATGACCGTCACCCTTCCCCGCGCCCTGCCCGCCGGCAGTTATGACCTGAAATGGCATATCGTCGGCGCCGATCAGCACAAGATGGAAGGCAGCTACAGCTTCAAGGTGAAGTAAGCCCCGATGACCGAAGGGACACTGATCGGCGCGCGCTTCGCGCTGATGCTGGACCTGGCGCTGCTCATGGGCCTTCCACTTTTCTGGTGGGTGATGGGCGCAGGCAAGCATCGGGCCGGGCGGAAAGCCGTGCTGGTGCTGCTGGCGGCCGGAGGCATGGCACTGTCCGTGCTCTGGCTGCTGGCAAGCGCGGCGGCGATGACCGGTACGCCGATCACGTCCCCGGACTGGGAGAGCGCGTGGATATTGCTGACGATGACGCCGGTCGGTCCGGTGCTGGCCGTGCGCGGCGCGGCGCTGCTGATCGCGCTGGTGGCCACCGCCCTGCCCCACGGTGAGCGGTTGACGTCGATACCGGCCGCCGTGGCGGCGGCGACCCTGGCCTGGACCGGCCATGCCGGTGCGACCGAGGAACTGGCCGGAACGCTGCATCGGGCCGCTGACGTTGCCCATGTCTGGGCGGCGGCCGGCTGGATCGGGGCGCTGGCGGTGCTCCTCCATTCGGTGCTCGCGTTGCGGCCGTCGAGCGGCGAAATGCGGCGCCTGTCGACAATGCTGGCGCGCTTTTCGCTGATGGGAACGCTGGTGGTCGCGACACTGGTGGTCAGCGGCGCGGTCAACGCGGTCATGATCGTGGGCGTGACCCAGCTGCCAGCGTTGCTGGGGAGCCGTTATGGCTGGCTGCTGGGCGCCAAGCTCACCCTGTTCGCGCTGATGCTGGGGTTGGCCGGGGCCAATCGCTGGCGATTGACCCCGGCGCTGGAGGCGAGCGACGCGCCGCAGCGCGCGGTCGCGCATCTGCGGCTGTCGCTGCTGGTGGAAACGAGCGCTGCCATCGTCATCATCGGCCTTGTGGCCTGGCTTGGGACGCTCGATCCGATGGCTTGATCGGCTCCGTTCGAGCGTCAGGCCGGGCGGTAGATGCAGTAGATTTTCTTCACATGCACGCGGCTGTCCCAGCTGCAACTGGCACCCTGTTCGACCAGGAAGATGTCGCCCTTGTGGAACGTGCCTTCCGCCCCGGCTTCGTCGACGAAGGTGACGCTGCCGTCGAGCAGATACATGAGTTCGAAATGGACATAGCGCATGGCGCGACGGTGATAGGGGGTCGAATCCCAGGTGCCGGCCATGAACTCGCCATCTTCCGACTTCCAGTCGCTGTTGTTGCGGCACTGGGGGGTCGGACCGACCAGCAATTCAGCGAGCGGCGCGCCCGACGGGACGAGCGGCGCGTCGGCGTCCACCGGGATGATCGCACCGTCGCCGGCCGGGCCACCGGTGCGGCGCATGAACAGGAGGCGGCTGGCGGCGTCGGCGGTCCAGGCAAAGGCCGCGCCGCCGCGCAGTACGATGCTGTCGCCTTCGGCCATGGCGATGTCGGTATCGCCCTGCACAATGCGGACCACACCGGATTCGACGATCACGAATTCGTCGGCGGGCATCGCGCCCACCACGCCCGCGCCTTCGGGCAGGGCGATGAGGCCGGCGGTGATCGGGCCAGGCGCGAGCGGGAGTTGCGCGCGAGCGGCGAGGAAGGGATCGCCCTCGCCCATCGTTACGGTCGCGCCGGCTGCCCAGGCGCGCAGGTCGATGAAGCTGCGGGTCAAAGTCTCGTTGGTCATGACGGCCTTTCCTTGTGGAAGGCCGCCAGAATAACCGGCCCTGCGCGGCACGATGCGCCGTTTGGCGCGGGGCGGCCCGTCAGACCTGCCGCAGGGCGCGGGCCGGACGGACCGAAAGCAGCGGGATCGATCCGGCCAGACCGATGCCGAGCGTCAGCAGCGCGCCGCCCGCGAGCGTCGCCAGCACCACCGGCCAGTCGGGCGCCCAGCCGAAATCGAAGAGCTGCACGATCACGAACCACGCCGCCGCGCTGCCCAAAGCCAGCGCGACCAGCGCCAGAATGGCGGCAAGCAGGCCATATTCGAGCGCCTGTCCGCCAAGCAACTGCGCGCGGGTGGCGCCCAGCGTCTTGAGGATGACGCCGTCATAGCTGCGCGCCTGGCGCGAGGCGGCGATGGCCCCGACCAGTACGGCGATGCCCGCAAGGATCGCAACCGATGCGGCGACAAGGATCGCGCGCGACATCTGGGTGAGGATCGTGCCGACCTGGTCGATCACCTCACCCACGGCAATGACCGACACGCCGGGGAAGGCGGCGAGCAGGGCGCGGGTGATGGCGGCGTCGCGGCGCTGGTCGGCGGCGCCCGAACCCCATGTGACCGTAGCGGCGAGGCTGTGGGGCGCGGACTCCAAGGTGGTCGGCGAGAAGACCAGCACATAGTTGAAGCCCATCGTGTCCCAGTTGACCTTCCGCAGCGAGGCGATCCGCGCCTCGATCTCGCGCCCCAGGATGGAGACGGTCAAACTGTCGCCGACGCCGATATCCAGGGTCCTGGCCGCCTCGGCGTCGAGCGAGACGAGCGGCGGACCGCGATAATCGGTCGGCCACCATTGGCCGGCCACCAGTTCACTGCCCTCCGGCAGCGCCGGGCTGTAGGTTACGCCACGCTCGCCGCGCAGGAACCACGCACCTTCGGGCATTTCCGCCAGATCGGCGACACGCTGGCCGGCATAGGCGGTGATCGTGCCGCGCAGCACGGGGACGATATTGAGCTGCGCGTCGGGCGCTTCGCGGGCGACGATACTGCGGAACCGCGCCTGTTGCAGGGCGGGGATGTCGAGCACGATCTGGGCAGGCGCCTTTTTCGGCACGACCTGCCGGATTTCCGCGTTCAGGCTGGTCTGGATGCCCGCCAGCGTGACGAACAGGGTGAGGGCAAGCCCCAGCGCCACGATCAACGCCGCGGTCTGCGCGCCGGGGCGGTGGAGATTGGCGAGCGCAAGGCGCAGCAGCGGGCGCCGCGGCCGGGGCAGGCGGCGCGCGAGGCGGCTGACCGCTAGACCCAGGCCGAGCAGCAGCACCAGCACGGCCGCGACCGCGCCGAGCACGGCGGCGGAGAAGAGCGGCTCGCGCGCGGGGCCCAGCGCGAGCGCAACCACCAGAGCGCCAGCCCCGGCCATGGCGGCGAGGCTGCGGCGGTCGAGACCGCTGCGTGTCTCCACCGCGCCGCGGAAGATGGCGGCGGCGGGCTGGGTACGCGCCTTGGCCAGGGGCGGGAAGGTGAAGAGGAAGGCGATCAGCAGGCCATAGCCGGCGCTCGCCAGCAGCGGCAGCGGGTGCAGGCGGAATTCGGGGCTGACCGGCAGCACGTCGCCCGCGAGCGCCACCAGCAGCGGCGGCAGCGCCGCCCCGACGACGAGGCCCGCCCCGATGCCCAGCGTCGCGACCGCGCCGATCTGAAGCCGGTAGATGCGGGCGATGTCAGCGGAGGTCGCGCCCAGCACCTTGAGCGTCGCGATCCCGCCGCGCTTGCCGGCAAGATAGGAGGCGACGCCATTGCTGACGCCGATCCCCGCAATCACCAGGGCGGCAAGGCCGATCAGGGACAGAAACTGTCCCATCCGTTCGATGAAGCGGTTGGCCCCGGGGGCGGCGCGATCACGATCCTTGAAGGTCCAGCCTTCGTTCGCGCGCGCCTTTTCCCAATCCTGCCGTACGGTGGTGGCGTCATGGCCGGGCAGGAGGCGGATGCGATATTTGGCGGAATAAAGGCTGCCCGGCTGGATCAGGCCCGTGCGGCGCAGCCCCTCCATGGAGACGATCGCGACCGGCCCCAGGGTGAAGCCTTCACCCAGCCGGTCGGGCTCATCGGCAATGATATCGTCGATGGTGAAACGGGCATCGCCATAGCGAAGCTGCTCGCCCCGCCGGACAGCGAGACGCTCGGCCAGCGCTTCGCCGATGACGACATGGGCGGCATCCATCGGACGATAGGCGCCGTTCCGGAGCGAAAGCGTGCCATAGAGCGGATAGGCGTCGTCCACACCCTTGAGTTCGGTAAGGATCGCGGGTGGAGCATCGCCCCTGCCCTGCGCCACCCGCTGCGCCATGGCGCGCATCCGGATGGTTTCACTGAGCGTGCCGAGCTGGCGGAATGCCTCCCGGTCGCCCAGGCTCGCCTCGCGCTGGGTCATGCCGATCTCGATGTCGCCACCCAGGATGACGCGCCCCCGATCGCGCAGCTCCTGCGTGATCGCCGATGTCAGGCTGCCGATCGCGGCCAGGGTGGCGACGCCCAGGAAGAGGCAGAGGAAGAGGAGTCGCAAGCCCCGGAAGCCCAGATGCAGGTCGCGCCGCGCGATCCGCCAGCTCGCCTGCCAGCCAAGGCCGGTCATGCGGCGCGGTCCGCGACGATCCGGCCGTCGCGCATCTCGATAATGCGGCCGCACCGTTCGGCCAGAGCCGGATCATGGGTGATGATGACCAGGGTCGCCCCCGCCGCCTGCTGCCGATCGAACAGGATGTCCATGATCGCCGCGCCGGTGGCGGCGTCGAGATTGCCCGTGGGCTCATCGGCGAAGAGCAGGGTCGGGCGCGGCGCGACGGCGCGGGCGATGGCGACGCGCTGCTGCTCCCCGCCCGACAGCTGGGCGGGATAATGGTCGAGCCGGTGGCCAAGGCCCACCGCGCGCAGTTCGTCCGCCGCCAGGACGAAGGCATCGGCATGGCCCGCCAGTTCGAGGGGCACGGCGACATTTTCCAGCGCGGTCATCGTCGGCAGCAGATGGAAGCTTTGCAGAACGATGCCGATCCGGCCCCGGCGCGCGCGCGCCAGTTCATCCTCGCCGAGCGCTCCGAAATCGACCCCGCCTACGTCCACGCTGCCGCCGCTAGCGCGTTCGAGACCGGACAGCACCGCCATCAGCGAACTCTTGCCCGATCCCGACGCGCCCAATATGGCGACGCTCTCGCCCCGCAGGATGGACAGGTCCACGCCCTTGAGGATCGCCACCGGCGCATCGCGCGTTCCCAGCTGGAGGGTGACATTGCGCGCGCGGATCGCGATAGTGGCCGGATCAATGGGCAAGTGCATGAAGAAGGAGCGCTCCTTGGCGGGCAGATTGTTGCAATATGGGGCGCTGACGCTGTTTGTCCATCTGGCGAGCGCCTGTTCGGACCAGACGCCTCCCCCTCCGCCCGTCGCCAACCAGGCGCCGGCGGCGAACGCGGCCGAACCGGCAGCCGCAAAGGCAGAAGACGCGAAGCTGGTGGTCGCGTTCGGCGACAGCCTCTACGCCGGCTATAATCTGGACCAGGGCAAGGGGCTGGCCCCGATGCTGGAACAGGCGCTCAACGCGCGAGGGGTGAAAGCGCGAGTGGTCAATGCCGGCGTATCGGGCGACACCAGCGCGGCCGGGCGGGCGCGCCTGGCCTTCACGCTCGACGGCCTGCCGCGCACGCCCGACCTGATGCTGCTGGGTCTGGGCGGCAACGACATGCTGCGGGGTCTGTCGCCGAAGGAGACGCGCATCAATCTGGACGCGATCCTGGACGAGGCGAAGCGACGCGGCATCAAGGTGGTGCTGACCGGCATGATGGCATCGCCGAATATGGGACCGGACTATGCCGCCGCCTTCAACCCCATCTATCCCGACCTCGCACGGACGCATGGCGCAACGCTCTATCCGTTCATGCTGGACGGGGTGATCGGGAAACCCGCGCTCCTGCTGCCCGATGGCATCCATCCCAATGACAAGGGCGTGACCGCGATCGTCGGCAGGCTGGCGCCACTTGTTGCAGGAGCGTTGAAGGGATGAGCATCGCCGTTGGTCTGATCGGCTATGGCATGGCGGGCCGGGTCTTCCACGCGCCGCTGATCCGCGTGGCGCCCGCGCTGGAGCTGAAGGCCATCGTCACCAGCCGTGCGAAGGAGGTGGCGGCGCTCGATCCCGGCATCGCCTGTTTCGCGACGCCCGAGCAACTGCTGGCGGATCCCGCGATCGACCTGGCGGTGATCGCGACACCGAGTGCGACACATGCACCGCTCGCCGCAGCAGCGCTGCGCGCGGGCAAGCATGTGGTGGTCGACAAGCCTTTCGCCCTGTCGCTCGAGCAAGCACGCGATCTGGCCGCGCTGGCCGATGTGTCGGGCCGACGGCTGGCGGTGTTCCACAATCGCCGGTTCGACAGCGATTTCCTGAGCATCCGGGCGGCGATCGAGGAAGGGCTGGTCGGACGGGTCACGCTGGTCGAAAGCCATTTCGATCGTTTCCGGCCACAGGTGCGCGACCGCTGGCGCGAGGATGGGTCACCGGGGTCGGGCGTATGGTTCGACCTGGGACCGCATCTGGTCGATCAGGCGCTGGCGCTGTTCGGACGCCCCCAAGCGGTGAGCGCGGACATCGTGGCGTTGCGCGACGGATCGGGGGCGGATGACTGGGCGCATGTCGTGCTGCGCTATGCCGACCTGCGCGTAATCCTGCACGCCAGCCTGACCGCACCGGGCGGCGACGCCGGTGGCAGCCCGCGCTTTACGGTCCATGGCACGGCCGGGACTCTCATCAAGCGCAGTCTCGATCCGCAAGAAGCGCAACTGGTCGCGGGGTTGCGGCCAGGAGATCAGCGATGGGGCGTCGATCCCGATCCGGTCGAATGGCATGACGGCGAGGGCCGCATCGCGCTTCGTCCGACGCTGAGAGGATGTCAGGAGCGCTTCTATCGCCAGATCGCCGATGCCTTGATGACCGGCGCGCCCCTTCCCGTCCCGATTGACGAGGCGGTCGCCGTGCAGGAAGTGATAGAGGCGGCATCGCTGTCCGCGCGCGAGGCGCGGGTGGTGACGCTGCCCTGACCAAGGACATAAAAGGAGGATTGCCGATGTCTTTGCCCCTGCGCGCTCTGCTGCTGGCCGCGGCGCTGACGATGCCCGGAGCGAGCGCGTCGGCCGCGCCCGCCGATCCGCAAGTGACGATCGCCGACGGGATGCTGCGCGGGGTTGCGGAGGATGGCGTCGTCGCCTTCAAGGGCATTCCCTTCGCCCAGCCGCCGGTCGGCGACCTGCGCTGGCGTGCGCCGCAGCCGGTGGCGCGTTGGCAAGGGGTGCGCGACGCGAGCCGTTATGGCCATGACTGCATGCAACTGCCCTTTCCCAGCGACGCCGCGCCGCTCGGCACACCGCCGGCGGAGGACTGCCTCTTCGTCAATGTCTGGAAACCGCAGGCCAGCGCGGAAAAGCTGCCGGTCATGGTCTGGATCTATGGCGGCGGCTTCGTCAATGGCGGCTCCTCCCCGCCCACCTATTCGGGCGCGCCTCTGGCGAAGCAGGGCATCATGGTGGTGAGCTTCAACTACCGACTCGGCCGCTTCGGCACCTTCGCCCATCCCGCGCTCACCAAGGCGGGCGCCGATAGCGGGCTGCTCGCCAATTATGGCTATCTGGACCAGATCGCGGCGCTGCGCTGGGTGAAAGCCAATATCGCCGCGTTCGGCGGGGATCCCGCCAATGTCACCATCATCGGCGAAAGCGCGGGCGGCATGTCGGTCCATGCGCTGCTCACCTCCCCCATGGCGCTGGGACTGTTCCACAAGGCAGTAATCCAGTCGGGCGGCCCCATGCCGATGGGCGACGCGACACTCGCCGGGGCAGAAAGGATCGGCGCCGCTTTCGCCGGGAAGAAGGGAATCCCGGCCCATGCGCCCGACGCGCTGAGCAGGCTGCGCGCCCTGCCGGCGGAGTCGGTGGTCGATGGGCTGAACCTTGCCGCGCTGTTCGCCGGGGGGCCGCCGGCCCATAGCAGCCCGATCGCCGACGGCAGGATCGCGGTCGACAGCCTCGCCGCCTACAGGAGCGGGCGTTTCGCCCATGTGCCCGTCATGATCGGCGCCACCAGCGATGATATTGGCGGCCCGACCGGCCCAATGGTCGAAGGGGCGCGGGTCATGGCCGCCCAATTCGCGGCGCAGGGCGTCCCGACCTGGCATTATCGCTTTTCCTATGTCGCGGATTCGCTGCGGACGCCAGCGACCAAGGGAGCGGCCCATGCCAGCGAAATTCCCTATTTCTTCGATACGGTTGCCATCAAATATGGCGATGCAGCCACGGCTCGCGACCAGCGCGTGGCGCAGATCGCCAGCGCCTATCTGGCCAACTTCGTGAAATCCGGCGATCCCAACGGCGCCGGCCTGCCCTCCTGGCGACCCGTCGGCGCGGACAAGGCCATGCTCGACCTGAGCAGCCAAGGCGCGGCAACGATCGTGCACCAACCATAGGCTGCAATGGCGGTCAGGGGGAAAATCAGCCCCTGCGCCAACGTGTTATCACGCTGCGACCAGCGTGGTTTCGGAATCGATCGAACGTGTTTTCAGGTCCGAAGGAACGTGGGATCGGTTCGGTTGGGCCGCTCGCGAATCGTGGAGTTTCCCGCCATTTCGCGTCGTGGCCCGGTGCCTAACTCCGCTAATCTCCGAATAAATCCCTAAGCGGGCCCTGCCGCCCGGTCGTTTATCATCTCGACCTGTTCAAAGGGGAGAGTTTGGCTACAGCGGGCTATCAGACCGGCGCCTTGGTCTTCGGTTCCGCGACTGCGATGCGGTTCCCATTTTGCAAAGAGCCCAACATGACAATGGCTATTCGCAGGCGGTGAGCAGGCAGGTTTGACTTTCATCGCGAAATGAGCGCATTAAACGCAAACCAGTTTATGCCGTCACGATTCGGCCATGAGGGGCGCCATGTCGTTTACCGTCAATACCTTGCGCAATGTCACGACAGCCTGCCAGCAGATGCGTGATCATATCAAGACGATCGTGTTCCGGCCGGACAATCGCAAGACGCTCGACATCAGTTTCGGACCCACCGTGGCCGCAGAACTGATCGGCCGGACGCCCGAGGCCCTGGCGAAGGCCGAAGCAAAGGGGCGCCTCCCCCAGCCCAAGCAACTGCCCAACGGGCGCCGCTACTATACCCTGGCTGACCTCACCCATATCCGCAGCGCTCTTGGCATCCATGTCGGCAAGCAGCCCGACGAGGATGCGGTCGTGCTGGCGGTGCAGAATTTCAAGGGCGGGGTGGGCAAGAGCACCATCACCAAGCATCTTGCTGACTATCTCGCCCTTCACGGCTATCGCGTGCTGGTGATCGATTGCGATCCGCAGGCGTCGACCACGACCATGTTCGACATCCAGCCCGAAACACTGATCGATGACGAGGAGACGCTGGGCGCTTTCCTCTCGCCGCGCAGCACTTTCAGCGACTTTTCCCGCACCATCCGCGATACGCCCTGGCCGACGATCAAGATTGTACCGTCGAGCCTGGGCCTTCAGGATGCGGAATGGGATCTGACGTCGACCCTGCGTGAGGGCGGACAGGCGGTGCGCGAGAGCTTGCAGGCGCTGCGCATCGGCATTGCCAGCGTGACCAAGGATTTCGACGTGATTCTGCTCGATCCGCCGCCGGCCATGGGCTTTCTGGGCCTCAACGTCATGGCGGCGGCCACGGGCTTGCTGATCCCAGTGCCCGCGCGCCAGCTCGACTATCTGTCGACGATCCATTTCATGGACACGATCGCCGACAATATCGAGATTCTCGAGCAGAATGGCACGCCGGTCAATTACGGTTTCATTCGCGTCGTCTGTTCGACCTTTTCGCCCAGCAAGCCGGGCGAGAACGACATGTGGCGGATCATGCAGGCGACCTATGCCGGGCTGTTGCTGGGGCAGCCGATTCTGGCATCCGAGGAGATCAAGAACGCGACGCAGGCGTTCCGGTCCATCTATGAATCCAAGCCATCGGCCTCGCACCAGACCTATATGCGCTGCCGCGAAAATCTGGACGCCGTCTTTGGCGAGATCGAGCAGCAGATTCGCCAGCAATGGCCGTCCACCAGCCTCACCTCCGATGTGGGCGTGGCGGCATGAGCCGGCGGTCGCTCATCAGCGAAGCGCTCGCTTCCGCGCCGAACGAACCGGCCGCCGGTGCCGCGCCTGCGCCGGAGAACAGCCCCGCCCCGCGCCCCAACTTCACCAACAGGCGCCTGGAGGCTTTCGGCGAGGCCGCGCGGATCGTGAAGCGCCCGACCATTCGGCTGAAACCGTCGGAATGTTCGGTCTGGCCCGGCAATGCGCGCGACTATTCGCTGCTCGACGAACATCGGCTGCGCAGCCTTATCGATTCGATCCTGGCCGAGGGAAGCAATCGCGTGCCCGCGGTGGTCCGACGCACGCCCAATGGTCCCCTGCCCTATGAGCTGGTGACTGGTACGCGGCGGCACTGGGCGATTTCCTGGCTCAATGCCAACCATTATCCCGACATCGACCTGATCGCGATTATCGAGGATCTGGATGATGAGGCGGCCTTCCGCCTGGCGGACATCGAAAATCGCGAGCGCGAGGATATTTCGGACCTGGAACGCGGCCTCAACTACAAGGCAGCGGTCGACACCTATTATGGCGGCGTGCAGCTGCGCATGGCGGAACGGCTGAAAATCTCCAAGTCGCAGCTGTCGCGTTACATCGCGCTGACCGAAATTCCGCCCTTTGTGGTCAGCGCCTTCCATTCGCCGACCGACCTTCAGGCAAAATATGCCGAGAAGCTGCTCCCCCTGCTGCGCGATCCGTCGAGCCGGACGAAGCTGGAGGCGGCGGCCGATCAAATAGCATCGGAGCAGAGCTTCCGTCGTTCGGGGGACGAGCAACCGATCAGTGGTCCGGAGGTGATGACCCGGCTCGTCCAGGCCACGATGGTCAAGGGGCGCGTGCAGAAGGCCATGATCGCGGCTTCGGACGGCGCGTCGATCGGGCAGGTCGAAAAGGACCAGCAGAAGATATTGACCCTGTCGCTGTCTCCGAACGGTCTGTCGACGGATGAGATATTGGCGGCGCTGCGCCCGGTGATCGAGCAGGCGAAGATCCGGGCGGCGCGGCGGCGCTGAGGATCGGATGCATGGGGATGAAAGCTGAAAATGGAGGAATAATCCTTTTATTTCAGTAGTTTGATTGCGATTTCCCTCCGGGGGGAAGCGGGGATGGGATGACGACGGCGGCCTCTGATACCGAGCTGAAGACAGCGTTCAAAGAGCGCAAGGTTCAGTTCGAGATGTTCTTCACCCTGCCTGATTTCAGCGATATTTCGCTGCGCGACTATCAGGAGACGATGCAACGGCCCTTCTTCAGCCTGTCCAAGCGCAAGCGCATCAAGTCCATCGATTATGTCAGTCCCGATCGCACCGTCACTGTGCAGGTCCTGCCCAATCCGGCTTATGGCATGGCGACGATCTGGGACGCAGACATCATGATCTACCTGGCGTCGCACCTGAATGCGCTGCGGGAGCGCGGCATCAACGACATATCGCCCGCCATCCGGCTCCAGCCCGGCGACCTTCTCAAGCGCATATGCTGGGGCACGAGCGGACGCGCCTATGAAAGGCTGGTGAGTGCGCTCGACCGCTTGCAGGCGACGACGATCAAGACCAACATCCGTACCAATGCCAAGAGCCGGGAAACGACCTTCTCCTGGATCGACAGCTATACCCATTTGGTAGACGAGCGGACTCAACGGTCACTGGGCATGGAGATCACCCTGTCGAAATGGTTTTTCGACGGGGTGATGGACAAGCGCAACGTGCTATCGATTTCGCCGCTCTACTTCGAGATTACCAGCGGGCTGGGCAAATGGCTGTACCGCGCATCACGCAAGCATGCGGGCGGCAACGGGGCCGAAGGCTTCACAATCGGTTTTGAAACGCTCCACCAGAAGAGCGGAAGCGAGAGCAGCTACCCGGTTTTCAAGCGGAAGTTGCTCGACCTGGCCCGAGCCAATGACCTGCCCGATATCAGCCTGGAGGTGATCGATGGCGATAGCCCCAAGCCGAAGATGAAGATGGTGATGCGTCGTCACATGATCGACGGGGCGCGACGCAAGCGTGGCGCAGATTCCCCCTCCCCTCCCCCGACCGACAATGTGACGGATGCCGATCACACGTCGGACGCGTTGATCGAACCCCATCTGGCTCGCGGGCTGATCTCGCAATTATCGCGCGAGCTGCGCGTGGGATCGCCTAAGCAAGTTCAAGCCGAACCGGAGCGCGAGGTGCGGCCTCACCCCGCATCGGCCCGCCGCTCCAACGCGGCCAGGATACTCGATCGCGACATCTATGATTCCATTCGGGCGGACTTTCCCGGTTGGGATTATGACGAACTGATGCGACGCTTCGACGCCTTCCTCGGCGCCAATCCGGATGAGCTGCCGCGTAACTATTCGAAACGATTCTACGGCTTCGTCAAAGAGCATCATCGCCGCAACAAGTATCGCCTCTAGTAAATTTCCCCGCGGGGTTCTTCCGCGTGGGACGGGCTGAAGGCCAGATCAAAATTCAGCAAGATTGCGGCCCATTCCATGAGATTGGTGCGCCACCGTTTCACGAGCTTCTCCGCGCGGCCGTAGAGGTCGGCCCGACAACGTGTTTTCATGTTCCCTCTGCCAGAGCGAAAAGCTTGGCCTGTTGACATTGACCACGCGCAGTCGGCGCAGCCGATATTGCGCTGTTTCAATATATTGGCATGGTCGTCACGCCACATTTGCCATTTCTGCGAACGGCTCTGCCCCTGCCCTTGCGTCGTCATGCGCCGATTCTGAAAACACGTCAGTCCGAGCACCGGCTCGATGAGGAAGGGCATCCAGCTCTAAAGCTGCACGCAAAAAAGCCCGATTTATGTGCGATCTGCCCGCGCGAGGAATGAGTATGCGTGGACCCGCCGTGCGTTCCGGCCCGTCATCGTGTTTTCGGAATCGCAGCAAAATATCGACTGGGGGTAACCGGCTCAGGCCCGTTCGCCTGTCGCCGACGTCACCAGGCGAGTGGCGGGTCCGTGTCATCGTCCCAAGGAAATGCGCCATCCAAAAGGGCAAAGGGATCGCGCCGCGGCCGCGCTGGCATGTCCGAAGGCGCTGCCACGGGAATGGCGTAGCTGCGATAGCTGGACTGCCCCGTTCGCTCGATGAGCAGTCCGGCTTCCGCGGCGATGGCCAGCAGCTTGATCGCTCCCGCGCTCGTCAGACCGAGCGCCTTTGCAATGCCGCTGCTGGTGACGCGGGGGTGGGCCATCGCCAAGGCGAGCATATCGGCGAGTCGGCCGGGTCGGCGCCTTGCCCGTATGAACTGTCCTGCCCGCATGGCATAGCTGCGCAGACGTATCTCCAGATCCAGATGGCCTTGTGCGCCGGCAGCAATGGCGCCCAACCACAGGCGTTCCAACGCCTCGCCTTTGATCCGTTGCCACGGCTCCGAGCTTCGCTCCAGCCCGAGCGCGATCAGCCCGCCGGCCGAGCCCTCCCATCGGCCCGGTCCCCAGCGGTCCCCGATCAGTAGACTGAAGACAAGGTCGCCGCGCCCGATCGGTGCGCGTTCGCGCCAGAGTTGGGCCAGATGTGCGCCGTGCAGCAGGGGAGGGGAGGCGGGCAGCGATGCGATGGTTGCCTGCCATCCCCTGACAGCATCCAGCATGTCCGCGAGGGACCGCTGCCATCCATGCTTCGCGGGATTACCCGCGTCCGAAACGAGACCCAGCCATCGCAACAACGCCTCTGCGTCGGTGAGGATGCTGTCCAGTTCGATCGGTGCGCCGACCGCCTGACGTCCCCGGCTCAGATCGAAATCGGATGTGCGGACAGCGCCGCGGCCGTCTACCTGAATATCACTGTCGTGCAGGGGGGCCTTGTCCCACCGCGCGAGCGCATGGCGTTCGGCAATCCGCATCCGGGTGCGCAGCGGGAAGGCGACCGGACTGAGGCGCCGGCGTTCCTCCAGCCTTGCAAGCAGGGCCTGCGCTTCGGCATAGGCGACGATCAGGGATGGAGCGGACAAGAGGCAGATTCCTGGTCCAGAAGGGTAGATTTTGTGGAATTATACGATCAAAAATAATATAACAAGATCAGATATATAGCATATTATAATAAACGGTAATGGATATATAGCTAATATGCTTGATCTTGCCAATGCCGTTGGGATGGGCGTGCAATCCTTGGACTTGGTCACCGGTTCCAATGGCCATCGCGGGGTCGATCCCTTGTCATAGCCCGATCTGGCGCGTTGACCCGATCCCACCTGCTCGCCAGACCAGACAGCCGAGGCATCGGCTGCCGCGCAGAGGGTAGGGGGAGGGTGGCCGCATCGCGACCCTCTGCGTTCCGGCGCACGCGGGAAGCTGCCGGAGACAAGTGAAAGGTGATCTGATGACCATTGCCCTTGCCGACCCGTCCCTGTTGCGGACGCAGTGCCTGGTGGACGGCCGCTGGATCGGCGATCCGATCATCGACGTGACCGATCCGGCCAGCGGCGACACGCTTGCGTCCGTGCCCGACATGAATGCCGAAGCGACCAGGCAGGCCATCGTCGCGGCGGAGGCGGCTTTGCCCGCATGGCGCAGGATGACGGCCGGGGAACGGGCCCGCATTCTGCGACGCTGGTTCGACCTGCTGCTGGCGCATCAGGATGACCTGGCGGTGATCCTGACACGCGAGCAGGGCAAGCCATTGGCGGAGGCAAAGGGCGAGATCGCCTATGCGGCGAGCTTCGTCGAATGGTTCGCCGAGGAAGGCAAGCGCGTATATGGCGAGGTCATTCCCAGTCATCGCGCGGACAGCCGGATCCTGGTCATCCGGCAACCCGTGGGCGTCGTCGCCGCGATCACGCCCTGGAATTTCCCCGCCGCGATGATCACGCGCAAGGTCGCGCCGGCGCTGGCTGCGGGCTGTACCATGATCCTCAAACCCGCGACCCAGACGCCACTGACCGCGCTCGCGCTCGGCGTGCTGGCGGAGCGAGCGGGAGTGCCGGCGGGCGTCCTGAATATCGTTACGGGATCGTCACGAACGATCGGAGCCGAACTCACTGGCAGCCGCACCGTGCGCAAGCTCAGCTTCACCGGATCGACCGAGGTCGGCAAGACGCTGATGGCCCAATGCGCGCCGACGATGAAGAAGCTGTCGATGGAACTGGGCGGCAATGCGCCCTTCCTGGTGTTCGAGGATGCCGATCTCGACGCGGCGGTGGAGGGCGCGATGGCCTCCAAATATCGCAACAGCGGCCAGACCTGTGTGTGCGTCAACCGTATCTTCGTCCAGCGCGGCGTCTATGAGGCGTTTCAGGCGCGGCTGAAGCTCGCGGTCGATGCGCTCAAGGTCGGGCCGGGTACCGGGCAGGGCGTCAATCAGGGACCGCTGATCGACGAGAAGGCGGCGGACAAAGTCGAGGAGCATGTCGCCGACGCGCTCGCCAGGGGTGGCCGGCTGCTGGCGGGCGGGGCGCGGCATCCGCTGGGACGCAGCTTCTTCCAGCCGACCATCATCGCGGATTGCACGCCGGACATGACATTGGCGCAGGAGGAGACGTTCGGGCCGCTGGCGGCGCTATTCGCCTTCGACCGCGAGGAAGAGGCGATCGCCCTCGCCAACGCGACCGATGTGGGCCTGGCGGGCTATTTCTACACCCGCGACCTGGCGCGCGCCTGGCGCGTGGCCGAAGCGCTGGAGGTCGGCATGGTCGGGATCAATACCGGCCTCATCTCTACGGAGGTGGCACCCTTTGGCGGCATCAAGGAATCAGGCATGGGCCGGGAAGGGTCGCGCCATGGGATCGAGGATTATACCGAGATCAAATATCTTTGCGTGGCAGGCATCTGACTGGCACGGAAGGGGGAAGGGGAGGCGGCTGCGTCCGCCCCTTCGCGCAGACTGGGAAGGGGAAGAGCGATGACGGCTATCGTGGCGGTGACGGGAGCGGCAGGCGCGCTCGGTCGAAAGGTGGTGGCGCATCTGGCCGGGGCAGGCTGGTCGGTCGTCGGCATCGATCTGGCGGAGATGGCAGCGCCCGAACTGGCGCTGGCGCTGGGGGGCGTCGATCTGAGCGATGAGGCGGCGATGGCCGGGGCCGCCGCGCGGATCGAGGCGGAACTGGGCCGCCTCGACGGGCTGGTCAATATCGCGGGTGGGTTTGCATGGGAGACGGTCGCCGACGGCAGCGTTGCGACCTGGGACCGTCTCTACGCCATGAACGTCCGCACCGCACTGATCGCCAGCCGCGCGCTGCTGCCGTTGTTGCGCCTCGGTGGAGGCGCCATCGTCAATATCGGCGCGGCTGCTGCGGTCAAGGCGGCGGGCGGCATGGGCGCCTATGCTGCGTCCAAGTCCGGCGTGGCGCGGCTGACCGAGGCGCTGGCGGAAGAGCATAAGGATGAGGGGGTGCGCGTGAACGCGTTGTTGCCCAGCATCATCGATACGCCCGCCAATCGCGCCGACATGCCCGACGCGGACTTTTCCCGCTGGGTCGCACCGGAGGAACTGGCGGGCGTGGCGGCCTTCCTGCTGTCGCCCGAGGCACGGGCGATCACCGGAGCGCTGATCCCGGTGACGGGCCGGGTCTGATCCGCGTGGGCCGGGCTACGGGCGGACCTATCCCGCCTGCCGGTCGACAAAGGCCATGACCGCATCGTTGAACGCGTCATTGGCGTCACCCGCGACCATATGATGCGCGCCGTCGATATGGACATAGTCGGCGTGCGGGACGAGGTCCATGAAGGCGCGCGCGCCTTCGTCCGTTACGACCCGGCTGCGGCCGCCGCGGATCAGCAGGGTCGGGATGGTCAGCCCGCGCGCGGCGGTTTCGAGTACGGTCGGACCTTCGGTCTGCTGCCTGGGATCGGCGCCCATCGACATGAAGGCGGGATCCCAGTGCCAATAATAGCGCCCGTCGCGCAGCCGCAGATTGCGGGCGAGTCCCTTGCTGCTTGCCGGCCGCTCGCGATGCGGCAGATAGGCGGCGACCGCTTCGGCCGCCTCCTCGACCGAAGCGAAGCCGCCGGCGCCCGCGCTCATGAAGGCGATGACTTCCTGTGCGCCCTCCATGTCGACATGGGCCGTGATGTCGACCAGCACGAGCGCATGAATGGCTGAAGGGTCGGTCGCGGCGACGATCATCGCGACAAGGCCCCCGAGCGATGCGCCGACGATGACCGGCGGCCGGTCGAACCCGGCCAGAACGGCACGCAGATCGTCGGCGAAGATGGTCAGGCTGTAGGCGCCATCGGGCGACCAGCCGCTGTCGCCATGGCCGCGCAGGTCCATGCTGATCGCGCGATGGCCGTGTCGGGCTGCCTCCACCAGCGCCTTGCCCCAGCTTTGCCGGGTCTGGCCGCTGCCATGGAGGAACAGGACGGGCTGGCCGTCGAGAGGGCCGACAGCGTCCGCGGCGAGGTCGACGTTGGTGCCACGGAGGGTCAGATGCTCGATCTTGCTCATGCCCGACCTTTAGCGTTGGATGGCCGCACGGAAATCCTCATTCTTGAGGAAGAGCGAAGTGTTGTCCGCGCCCAGATGGGTCCATTTGAGGTTGAGGCCACCGTCCACCAATATCGTCTGGCCGGTGATGTAGCTCGACAGGTCGGACAGGAGGAAGGCGATGACACCGGCCTGCTCTTCCGGTTGGGCGCGCCGGCCCATGGCGATGGCCGCGCGGTCGCGTTCGACATCCTCGTCGATATAGGCGCCCGAACCCGGCGTGATCGTGGTGCCGGGGGCCACCGTGTTCACCCGGATATGGTCCAGCGCGAGTTCCGTCGCCAGCGTGCGCGTCGCCGCGACGACTGCGGCTTTCGCCGTCCCGTAGGCGATATGATAGGGCGCGCTGTTCATCCCGCTGATCGACGACACGCCGACGATCGCGCCCGGCAGGGAGCGCGCGCGCAGTTCGCGCGCCACGGCCTGGCTCATGAAGAACATCGTCTCCAGATTCTGTTCGAACAGCGCGCGCCAGTCCGCGCGGGTGACGCGCTCGGCCCGCATCCAGGTCTGCGGCGCCGCGCCGCCCGCCACATTGGCCAGCCCGTACAGTGTTCCGGGCGCCGCCAGCGCCGCCTCCATCACCTGCGCCACGCCTTCGTCGGTGCCGACGTCGGCGATCACCGGCACGATCGACAGACCGCCGGTGATCAGCGGCGCGATGTTTTCGTCGAATTTTCCCCGGGTGCGCCCCGCCGCGATCACCGTCGCCCCCGCCTCGGCCAGCATCCGTGCGGTAGCGGTGCCGATGCCGCCGCCCGCTGCGCCGGTGACGATGATCGTCCGTCCCGTAAAATCCATCAGCTGCTGCGCCATGCCCGATTCCTCTCCTTTTTGCCGCGCGAATCTAGCCCGATGCGGGAAGCGCGAAACAGCCCGTCGGGGAAAAGATCGCTCCCGCGCTAACAGCCCGGCTCGCATTGCAAATGAACAGTCCTGTTGATTAGTTGGGGCCAACAAGATCAGGAGTGGATATGAGCTGCAATCCCACGCGGACGCCGGCGGCCGACAGTTTCGACATGGCCGCACTGCGCGAGAAATATCGCGAGGAGCGCGACAAGCGGCTGCGCAGCGACGGGCAGGGCCAGTATCAGCCCACGACCGATGACCAGACGCACAGCTATGACGTCGATCCGCACATGGCCGTCGCGCCGCGCGACCCGATTTCGGAGGATCTGGATGTGCTGGTGCTGGGCGCGGGCTTTGCCGGGCTGCTCGCGGGCTATCATCTGACGCGGCAGGGCGTCACCGATTTCCGCAACATCGACCATGCGGGCGACTTTGGCGGGGTGTGGTACTGGAACCGCTATCCCGGCATCCAGTGCGACAATGACGCCTATTGCTATCTTCCGCTGCTGGAAGAGACCGGCTTCATGCCGTCGAAGAAATTTGCCGACGGCGCGGAAATTCAGGGCTATTGCCGCCATATAGCGGAACGGTTCGGCTTTGCCGACCGGGCGATCTTCCACACGCTCATCACCTCGCTCACCTGGGATGAGGCGATCCAGCGCTGGCGCGTGGGGACCAGCCGGGGCGACGAGTTCCGTGCCCGCTTCGTCATCATGGGTTGCGGCGTGCTCAACATGCCCAAGCTGCCGGGGATAGAGGGCATCGGCCGCTTCAAGGGCAAGATCTTTCACACGGCGCGCTGGGACTATGACTATACCGGCGGCAGCTACGCGCAGCCTGTGCTCGACCGGCTGGCGGACAAGCGCGTCGCGATCGTCGGCACCGGCGCCACCGCGATCCAGGCGGTGCCGCATCTGGCCCGCCACGCCAGGCACCTCTACGTCATCCAGCGCACGCCCTCGACCGTCGACGAGCGGCCCAACCCCCCCACCGATGCGGACTGGGCGGCCGCGCTCCAGCCTGGGTGGCAGGCGGAACGCATGGCGAATTTCCACCGCGCCGCCATGGAATTCTTCCTGCCCGGCGAACCGGACCTGATCTGCGACATCTGGACCGAGATCGCGCGCAACCTGGCGGCCGAGCTGCAGGCCGAAGGCTGGCCGCAGCTCAGCCCGGAAGAGTTCATGGCCCGGCGCGAAGTGGTCGATTATCGCGTGATGGAACGGCTGCGCGCGCGCGTCGATTCGCTGGTCGAGGACCAGGCGACTGCAGAGGCGCTCAAGCCCTGGTACCGTTATTTGTGCAAGCGGCCGCTGTCGAGCAACGACTATTACAGCGTCTTCAACCAGCCCAACGTCTCGCTGGTCGACGTGGCCGACTCGCGCGGGCTGGAGCGGATCACCGAAGCCGGATTCGTGTCGGACGGCGTCGAATATCCCGTCGACTGCATCATCTTCGCCAGCGGCTTCGAAGTCACGAGCGAGCTGAAGCGGCGCTGGGGCATAGACGTGGTCCGGGGTCGCAATGGCCTGTCCATCTACGATCACTGGGCCGACGGGCCGAAGACGCTGCACGGCACCATGACCCATGGTTTCCCCAACCAGTTCTACATCGGCTATATCCAGGGTGGCCTGAACGCCAGCGTCACCGAACAATTCGGGCGGCAGGCGGAGCATATCGCCCACATCATCCACGCGACGATGGCGAAAGGCGCGACGTCGGTCGAAACCACTCAGGCCGCGCAGGACGATTATGTCCGCCATTTCCATGAGGTCGAGATCGATATGTCGGCTTTCCAGATGGAATGTACGCCGAGCTATTTCACCAATGAAGGCCAGGTGAAGGCGCCCTGGGCGCTGTTCCGCAGCTATGGGCCGGGATGGACCGCCTTCCAGACGCTGCTGCGCGACTGGCGCGCGCAGGGTGACCTGGCCGGCATGGAATTGCGGTCATGATCGCCGGGGGGATGATGTCGTCGCGCCGCCCGCTTTCGCTTGGGCGCACAGGCGCGAACGCGATAGGTCGGCGGACCGGAGCGGGATGCGGGAGGATGGCATGAACAGGCCGACCAACATCGATGTCGAGGATCTGGCCAAGCCGCTGACCTATCCGGTCGAAGCCTTCCTGTCGAAGGACTATGCGCTCGCCGAGAAGGAGCAGCTCTGGCCCAAGGTCTGGCAGGTGGCCGCGCGTGTGGAGGAATTGCCGGAGGTCGGCGACTGGCTGACCTACGACATATGCGATGACTCCATCATCATCATCCGTGTCGCGCCGGATCGGCTGAAGGCTTTCCACAATGTCTGCCCGCATCGCGGCCGGCAACTGGTCAACGTGCCGGAGGATGTCCATTCGGTGCGCGGCAACAAGCGGCGCAACTTCATCTGCGGTTTCCACGGCTGGACCTTCGATATCGAGGGGAACAACAGCTACATCCTCGATCCGCAGGACTGGCAGGGCGCGCTGACGCCCGAATGCACGCGGCTGTCGGACGTGCGGGTCGACATATGGGGCGGGTGGATATGGGTCCATATGGACATGGACGCCGAGCCGCTGGCCGATTTCCTGGGCGATGCCGGCCGCATCCTGTCGCATTTCGAAATGGACAGGATGCGCTACAAATGGCGCAAATGGGTCGTCTATCCGTCGAACTGGAAGACCGCGCTCGAAGCCTTCATGGAACCCTATCATGTCGCGGGCACGCACAGCCAGTTGCTCGCCTATGGCGACTATTATGCCTATAGCGCGGCCTATGGCCTGCATGGGGTGAGTGGTTTCGACCAGCGCAATCCCGCCTTCCAGATGAGCCAGAGTTCGAGCGTCACCCGCGCGGGGAAGGGCGACGATCCACGCCGCTCCACCTATGAGCTGATCCGCGAAAATTACGAGACGCTGAACTATGCGGCCTCGACCGAGACGCTGGTCAACGCCGCCAGTCGCCTGGTCGATGAACTGCCCGAAGGGACGCCGGCCGGCGATGTGATCGCCCACTGGATGAAGTCGGCAAAGGCCGACGATGCCGCTCGCGGCGTCATCTGGCCCGAAATCCCCCCCGATGTGATGGCCGAGGCGGGGCTGGCCTGGCATATCTTCCCCAACATGTCGGTGTTGCAGGGGATCACCTTCGCGCTCTGTTACCGCGCCCGGCCCTATGGCGACGATCCGAACAAGTGCATCTTCGAATCCTACGCGATCGAGCGTTTCCCTGAAGGCCAGGAGCCGGCGACCGAATGGGACCATGCCGAGCCGACGGCGGAGGGATGGGGTTCGGTCCTCGCGCAGGACTTCTCCAACATGAAATGGGTGCAGAAGGGGATGAAGTCGCGCGGGTTCCGCGGGCCGCTGCCCAATCCGCACCAGGAACGCAAGATCACCAATTTCCACCGCAACCTCGCCGCGTACATGGGTACGGGCGCACCGAGGCTATTGAAATGAGCTATGACGATCCCAAGCCCGCCGTCGACGTGAACGCAACGGACAAGAAGGGCACGCCGGTCTACAAGCGGATGCTGGACCTGTTCGAGGCCGAAGGCATCAACACCCTGTTCGGCATTCCCGATCCGAACTTCGTCCATATGTTCCTGGAGGCCGAACGGCGCGGCTGGACGGTCGTCGCCCCCCATCATGAGGCCGCAGCCGGCTTCATGGCCGAAGCGGCATCGCGCATCACCGGCAAGCCGGCGGTCGCCATCGGCACGCTGGGGCCGGGCATCGCCAACATGGCGCCGGCGATCCAGTGCGCGCTGGTCGAACATTCGCCGGTCATCTTCCTGTCGGGCCAGCGTGCCCGCGTGACCGAACAGCGGGTCCGACGCGGCCGCATCCAGTTCGTCAAGCAGATGCCGTTGTTCGAGAACAGCGTGAAATATGCCGCCTCGATCGAATATGCCGACCAGACCGACGAAGTGGTCCGCGAAGGCATCCGCAAGGCGATGGGCGGCACCCCCGGCCCGGTCTATATCGAATATCCCAGCCATATCATCCTGGAGGAGCTGGACCTGCCGGCGCCGCTGCCGCCCGAGCGCTATCGCCTGGTCAATCAGGGCGCGGACATCGACCGGGTCAGGCAAGCCGCCGACCTGATCCGCGCGGCGAAGAACCCGATCCTGCTGTTGGGCCATGCGGTCCATACCACGCGATCGGGCGCGGTGGTCAAGCAACTGGCCGACCTCATGAACTGTCCCGTCATTCAGACCTCGGGCGGCACGAGCTACATCAAGGGGCTTGAGGATCGCACCTTCCAATATGTCTTCTCGAAGGCATCGATCGAAGCCGTCACCGAGTCGGACCTGGTGCTGGCGCTGGGTACCGAACTGGGCGAGCCGGTCCATTTCGGCAAGTGGCGCTACTGGCAGAAGAATGAAGCGATCCGCAAATGGGTCTATGTCGAACAGGATGCGTCGGCGATCGGCGTCAACCGCCCGATCGACGTGCCGCTGGTCGGCGACCTGCGCGGCGTCGTGCCGCAGCTTGTCGCCGCATTGAAGGACAGCCCGCGCGCGCCCGCGCCCGGCCTTGCCGCCTTCATGCGGGAAGGGCAGGCGGAGCTGGACGAACTCGCCGCGGAATCGCTGACCAAGAGCGACGGGACCGGCGACCTGCCGATCCACCCCGCCCGCCTGGCGGTGGAGGCGACGCAGGCCTTCCCCAGGGACGGCATATTGATCCGCGACGGCGGGGCGGGTGTCATCTTCCAGTGGACCTATTCGCAGTGCAAGCCGCATGACGTGATCTGGAACCAGAATTTCGGGCATATCGGCACCGGCATCCCCTATGCCACCGGCGCGATGCTGGCGGATCGGGCGGCGACGGGCGTCAGCCGGCCTGGCCTGCTGCTGACGTCGGACAGCAGCTTCATGTTCCACATTGCCGAACTGGAGGTGGCGGTGCGTACCAAGCTGCCGCTGGTCTGTGTGATCGGCGTTGACAACCAGTGGGGTCTGGAAGTGGGTGTCTACAAGCGCACCTTCGGCCAGGGAACGGAGGAAACCGGTACCCATTGGAGCAAGGATGTGCGCTTCGACAAGATCGGCGAGGGCTTTGGCTGCCACGGCGAATATGTGACCCGCGCGCAGGACATCAAGCCGGCGATCGAGCGCGCCTATGCCAGCGGCAAGGTGGGCGTTGTCCATGTCGTGATCGACCCCAAGGCGAATTCGGAAGAAATGCCCAAATATGCCGAATTCCGCACCTGGTATGCCGAAGGCACGCAGTAAGCGGCAAGCGATCCTCCCTCATGGCGGGAGGATCGAACGATGGAGAGACCCATGCGCGATCATCTGCAATTCTACATTGACGGCCAGTGGGTCGACCCGGTCGAACCCCGAACCGCCGAGGTCATCAACCCGGCAACCGAGCAAGTCGCCGGACATATCGCGCTGGGCTCCGTCGCGGACGTGGACAAGGCCGTCGCCGCGGCCCGTCGCGCTTTTCCCGTCTGGTCGGAAACGACGCGCGAGCAGCGGCTCGACCTGCTCCGCGCCATCCAGGCCGAATATCAGCGCCGCCTGCCCGACCTGGGCGCGGCGATCCGCGAGGAGATGGGCGCGCCTTCGGGCCTTGCCAATGGCTTCCATGTCGGCCTTGGCGCGGGCCATCTCCAGACCGCGATCGAACTGCTGGAGCATTTTCCGTTCGAGGAATTGCGCGGCGCCACGATGATCCGGCGCGAGCCGATCGGCGTCTGCGCGCTCATCACGCCGTGGAACTGGCCGATGAACCAGACTTGCGTGAAGGTTTTTCCTGCGCTCGCCACGGGGTGCACGATGATCCTCAAGCCGCCTCAGCTCGCCCCCTTCTCCGCCCAGATCCTTGCCGAAATCCTCGATGCGGCTGGCGTGCCGGCTGGCGTGTTCAACATGATCCAGGGGCAGGGCAGCGTCATCGGCACGGCCCTGTCCACGCATGAGGATGTGGACATGGTGTCCTTCACCGGTTCCGAACCCGTAGGCGTTCAGATCCAGAGGGATGCCGCCGCCACGGTCAAGCGCGTCGGCCTCGAACTGGGGGGCAAGAGCGCCTTCGTCATACTGGATGACGCCGCGCTGGCCGACAATGTCGCGGGCGCGACGGCGGGCATGATGGGCAATAGCGGCCAGACCTGCAGCGCCGGATCGCGCCTCCTCGTCCCCCGCGCGCGCCTTGACGAGGCGCTGGCGGCGGCGAAGGCGGCGGCGGACAGCGTCACGGTGGGCGACCCGGCGGGCGATGTCGCCATGGGTCCGGTGGTGTCGAAGAGCCAGTACAACATCATCCAGGACTATATCGCCAAGGGGCTGGAGGAAGGCGCGACCCTGATCGCCGGTGGCCCCGGTCGTCCCGACGGCATCGAGCGCGGCTGGTTCGTCCGCCCCACCTTATTCCTCGGCACCAACGACATGGTGATCGCGCGGGAGGAGATATTCGGTCCGGTGCTGGTCATTATTCCCTATGACGATATCGACGATGCGGTGGCCATCGCCAATGACAGTCCCTTCGGCCTGGCCGGCTATGTGAACGGCCTCGACACCGATCTGGTCCACGGAGTGGCGCGGCGGCTGCGCACCGGCTGGGTCAGCATGAATGGCGGTTTCGACTTCCACGCCCCCTTCGGCGGCTACAAGCGCAGCGGCAACGGGCGGGAATGGGGCGAGTTCGGCTTCCATGAATATCTCGAAGTCAAATCCATGCTTGGTTATGCCTGACCTCATGGGCCGCATCGCGCCGACCGGCATGGCGGCGGCCGAAGGCTGGACGCTGGAGCGCCTCACTCCACCCAGCCGCCTCTATGGCGCAAACGGCCTGGCGGTCGGCCCCGACGGCCGGCTGCATGTCGCGCAGGTCGGCGGCAGCCAGGTCAGTGCGATCGATGTCGACAGCGGAACGATCGACACGATCAGCCCGATGGGCGGCGCGATCGTCGCGCCCGACGATCTGGTGTTCGACGAGGCGGGCAATTGTTATCTGACCGAGATTACCGAGGGCCGCGTGTCGATGCTGACGCCCGGGGGTCAGGCGCGCGTGATCCATGGCGATATTCCGGTCGCCAACCCTATCACCTGGCATCAGGGCCGCCTGATCGCGGGCGAATGCCGCATGGGCGCGCGCATCCTGGAATTGGCGATCGACGGCGGCGCGCCGCGCGTTATCCTCGACGGCATCCCCATGGCCAATGCGTTCCAGGTCGGGCCCGACGGCAAGCTCTATGTGCCGGTCATGGGCGCGAACCAGATCTGGCGGGTCGATCTCGACAGCGGCGCGCATGAGGTCGTCGCCGGCGACCTGGGCGTCCCGGATTCGGTGAAGTTCGACAGCAAGGGTCGCATCGTCACCACGCAGGTCGCCAGCGGGCAGGTGCTGCGCATCGACCCGGTCAGCGGCGTGCGCGAGGTGCTGGCCGATCTTGGACCGGGTCTCGACAATGTGGCCTTCATCGGCGACCGCCTCTTCGTGTCCAGCATTCCAGGCGAAATCACCGAAATTCTCGCGCCGGGCAAGGTTCGGCCAGTGGTCGCGCGCGCGCTGCAATGGCCGCTCGGTCTGGCGATGGGCGCGGACGGGGCGCTGTTCGTGGCGGACGGCACGTTCGGCTATACGCTGGAGCCGGGTGGTGCGCCACAGCTTGCGGGTATGATCTTCCATCCCGGCTGCCCGGGCTATATGCGCGGGGTTGCGCCCGGCGCGCAGGCCGGCGAGTGGATCGTCACCACAGGTCTGGGCAGCGTTGCCCGCTACCGGCCGGGTGAGGGGGCGAGCGATTTCCTCAGCCATGGCCATGACCGGCTGATGGGCGTCGCCGTCGCGCCCGACGGCGCGGTGATCTTTGCTGAACAGGGCAGCGGTCGCGTGCTGCGCGCCGACAATGGATCGGTCGAGGCGATCGCGCAAGGACTGGACCAGCCGACGGGCGTGGCGATCGACGCCGACGGCGTGGTCCATGTTACCGAAGCAGGAGCCGGGCGCATCGTGCGGCTGTCGGGTGGCCGGGCCGAAACGCTGCTGGACGGGCTGGACCGGCCCGAAGGGCTGGCGATCAGCGGCGATCGTCTCGTCACGCTCGACAGCCGTGCGAAGGCGTTGGTAGCCTGTTCGCGGGCGGGTGAAGAGCGCGCACTGCTTGCCACCCATCTCCCGGTCGGCGCACCTCCGGGCGTCACGCCCAGATATCTCGGTCCGATCGGCGACATGGCGGGACCGATGATCAACTTTGCCGACGTGGCGGCGGGCACGGATGGGACACTGTATCTGTCGGGCGACGCCGAAGGCAGCGTGCTGGCGCTACGCGCCGCCTAGCTGGTCGGACAAGGTCCGCGCCGCCTCGACCAGCGACCGCTGCAGTTCGGCCAGCCCGCCACTGCGCGCGAGCGCCCCGCCGATCCCGATCGCCACGAGGGCGTGGACGGGTCGCCCCGCGCCCTTCCACACCGGGGCGGCGACCACGGTCACGCCCGCGATATAGTGTCCTTCATCCACGGCGAAGCCCTGCGCGCGCGTCTGGCGGACCTGCGCCATCCAGTCGTCGAAGCTGGGTGGGGCGTCCCACCGCAACTGGTGGAAGCGCGCCCGCAACTCTGTCTCGTCATGCTCGCCGAACGCCGCGATGCAGCGTCCGGTCGCGCTTATGAGAGCGGGAAAGCGGCTGCCGACCTGGGTGCTGAGCTGGAAGCCGCTGCCCGATTGCGCCATCGCGACAACGATCATGTGATCGAGGCCCACCGCCTGCACCCCCAGCATGGTGAGGCCGAAACGGTGCGCCAGCCGGTCGAGCAGCGGTTGGGCGAGATCGTTGAACGGGTCGCGCCGCAGCCAGTGGCGCGCCAGCGTCAGCACCCCTGCCTCCAGCGCGTAGCGTTTGGTGTCGGGATCGAAGGACACCAACTCCTCCTCCGCCAGCGCGCGCAGCACATAGAGGCAGGTGGATGGCACCAGCCCCAGTTCCTTGGCGATCGCCTGGACGCCCAGCGGCCGGTCGCTTCGCCCGAGCAGCCGCAGGATCGCGGCGGCCCGGGCTATGGCGGGCGCCTTGCTCTCCTTCACTGCGCGGGCGACCTTGCGGACGGTGGAAGGGGGGAGGGCAGGCTGGGTCATGCAGAGGCTCCATCGTCCGCGCGATGGACGATCATTCAAAATATAGAATATCATTCATCATTTACAACAATTGAGTCGTCGTGACATCCCCTTGGTCCAGGAAGGAGCGGCGGAACGCCGTTCACCAGGATTAATGGAACGGACGAGCCCATGGCGAAGCTGACCGACTATCGAAGCTATGCCGACGCGCAGGCGCACGCGAACTCGGCGGCGTTGTGGGAATTGTTCGACGGAGACCGCGAGCATCTGAATATCGCGTATGAATGTATCACCCGCCACGCCGACGGGTCGGGCCGGCCCGCCGTCCGCATCGCCCATGCCGTCAATGGAGACGATGGGGGCCGTGACGAGATTTTGAGCTTCGACATGATCTCGGCTGGCGCCGCGCGGTTCGCCCATTGGCTGGATGCCGAGGGCGTCCGGCCCGGCGACCGCATCGCCTTCATGCTCGAACCCTCGCTCCCTTTCTACGTCTGTCTGTTCGGTGCGATGCAGACAGGTGCGATCTCCGTGCCGCTTTTCACTCTGTTCGGGCCGGATGCGCTGCGCCTGCGAGTGGATGACTGCAAGCCGGCCATCCTCATCACCAATGCAGAAAAGGCCGATCTGGCGCGGAGCCTCGATGGGCCGCGGGTCGTCGTCGCGGATGAGGGGCTGCTGGACAAGATCGCCGCATTCCCCGCCAGCTACACCCCGAAGACGAAGGCGAATGACCTCGCCGTCTTTCAATATACGTCGGGGACTACGCGCGAATTGCCAGAAGCCGTCAGGCACAGCCACCGGACCTTGGTAACATTGATGTTCGCTGCGCTCTACGGCACCGGCATCCGTCCGGGCGACGCGTTTTTCTGTCCGTCGTCCCCGGCCTGGGGCCATGGCCTGTGGCATGGCACGCTCGCGCCGCTGGCGCTGGGCGTCACGACCGGGACTTTTGCCGGCCGCTTCGATCCGGTGCGGCTGATGAAGGCGCTGGACGATCATGGCATCACCAATATGTCAGCCGCCGCGACCCATTATCGCATGATGAAGAACAGCGGAAAGGCGGCCGATTATCGCTTCCATTTCGAGAAGCTGAGCTTCACCGGCGAGCCGATCGACCCGGCGACGCTGGAGTGGATCGACCGCTATTTCCAGGTGCCGGCCTGTTCCATGTATGGCACGACCGAAATCGGCGTCGTGCTGGTCAATTATCCCGGCGCCATCGATTTCGTCGTGAAGCCCGGATCGCTGGGCAAAGCGGTGCCGGGACAAAGGCTGGAAGTACAGCGGCCCGACGGCAGCGTGTGCGAACCCGGCGAGATCGGCGAACTGATGCTCTGGCGTGGCGGCGGCTGGATGACCACCAAGGATCGCGCCAGGACTGACGGCGATGGCTATTTCTACCATTGCGGCCGCGCCGACGACGTCATCATCTCCGCCGGCTGGACGATGAGCGCGGTCGAGATCGAGAATACGCTGCTCAAGCATGAGGCGGTGCTGGAATGCGCGGTCATCGGCGTGCCCGACGATCAGCGCGGGCAGGTGGTCAAGGCCTTCGTCATCGCCAATCGCAACGGCGACGACGGGCTGGTGAAGCAATTGCAGGACTTCACCCGCGAACGGCTCGCCCAGCATGAATTTCCGCGCGTCGTGGAGTTCGTCACCGAGCTGCCCAAGACGCCGGCAGGCAAGGTTCATCGCAAGATATTGCGCGATCGCGAGGCCGCGAAGGCGGCCCTACTCACCCATTAAGGACAGGAGAAGCAGCATGGCGACACTGGCGGACGCCCCGACCAACAAATTCCCCAAGATCACCGAGGAGGGGCTGGACGACCTGCGCAAGCGCATTGGCGTCAAGATCGAGAACACGGTCGAACCGTGGAATTATGAAGCGACGCGCGACGCGATCCGCCACTATGCCCATGGCATCGGCGACGACAATCCGCTGTGGTGCGACCCGGACTATGCGGCCAAGACCAGATATGGCTCGCTGGTCGCGCTGCCCAGCTTCCTGTTCACCACCAGCCGCATCATCTCCGGCTATTGCGGCGGCCTGTCGGGCGTCCACGCGATGTGGGCTGGCGCCGACTGGACCTGGCACAAGCCGGTGCTGCGCAATGACTCGATCCGCACCGAAGCCTATCTGAAGGATCTGGTCGAGCATCAGACCCGGTTTGCCGGACGGTCCTTCCAGCAGATCTATCATGTCGATTTCTTCAACCAGCAGGGCGACAAGGTCTGCGAAGCCGACAGCTGGGTGTTCCGCACCGACCGCGACGAGGCCCGCGAACGCGGCACCAAATATACCGAGGCGCGCGGCCGCGTAGAGCCGTTCACCGATGAACAGCTTGCCGAGATGTACAAGCTCTACGAGCAGGAAGACATCCGCGGCGCCACGCCCCGCTATTGGGAAGACGTCAATGTCGGCGACGAACTGCCGCGCATGATGAAGGGACCGATGACCGTCACCGGCTTCATCTGCTACGCCCAGGGTTGGGGCGGCCTCTATATCCGCGCCAACAAGCTCGCCTGGAAGATGCAGCAGAAGCATCCCGGCACGGGCATCAAGAACCGCTTCAACGTGCCCGACTGCCCGGAACGCGTCCATTGGGACGAAGCCTTCGCGCTGGAGGTGGGCGCGCCGGGCGCCTATGACTATGGTCCGGAACGCTGTTCCTGGCTGACCCACCAGATCACCAACTGGATCGGCGACGATGGCTTCCTGCACAAGGCCAAGTGCCAGATCCGTCGCCACAATCCCGATGGGGACGTGATCTTCATCGACGGCAGCGTGATCCGCAAGTTTGAGGAAAACGGCAAGAAATATGTCGAGATCCAGCAGCGCGCGGAAACGCATCGTGGTGAAGTCTCGGCCTTCGGCACGGCGATCGCGGAACTGCCGGGCAAGCCGCGCTGATCCGTTACAGGGGTGGAGAGAGGGGCGTCGCCGCAGCGATATGCGGCGACGCCCCTTCTGCGTCCGGCCTTCGTCGCTAGGATCGCAGGGAAGATGACGGAGAGGAGCCGACGGATGGAGGAGATGCGCTTTGACGGCCGGGTGGCGGTCATCACCGGGGCGGGGCGGGGGCTGGGGCGCGCCTATGCGTTGCTGCTCGCGGCGCGCGGCGCGGCGGTCATCGTCAACGATCCGGGCGTGTCGATGCAGGGGGAGGGGACGGACGCCGGACCTGCCCAGGCGGTCGTCGATGAAATCCGCGCAGCGGGTGGCAAGGCCGTCGCCTCCACCGCCAGCGTCGCGACGCCCGAAGGGGGGCAGGCGATCATCGACGCTGCGGTCGGGGCGTTCGGCCGGATCGACATCCTCATCCACAATGCCGGGATCGTCCGGCGCGGCGCTATCGCCGACCTGTCCCCTGCGGATTTCGAGACGGTGCTCGATGTCCATCTGCGCGGGGCCTTCCATGTGATGCGTGCGGCTTTCCCGCACATGATCGCGGCCAACTATGGCCGGATCATCCTTACCGGGTCGATCAACGGCCTCTACGGCAATGCCGGGGTGGTCAATTACAGCGTCGCCAAGTCGGGGATGATCGGCCTGTGCAATGTCGCCGCGCTCGAGGGCGCGCCGCACAATATTCGCAGCAACATCATCCTGCCCGGCGCCGTCACCCGCATGGCCGAGGGGCTGGACACCAGCGCCTATCCGCCGATGGAGCCGGAGCAGGTCGCGCCTGCCGTCGGCTATCTGGCACATGAGGATTGCGCGATCTCCGGGGAAATGCTCGTCGCCATGGCCGGTCGCGTGGCGCGGGCCTATGTGATGGAAAGCCAAGGCGTATATCGCCCCGACTGGAGCATCGAGCAGATCGCGGCTGACATGGACGCCATTCGCGCCACCGACGATGCGCTGCTCTTCCCGCCCGTGCCGGACGGGCATCTCGCCCATCTGCGCCACAGCTTCGCCATGGCGCGCGACGGCTGAACGGAGTGGGGAGGGGGCGACACGCCCCCTCGCGCCTCCTACCCCTTCACCGGAATCGCGAAGCGGTCGATATAATCCTCGAAATGCGCGTGGATGCCCGCGCGATCGAAGCCGTAATCCTCCAGCGCATAGCTGTGCTTGCCATGCTTGCCCTGGGGGTTGGCGCTCAGCGTCGCCTGCATCGCGGCTTCCGCCTCCGCCGTGAGGGGCGTGTCGAACCGCGCATAGAGCCGCCGCATCTCGCCGATCGGATCGGCCAGCTGCTGGTCATACTGGATGTCGTGGATCGCATCCCAGCCATGCGCCGCGCGATAGGCCAGCATCCGCTCGATCATCAGGTCGAAGGTGCGCAGCTGCGACCGGCCGACCTCGACCGGATCGACATCGTCGCTGAACATCTTGCGCACCTGATAGACCAGGCTGCACGCCGACGCGACGACATCGGCCGGATCGCGATGGGTCATCACCAGCTGCGCGTCGGGATAGATGGTGGTCAGGTCATTCAGGAACAGCGGGTGCCAGGGATTCTTCAGCGTCCACTGGCCGCCATTATTTTCCTGCAACAGCTGGAACAGCCGCTTTTGGTAGCGGAAGGCGGGCAGGTAGCTCGTCGAGAACAGCCAATTCTGGTAGCTCGGGATGTTGAGCACCGAGTCATAATATTGGGCGCAGAAGGACGGCGCCATCGAGAATTGGCACTCGGTCGGGCTGTCCGCATCCTCATGATGCATGGCCGAGATATGCGGTGCATATTTGAGCATCATGTCCAGCCGCGCCTGCTCCGCGACATAGCGCGGGTCGCTGCTCAGTGCGCCGGCTGCGGCTGGCGGGACCGTGTTGAACGCCTCCCAGCGCAGGAAGCTGCGCCGCGCCGGATCGGCATTGAGCAGGTTGATGGTCAGCGTCGTGCCTGTGCGCGGCAGGCCGAACACGAACAGGGGCTTTACGACCGGCGCGTCCAGCAGCGCGGGATGCTTCGCCAGATAATCTTCGACCTGAAGCCGATTGGCGAGCGTCGCCGTCAATTGCTGCGCCCAGCGCCCCTGCGCCGCCTCGGTCAGCTTCGCCTCCCGATTGATCGCGTCGACCAGGACGTTCAGCCCTTCCAGGATCGCATCGTCGCCCAGATCGGTCAGACCCGTCTGCTCGCGGGCGGCCGCGACGATCGCGTCCGCGTCCAGCCCGGCGGTGGTGGTTGTCATCATCCTTCTCCTTCTTGCATCTGGCTGGCCAGGCGCTTCTCGACCTCGGCGATTTCCGCCTTCAGCCACATGGTTTCCGACAGGTTGGTGCCGCCGCTCGCGGCCAGCAACTGCTCCAGCGCGGTCTTCTTGACGCCCAGCGCCATGTCATGATCGGGCGCGACATGCAGCGCGATGTCGAGCAGGTGCAGCGCTTCGAGCGGCCGCCGGCCCACAACATGGGCATGGGCGCGGGCGGCCAGTGCGCCCGCGCCGCCCGCCATTTCGGCAAGGTCGGCATCGACCGCCGATCGCGGCACGCCATAGAGCGCCGTGGTTCCGTCGGCATAATGGAACCAGCCGGCATTCTCCTCCCATATGGCGCGCACGACCCAGGCCGTCTTGCCGTGAAACTCGCCGATCCTCAGGTCGTCGGGCAGGGCGATGTCGCGCATCAGATCCTGCACGCTCCGTCCCGCATTCATGCCCGCGACGGTTTCGCGCTCCAGATAGCTGACCGCCGCGTGCATCCGGTCGAGGTCGGCGCGGATCGCATCGCGTCCCCGGATTGGATCGCCATGGCCGGTAATGACAAGGTCTGCGTCCAGCGCCCGCACCTGCTCCACCGACCGGAGATAGGCGCGCACGAGCCGGGGCCGGTCGCCGCGGATCGTCACCAGATTGGGCATGGCGCGCCAGACCGGGCCGAACAGGTTGCCGGTGAAGACGATCCCTTCGTCGGGCATCCACAGGAAGGCGGAGCACAGCGTCTCGCCGCCCGGCGTCTTGACCAGTTCGAAGCGTCGTCCGCCCTGGGTGAAGGCCAGGCCGGTCGCGACCTCGATGTCGGGGACGATGACCGGCGGCTTGGGCGGCGGCCCGTCGCGGCGCGTCATCGACGCCCATAATTTCCCCGACCGGCGGGCGAGGAAGGGCGCGAGCCGGTCGAAATAATCGGCCGTCTCGGTGAAGCCCGCGCCGGCAATCACCTGCGTCCCGTCCTCCCGCTGCTCGGGTAGCGCGCCATAATGGTCGGCATGGCTCTGGGTCAGGATGATGCGGCGCAGCGGGCCGGTGCGGTGCGGCGCGAACAGCCCCTTGTTGCGCGCACCATTGCCCAAAAAGCCGGTATTGACCAGCAGGTCGCCATCCTGCGTCGTCACTAGATAGGCGTTGGAAATATCCTTCACCATGAGGATACCGTCGGCGATCCGGACGGCTTCGTTCTGCCCGTCCCCGGACGTGACCAGCGCGCCGAGCGGCGTCTGTGGCCTGGTGTCGGCGGCCATGCTCATGCGCCCGCTCCGTCGAATTCGATGATCACCTTGGCCGATTGCGGCTGCGCGGCGATGCCCAGCCCCTCGATCACCCGGTCGAAAGGTAGCCGGTGGCTGATGAGCGCACCGATCTTGTCCTTCAGGCGTGGCATCGCCGCGATCACCTCGGGCATTTCGGTCGGATAGCCGACTGCCGTGGTAATCGTCATCTCGGTCGTCAGCATCGGCCCGGCGGGCAGTTCGACGGGCTTGAGGTAAGCCGCCGTGATGACATGGCGAGCATGGGTCTTGGCCAGCGTCACCACGTCATGCAGGATGGACGGCGCGCCGGCTGCGTCGATATAGGCGTCGGTCGACGCCTTTTCGCGCCCGAACACCATGACCGTGCCGTGAATCTCCTTGATCCGTGCGATTGCATCCTCCGCGCCGGGGTTGATCGTGTGGGCGCCCAGCGCGCGCGCGCGCTCCAGCCGCTCTTCGGCCAGGTCGAGCGCGATCACGTCGGTGCAGCCCCGGTCGACCGCCCACAGGATCATGCCCAGGCCAATCGGCCCGCAGCCGAAGATCACGATCCTGTCGCCGGCCTTGGCCTGCGCCCGGTTGACCCCGTGCATCGCCACTGCCAGCGGCTCGCACATCGCCGCCACGTCATAGGATATGCCCTCGGGGATCGGCAGCAGGCTGTCGCCCAGCCGCGCGTCGCGGACCAGCAGTTCCTCGGTGAAGGCGCCTTCCGGCCCGCCGCTGCCGACATAGCTCGGCGTCATCATCGGGTTGATGATGACGCTCTGGCCCACGGACACGCCCGAAACCTCGTCCCCCACGAACATCAGTTCACCTGCGCCCTCATGGCCCAGCGCGGTCTTCGTGCCGGGACGCGGGATGCCGCCTGCCTTGATGTAGCTCAGGTCGCTGCCGCAGATGCCGCAGGCCTTCATCTTCACGACCACATCCTTCGGCCCTGGTTCGGGACGCTGATAGGGGTCGAGCCGCACATCGTTCACGTCATGGATGGTGAGCAGGCGCATCATCGCTCTCCGCTTTTCAGAAGGCGTAGGGGGGATAGATCAGGCTGCCGCCGTCGATCACGATCGTGTCGCCGGTGTGGAAGCGGGACGCGTCGGAACAGAGATAGGCGCCGATCCCCTCGAAATCCTCGATCGCGCCCGGCCGGTGGATCGGCGTCTTGGCGGAAAAATGCGCGTCGACCGCGGCCATGCGCGCCTTCATCTCCTCGCTCATCCCCTGGTCGCCGCCGATGCCCGTCTTGACATAGCCGGGCGCGATGCTGTTCGCGCGGATCTCATATTTGCCCAGTTCCGCCGCCATGCCGCGCACGGCCGCGCCCATGCCCCCCTTGGACGCGGCATAATTGTTGATGCCGGGCATCCCGTGGAACATGGACAGGCTGCCGCAATAGACCAGGCTGCCGCCCGGTTCGCCGGCGTCGGCGCGCGCGACCATCGCCTTGGCGCCTTCGCGAAGGGTGAAGAAGGCGCCATGCAGGTTCACCGCCAGCAGGTCATGCCATTCGGCCGAATCCAGCGTCAGCACCGACCGGCTGCGCGAGGCGCGTCCCGAATTGGCGAAGACGCAGTCGATCCGCCCGAAATCGGCGAGCAACTGTGCATAGCCCGCGACGATCGCCGCTTCGGATGCCACATCGACCTGGTAGGTTTCGACGCGGCTCGCACCTGCCGCCAGCAGGTCTGCCTTGGCGACCTCATTCTTGTCCACGTTGCGTGCCCAGATGGCGATCTGCCCGCCCATTTTCGCGATCCCGCGCGCAAAGCCCAGCCCAATGCCGCCATTGCCGCCCGTCACCAGCGCAACCTTCTCCGAACAGTCGAAAAGACCCGTCACCACCGCTCTCCTTGCATAATCGCCGCCCGCTGGCGGTCGTTCGCTTGGCGCAGAGTGTCGGGGAGAGCGGGGCGGGTCGCAATTGACCTGACTGTAGCAATCGGGTCATAATCCACCGACAGGGCCAAGACCATGTCAGCCGGAGAGGGCGATGCCGCCATTGGAAACCTACGCCGACTCCACCTTCGAGGCGGAACTGGTCGTGTCCTCGGCGAAGGTGCGGATCATGCGCTTGCATCTCGCCCAGCCGACCGACCGGCTGTTCCGCCGCGCCGATCATTATTGGCTCGACCTGTGCCTGACGCCCCGCCCGGAAAAGGCGCGGGGCTGCTATCGCGAACGTTGGGGCCCGCATCGCTATGAACCGTTGGGGGAGATTTTCCTCGTGCCGCCGGGGGAAGGGATTCATATCCGCAGCGAATCGGGCGGACGACAGGCGTCGGTCGTGTGCGAAATTCCCGCCGTGACCATCGACCGCTGGCTCGACGGCGGCATCGAATGGACCGACCGACGGCTGGCGGCGGGGCTGGACATCGCGCATCCGCACATGCGCGCCTGCCTGTTGCGGCTGGCGGAAGAAGTGCGGCATCCGGGGCCGGGCGGCGACATGCTGGCGGAACTGATCGCGCAGCAACTGGCGATCGAGGTCGCCCGCTATTGCCAGGCGATCGCCGAGGGACCAATCACCGGGGGACTCGCCTCCTGGCGGCTGCGGCGGCTCGACGAGCGGCTGCACCAGCCCGGTCCGCCGCCGCCGCTGGAGGAACTGGCGGCGCTCTGCAACATGTCGGTGCGCCAGCTCACCCGCGGCTTCCGGGCTAGTCGCGGTTGTTCGATCGGCGACCATGTTGCGCAGATCCGCATCGACATGGCCAAGCGCCATCTGGGGACGGGCGAGAGCGTCAAGGAAATCGCCTTCGCGCTCGGCTTCGCGTCCCCGTCGAGCTTCGCTTACGCCTTTCGCCGCGCGACCGGCGCGACCCCGCGCCAGTTTCGCCAGCGCCGCCTGCCCAAGGCTGGCTGATGCGCGCTTTGGCCCGATATCGACGATAGGGCTGGCGATCGACAGATGGGATGGTTGGCGAGTGCCGTTTATCTGTCCATTTCGTTGTAAAGATAATCGGGAGAGGACGGACCATGATCGTGGGACGCCATTATCAGAATGCCTATGTCACGCGAAACGTCGACAAGGCGGTCGCTGAGTTCCGGGCTCGGGCCGACGTCCGCGCGCTGCACGAGATCGAGGTGCCGGTCCATGTCTGGACGCCGCAGGGCGAGGGGACGGGCGTTCAGAAGCTCGCCTTCGTCTGGGTCGAGGATCTCAACTATGAACTGATCGAGCCGAAGGGGGGCGACGTCCTCGCCATCTATCGCGATGCGTTGCCCGCTGATGACCGGCTGGCCTTCCACCATGTCTGCCATGTCGTCGATGACTGGGACGCGCTGATGACGCGGGTCGCGGAGCAGCCCTTCCCGATCGTGCTGAAGGGCGGGACGCCGGGCAAGCTGGAGTTCCTCTATCTCGATACGCGATCTTGGCTCGGCCATTATACCGAATATGTCTGGATGGAGCCGGATCGCTGGGCGGCGATGGGTGGACGATGAAGAGGAAGGGACAATAACGATGATCAGTCTTGCCCGCTTCGGCACCCGCGACCTGGATCGCGCCAAGACGTTCTACGATGGCATCGCCACTTTGCTGGGCGCCATGCGCGCCTTCGACCGGCCTGACGTTGTCGCCTATAAGACCGCCGACGGCGGAATGCTGCTGATCGGCAAGCCGTTCGAAGGGGAGGCGACCCCCGGCAACGGCAACCAGGTCGGCATCCAGGCGGCGAGCCGCGCGACCGTCGATGCGGTCCACGCAAAGGCGCTGGAACTGGGTGGTACCTGCGAGGGCAAGCCGGGCATCCGGGGCGATGACCCCGATGGCTTCTATGGCGCCTATTTTCGCGATCTGGACGGCAACAAGCTGGTCGTGTTCCGTTTCGGCCCGCCAGACTAGCGCCCGTCATCATCTGAATGTCGATCGGCGCTAAAGCAGGCTGCCGCCGTCCACGGCATAGACCTGTCCCGTGGTGAAGCCGGCCCGGTCGCTCGCCAGATACACCGCAAGCGTCGCTACCTCCTGCGCGGTCGCGACCGGCCGTCCCAGCACCGTCCGGCGCGCGCGCCGGACCATGTCATCGGGACTGGCACCGGCAAAGGCCTTGCGGAAAAACCCGTCGTCGGGATTGAAGCGGCTTCCCTTGCTGAAGGCGTCGGGGTCGGTCGAGATCGTGCCATAGGGGGCGACGCAATTGACGCGCACGCCATGCTGGCCGACTTCCTTGGCCAGCACTTTGGTAAAGCCATGGACCGCCGCCTTGGCCGCCGAATAGACCGGCAGCATATAATCCCCGACCAGACCGGCGGTGGACCCGATGTTGACGATCGCACCGCTTTTCCGCGCGATCATCGCAGGTAGCATGGCATGGGTCATGCGCAGCACCGTGCCCAGGTTGAGGTCGATGTCCCTGTTCCATGTAGCCGGGTCGGACTCTGCAAAGAAGCCGGCGCCCACATTGTTGACGAGCACCGCCACCGGCCCGATCGCTTCGGCCACTGCGGCGATCCGGGTCGCCGCATCGGGATCGGTCAGCTCCGCCGAAAGGAAATGGGCGGCGGTCGCCCCGCGCTCCCGGCATTGCGCGGTGACGCGGGCGCCGGCCGCGCCATCGCGCCCGACCGCGACGATGATCGCCCTTTCCGCTGCCAGTTCCAGCGCGATGGCTCGGCCGATATTCGCCGTTGCACCGGTGACGATCGCTACCTGTCCGGCAAGGCCAAGGTTCATCGCGTCCTCCCGGTCAATGATCCGCCGCCGCGCGCGTGATCCGCATCGCTTCCCGATGGAGGGCGTGCCGCTCCTCGTCGTCGCCCTGCACCTCGACCGCCTGCGCGACATGCGCCAGCGAGAGGCAGAGCAGCATGAGCCGTCGTTCTGCGGCATCATGCTCTGTGAGGGCTGTGTTGTCCAACCGATCCAGCGCTGCGCCGACAAGAGGGCTGGCGGCGTCGAAAAAGGTCTGACGTTCCTGGCGGGACGATGCCGTTCGGCGCGCCGCCCGTGCGGCCGCGCCGTCCACGGCCCAGCCGTCGACAAATGGTTCCAGGGCCTCGAAGCCGGCGGGCAGAAGGGCTCTCATGCCACTCCCTCCGCCCGCCAGGCTTCGACCGCGTCGCGAACGCCCTTATAAAGATGTCGGCACAGCGCTTCCTGGGTCTGAAAGTGGATATGCGTCAGCGCCCCGCTGGACAGGCCACGCTGGCCCGCCTCGATCACCGCGCGATCCTCCGCATGAATGTCCCGCGCCGTCGCCATCGCATGTTCACGGGCGAAGCGTTCGCTGGCGCTGCTGTCGTCGCCGACCCAGTAGATGCGGATCACACCGCGCGACCGTGTCGCCGACACCGGATAGACGACATGGGAAAAATGCTGTGCGGGGGTGCCGAGCAGGAAGAAATTGGGGAACAGCGCGAAATAGTCGCGGTCATGGTCGCCCCCCACCAGCGCCCGCGCCATGGCGGCGGCATAGCCCCGGCCGAAGCCGACGGCCTGCATCGGCTTCACCTGCGGCTGGGGATTGGACCAGATGGTCTGGGTCCGGTGCTGGCCATGAAAGCCGTAGCGCAGCGGATAGCCGAAGGGATTGTCGGGACTGAGCGTGGCCAGGCCGGTGCGCGGATGGATGAAGCGCAGATGATAATTTTCCTGGAAATTGTCGTAGGTCAGCTTCCAGTTGGCGTCGATGTCGTAGACATATTCGGAAAATTGCGTCGCCCTTGCGACCGGCAGCGCCTCCAGCCGTTCGGCCAGATCGCCCAGCCAGTCGCGCAGCGGCGGCGGGTCCGGCGCAAAGCTCACGAAGATCAGTCCGGCGCAGACCGCCAGTGCGACCTGTGGCAGGGTGCAATCGGCCTTGCTGACATGGAATTGCTCGAAGTCCGGTGCGGAAATCAGCGCGCCGTCGGTGCCGAAGGTCCAGCGATGATAGGGGCAGCTGAACGTCGCGGCCTTCCCCTGCGCCTCTTCCACCAACTGGGTGCCGCGATGTGTGCAGACATTATGAAAGGCGCGGATGACGCCATCGCGTGCCCGCACGATCAGCAGGGATGCCTTGGCGAACTCCAGGTCGCGACGCAGAAAGTTGCCGGCGGCCGGTAATTCGCAGATGTGGCCGATCTGGATCCAGTCCTTCAGGAATATCGCCTGACGCTCGGCGGCGTACCAGTCGGGATCATGATAGGGCGCCGCCGGGATGGGATCGGTGCCCAGGAAGGCGACCTCTTCATCCGCGACGCGCGCAAAGGCGGTTGCTGGCGCAGTCATGCAAATCCTCCCGCTGATTAATGCGGAGAGAATAGCCGATACGAATATAATTTCAACAGATGTGTAGAAATTATGGCCTTGCCAGATTGACGGCCGACAATAGTCTCTGCTGCTCGTTGCGAAAGCGGCGGATAATCTCCTCGTCCGACAGGTCGTGACGCACGGCGTTGCGGAAGACGCGCGGTCCGATCACGGCGCCCGTGATCAGCAAGGTGCAGAAGATTTCGGGATCGACGCCACTTTGGGCAGCCGTGCCCGCGACTCCTGCAACCAGTGAATCCCAATGGGGATAATTGTCCCTTATGTCGGTCCCGGTCAGGAAATCGGCGATCCACAGTTGGATCAGTGCGGGATGGTCCAGCACGAACCGGGTGATGTGATCGATTCGCTCTTCCTGTGAGTCCGCGCCGGTGAAGGCTGCGGCCAGTTGCTGCGCGGACCATGCGCGCACGGCCTTCAGCAGGTCTTCGCGTGCGCGGAAGTGATAATAGACGGTGGTCCGGTCGATTGCGGCCGCGCGCGCCAGCGCCGCGATCGACAGTCCGGCCATCCCGGTCTGCGAAATGAGCGTAACGGCCGTCTCGATCAGGCTCCTGTGCGTTTCCTCATAGGCGCGATTGCGCCGGCGGTGGGCAAGGGGCTGTTCCATCGCGACCTCATGCCTCAAAATCATCGGCCTTGCCACTTGCAGCGAAGACAATGTTGGTCGGGAATATTGTCCGTGCGATGGCGCGTGAAAGCGGTGGGAATATGAGGGGAATCGCGACGGCGATATATAGACACACCTGTTGGTTAAGGGCTTCGCACGGCAATTGGTTCGGGCATAACGGCACTCGCAAAGAAACAGAAACGACCGCGTTGCGCCGATAGCGAACGGAGGATTCGCTGCGGCGTCGATCAGGGGAGGAGAGACCAAGTGAAGCGCATGACCGCATATCACCTCATGGGCACGAGCATTGCCGCCCTGGCTGCTTCGGCATCGGCACTGGCGCAGGAGGCGCCGCAGGATGCGGGGTTCGATGCACCGACCATCATCGTTCAGGCCCGTCGCCGCGAGGAGGATGTGCAGGACGTGCCGGCCGTCATCAACGCAGTCACCGGCCAGTCGATCGGCAATCTCAATTTCCGCGAGTTCACCGAGGTGAAGTCGCTTGCTCCCGGTCTGGAATTGACCACCAACGCCAACGGCATCGGCGGTAACGCCCGTCTGCGCGGCGTTAATTTCGACGCCAATGCCAGTGGCAACAACGGCACCGTCGAATTTTATTTCAATGACGCCCCGATCTCCCCTGGCATCGTCCTGCAGCAGATGTACGACATCGGCCAGATCGAAGTGCAGCGCGGGCCGCAAGGCACGCTGCGTGGTCGCGCTTCTCCCTCCGGCTCGATCACCATCACGTCGCGCAAGCCCGATCTCAATCAGTTTGGCGGCTATGTCGACTGGACCGGAAACGACATCGGTACGCTGAATTTCAAGGGCGCGCTGAACCTGCCGATCATCGAAGGCGTGGCCGGTCTGCGCGTTTCGGGCGTGTGGGATGAAAATGAGGTTGACCGCATTCGGCCACTGACGCGCGGCGCGGGCGCGCCCGATCCGCATTCGCGCACCAAGAGCTTCCGCGTCGTGGGGGCGATCGAGCCAGCCGACTGGCTGAAGCTGGAGGGTACCTACCAATATCTCGATCGCGACGCACGGACTTACGATCAATCGATCTCGTTCAGCGAGGCGAATCCGAACGCGGCGCCCAGCCCCGTTCTGATCACCGCCAAGGACCGGCGTTCGATCCAGGAACAACCACGCATCATCAATCAGCGGATCGACCTTTTCAACTGGCGCGCCGAACTGGCGGCGGCCGGCCAGCGGCTGATCTACCAGGGTCAATGGTCGAAGCAGGATTTCCACTCCACTGAAAATATCGATCGCGGCAATTTCTTCATCGGACGTGACGTCAACCAGATCACCGACACGATCGCGAAGGCGACATCCCACGAAATCCGCCTGCAGAATGAAGAGCGGGTCGTCGGCATCTTCGACTATGTGATCGGCTTCTTCGACAACAAGCTGACGCCGCCTACCAGCCTCACCTCGCCGACGATCGTGCGTTTGCCGACGGCCTTCGGGGGTGGCATCGCATCCATCGTGCAGTCCGATATTCAGCGTACCGGCGGTGCGCACGAACAATCCTTCTTCGGCAACCTGACGGCGCATATCGGGGAAGCGACCGAAGTTTCCGGGGGCCTGCGTCAAATCAAATATGATTCGGAAAACTTCCTGTTCGTCAATGGCAACAGGATTGCGGCCGACAGCCAGAACCTCAAGAAGCTGATCTACAGCGCATCGGTGAAGCATAATTTCTCGCCGGACTTCCTGGTCTATGCTGCGACGGGCAGCTCGATGCGTCCGGGGATCAATGTCATTGGCGACTTCAACATCGCCAAGTCGGCGCTGGAAAACAGCTTCCTGAACCTGCCGCCGGAAACCTCCAAGTCCTACGAACTCGGCTTCAAGAGCACCTTGTGGGGTGGACGCGCGCGCTTCAACGTCACGGCCTATCACCAGAAGTACAAGAATTTCCCGTTCCGCGTGCCGAACAATGGCGTCTATTATGTCAACACCGTGGCGATCCGCAATGCGGCCGGCCAGGTGACCGGGACGGCGCAGCAGGTCAATTCGTTCAATTTCGTGGGTGCCGTGCCGGTCGAGGTGAACGGCATCGAAAGCGAACTGAACGTCGATGTGACCCGCAGCCTGAATGTTGGTCTGACTGCCAGCTATTCGCTGGGCAAGATCCAGAATGGCAATATTCCCTGCAACGACCTGAACGGCGATGGCGTGCCTGATCCGGTCGGCGCTGCGCCCACTCTGGCGCAGTTGCAGGCGGCGGTCGGCGCTGACAATATCTCCTCCTGCGCCGTGTCGCAGCGGGCGTCCTTCATGCCGCCCTTCACCGCGACTCTTCAGGGCGAATATCATACCGCCCTTTCCGGCAAGGTAGATGGCTTCGTGCGTGGCCTCGTCAATTACAACGGCAAGTCGCAGGGCGATCCCGCCAATAATTTCGACGATGTCGGCGCCTATGCGCTGGCCAATCTCTATGCTGGCATCCGCGATCCGGACGGCGGCTGGGAAATATCGCTGTTCGCCAAGAATCTGTTCGACACGACGAAGGTGCTGACGCGCACGACGCCGCTCTTCACCGCTTACCAGCAGATTACTGGCTTCACCGCGACCGGGGCGACGACCACGGCGGCGACGTTCACCAGCACCTATACTGGCGCTACGGTGACTCCGCCGCGTGAATTTGGCGTGAACCTCCGCTTCTTCTTCGGTTCGCGCTGAAGCAGGCGCGCCCTGGCATGAGCATTCGGCCGGGCGGCGCTCCACGTCGCCCGGACTTTTGCCGTCATATGGCTCGGCAATTGGCTGCTTCTTCGTGGCGGCGATGATGGGATGGCTCTGGTTGACTCCCGTGCAGGCGGGCAGCGTAAGATAATGAACAATGGTGGTCATTAAGTGCTCTTGCCGGATAGACACCCCTGATGTTGACTTGCGCCGCTGGATCGGTGGGCCCTTCGTCGCGTGCATTCATACGCAACATCACCGGGGGGCCTGAGAAATAAGGAATGACGGCATGACGGAAGCACGAAAAAGGCGGTCCCGCGACCCCGAGGCGACACGGGAGGCGATATTGGAAGCGGCGCGCGCTCTGCTGGCGAAGGATGGTCCCGAAGGGATCAGCCTATCCGAAGTCGCCGTACTGGCCGGCGTCAACCGGGGGACTGCCTATCAGCATTTCGAAACACGCGACAAACTGATCCAGGCGACAGCCGACTGGGTGTCCGACCGCATGTTCCGCGCCGTTTTCGGCGATCCCGAAACGATCGGCGAACGGCGCGTGGAGCAGGTCGATATCGCCGACACGACCGATCGCCTGGCCATCTTCGCGATGGAAAATCCCGAACTCTGCCGCATCTGGTTGATGCAACTGCTGGCTTCGCCCGATCCGATGGCCGACCCTTTCTGGCGTGAATATGAAGGATCGTTGCAGCGTTTCGCCGACACCGATCTTGCGCAGGACGGCATCGACGTTGAGGTGCTATCCGTCATGATGCTGGCGGGAGCCTTCCTCTGGCCAGTCTGGGCGCAGTCGCACGCGCGCGCCGACGAAGAGCGCCGCGACCTCGCCCGGCGCGTCGCGCAGGAATCGCTGCGTCTGTGCATGTACGGCTCGATGCGGCCGGAGCGTTTTCCCGACATTGCCGATCGCCTCCGTGAAGGTCTGCCCCAATCTCCCTCATCCCATTCCCGGAAGGAATAGCCGATGTTTTCCGCCATCCTCATCGACAAGACCGACGACCAGCAGAGCGTCACGCTCAGCCAGGTTGACGAAGCGCAACTGCCCGAAGGCGATGTCACTATCGATGTCCTCTATTCGACGCTGAACTACAAGGATGGTCTGGCGATCACGGGCGCTTCACCGGTCGTTCGCAAATTTCCGATGGTGCCGGGCATCGACCTGGCCGGCACGGTCCGGACCTCGGAGCATCCCGACTGGAAGGCCGGCGATCGGGTGGTCCTCAATGGCTGGGGAGTAGGGGAGGGCCATTGGGGCGGCCTTGCCCAGGTCGCTCGGCTCAAGGGCGACTGGCTGGTGCCGCTGCCCGATGCCTTCACCCCGCGTCAGGCGATGGCGATCGGTACCGCGGGCTATACCGCAGCCCTGTGCGTCGAGGCGCTGGTCAGGTCCGGCGTCACGCCAGATCAGGGCGAAGTGCTGGTGACGGGCGCGACCGGCGGCGTCGGCAGCGTTGCCGTGGCCCTGCTCAAGAAGGCCGGCTTTACCGTGATCGGCTCGACCGGCAAGGCTGCGGAGGCAGATTATCTCACCCAACTGGGCGCAGATGACGTGATCGACCGCGCGACCATGTCGGAGAAGGGCAAACCGCTCCAGAAGGAACGCTGGGCCGGTGTCGTGGATTCCGTGGGGAGCTTCACGCTCGCCAATGCTTGCGCCCAGACGCGCTATGGCGGCGCGGTCGCGGCGTGCGGACTCGCTCAGGGCGCCGATTTCCCCGCCACCGTGATGCCCTTCATCCTGCGCGGCGTTCGCCTGCTGGGCGTCGACAGCGTCATGGCGCCGCGCGCGCCGCGCATGGCGGCGTGGGGAAGGCTTGCACGCGACCTTGATCCTGCCCTGCTCGATCTGATCGCTGAGGAAATCGGGCTGGAGCAGGCGATCGCCGCCGCGTCCGACCTGCTGGCGGGCAAGGTGCGCGGCCGCATCGTCGTCGATGTGAATCGCTGAAGCAGCGCAAGAGGGAGTGGATGAGATGAACGAGATGGTGACAATGGACCTCAGCGATGTCGACAAGCGCGTCGGTACGGAAATCGGCGGCGGTCAGATTCGCGAGCCGCTGACGTCGAGCGATCTGCGCCGCTGGGTGATGGCGATGGATTATCCCAATCCGGTCCACTGGGATCCCCGCTTCGCGGCGCAGAGCCAGTTCGGCGGTCTGGTGGCGCCCCAGTCGATCGCGGTGTGCATGGACTATGGCCATGGCTGCGCGCCCGCCTGCGTCGGCTATATCAAGGATTCGCACCTGATCTTCGGTGGCGAGGAATGGTGGTATTATGGCGCGCGCATCCGCCCGGGCGACCATCTGACCCAGAAGCGCCGCTTCCACGACTATAAGGTCACCGACACCAAATTCGCCGGTCCGACCATGTTTTCGCGCGGCGATACGTTGCATTACAAGCAGGACGGCTCGCTCGTTGCCAAGGCGCGCTCGACCGCCATCCGCTATCTCAAGGAGGAAGCCGAAAAGCGCGGCATGTATGACAGCATGTTGGGCGAATTGAAGCGCTGGTCCGACGCCGAGCTGGAGCAGGTCGATGCGGTGCGCCATAATTGGCTGATGGCCTATCGGGAGGGCGTATCGCCCCGCTGGGAGGATGTGTCGGTCGGCGACAAGCTGGTGCGCCGTGTGATCGGCCCGCATACCAAGGCGACCTTCGCCACCGAATATCGCGCCTTCATGTTCAACATCTGGGGCAGCATGGACTGGGTCGCGCCGGCTGGCGTCGACGATCCGTGGGTGAACCAGGATCCGGGCTGGGCGGATGGTTTCGGGTTTGACGAGGAAGGGGCGCTGATCGACCCGCGCAAGCGCGACGGCCTCTATCTCGGCCCGTCGCGCGGTCACGTCGACGATCAAAAGGCAGGCGAGGTCGGCATGAGCCGCGCCTATGGCTATGGCGCGACGATGCAGGCCTGGGCGACCGACTATATCGCCTATTGGGCTGGCAATGACGGCATGGTCCGCTGGATCAAGTCCGACTTCCGTGGCCCGGCGTTTGAAGGCGACGTTACCTATTTCGACGCCGAAGTGGTCGAAAAGCGTGACGTCACCGAGTGGGGCGCGCCGCTGGTCCGGGTGCAGCTTACCCTGTCCAACCAGGATGGCATGGTACTCGTCAAATCGGTTGCCGATGTCGAGTTGCCGTTGGTCTGAACGGGAATCGGGAGCGACAAGATGACTGATCGGCCGCTTTCGATCGTCGCCGGCCCGCCCCTGGGCGAAGAGCCGGGACTGGGCGAACTCACCCTGGGCGGCTGGCTCCGGCAGGTCACGGCGCGATCGGGGCCGGCCGAGGCGCTGGTCATGCATGAAGGCGATACCGTCACGCGGTGGACCTATGACGAACTGTGGGCGCGGGCCAATGTGGTGGCCCGCGCGCTCATTGCCGCCGGCGTGGGCAAGGGTACGCGCGTCGCCGTTCTGATGACCAATCGTCCGGAATTTCTCGCTGCGGTGTTCGGTACGGCGCTCGCCGGCGGTGTGGCGGCGACGCTCAGCACCTTTTCGACGACGGCCGAACTGGATCACCTGATCCAGGCCTCGGGCGCGCATGTCCTGCTCATCGAACGCTCCGTCCTGAAGAAGGATTTTGCGTCCATGATCGCCGAGCTGGAGCCGGCGGTTGCAACCAGCGCGCCGGGGGAACTGGGATCGACCCGCTTTCCATTCCTGCGTCACATCGCCTCAGTCGGAGGCGGAGGCGGTATGATCGAGCCGTGGGACGATTTCCTCGCGCGCGGGGCAACGGTCGATCAGGCTCTGGTCGACGCCGCCGCCGCGACCGTGACGCCCGCCGATCCGGGCGTACTCTTCTTCTCGTCCGGTTCGACCGCGAAGCCCAAGGGCATCCTGTCCATGCACCGGGGAGTCACGCTCCAGCTCTGGCGCTGGAAGCGCTTTCTCGCTGCGCGGGAGGACGCCCGCGCCTGGTCGGCCAATGGCTTCTTCTGGTCGGGCAATTTCGCCATGGCCATCGGCGGCGCCCTGTCCTCGGGCGGCAGCCTGATCCTGCAAGCCACGTTCCAGCCCGAAGAGGCGCTTCGCCTGATGGAACAGGAGCGCGCGACCATGGCCTTTGCCTGGCCGCACCAATGGGCGCAGCTGGAAGGGGCGGCGAACTGGCGCGATGTCGATCTGTCCTCGCTCCATTATGTCGGGGCGAACACGCCGCTGGGTCGCCATCCCACGGTCCGGACCGACTGGCAGGAACCAATGGCCGCCTATGGCAATACCGAAACCTTCACGATCAGCGCCATCTTCGACTCCGGCACTCCGGAGGCGGAGATTGCCGGCAGCCATGGCAAACCGCTGCCGGGCAATATCTTCAAGGTCCTCGATCCCCTGACCGGCGCCGTCATGCCGCTGGGCGAACGTGGCGAGATCGCGGTCAAGGGGCCGACGCTGATGCTCGGCTATGTCGGCGTGCCGCTGGATGAAAGCGTCGACGCGGAGGGTTTCTTCCGCACCGGCGACGGCGGATATCTGGATGCGGCGGGCAGGCTGTTCTGGGAAGGGCGCCTCAACGACATCATCAAGACCGGGGGCGCCAATGTTTCCCCGGTGGAGATCGACGCCGTCATCAAGGGTTGTCCCGGTGTCAAGATGACCCAGACGGTCGGCGTCCCGCATGAAACGCTGGGCGAACTGGTCGTCGCCTGCATCGTCCCGCATGACGGCGCCGCATTGGCGGAAGAGGATGTGCGCGGTTTCGCCAAAGGTCAGCTGGCCAGTTACAAGGTCCCACGTCGCGTTCTCTTTTTCAGCGAGGAGGATCTGGCGCTGACCGGCAGCGCGAAGATCAAGACCGCCGATCTCAAGGCGCTGGTGGCGAAGCGGCTCGAAGCCGAGCCGGCATGAACGGCCTTGCGGATCAGGCGCTGACCATCGCCAATCTCAAGGCGCGCTATTGTGCGGCCGCCGATCTGGCCGCGCAGGATCCGGATGAGGCCCGTACCCTGTTCGCCAAGATCTTCACCACCGATTTCGTGGGCGACTATGGCATGGGCCTGCTCGAGGGTGCCGATGCGATCACCGGCTTTCTCTGTACCGCCATTGCCGGCAACAGCCTGTGGGTGCTGCACATGCTCCATTCGCCCCGGATCGAGGTGGATGGGGACGAGCTGAGGGGTGACTGGACGGTAATGGTCAAGCTTAAACGTCGCGAGAGCGGTGTCATCGACACGGTGATGGGGCGCTATGCCGACCGCTTTCGCCTGACGCCGCAGGGATGGCGGATCGCGCAAGTGCGGTTCGACCGCATGGAATGAGGAGGGACGCAATGGCGCATCGGTTCGCGGGCAGGACAGTGCTGGTCACGGGATCGGCGGGCGGCCTGGGCCGCGCCCATGCCCTGGCCTTCGCAGGCGAAGGCGCCCACCTCATCCTGGCCGACATCAACGAGGATGGGCTGGCGGAAAGCCGCACCCTGATCGAACAGACGGGGGGCAGCGCCGAAATGCACCGCATCGACATGGCGGTGGAGGCCGACATTCATGCCTGCGCCGACGCGGTTCTGGCCGGGCATCACCGGCTGGACGTGCTGATCAACAATGCCGGACTTCACTCCGGCGAGATCGCGCGTGGCTTCTTCGGTCTGGGGCAGGCGAAATGGCAGCACTATTTCGCCATCAACACGATCGGGCCGATGCTGCTGGCGGAAGCGCTCCGCCCGGCGCTGGCAAGGGCCAAGGGCGTCATCATCAATAAGTCGTCGATGGCGAGCTACAATCCCGCGACTGCCTATGGCGTCACGAAGGCGGCGCTCAACATCTTCACCCATGCCATGGCGCAGCAGTTCGGCGCCGACGAGATACGCTGCGTCGGCATCGCGCCGGGCCTGATGGCGACCGAGGCCGCGCAGCAGGGTGTCGACGCCGCCAATTGGGAAAGGTTGAAGGCAATGCAGTCGGTCCGTCGCCAGGGAACGGCGGAAGACATCGCCCAGCTCGCCCTGTTCCTGGCTTCGGACGAAGGCAGTTTCATCAACAACCAGGTCATCCTGTGCGACGGCAACAACCAGATGCGCGGCTTCCGCTTCTGACATTACGCGGTGCTTGCCGGCGAAGGCAGGGTTCGCCTTGGCGATCATTGCCGCTTCGCCGCGCAAGCCGCTGGCACGGCACGGCCGTCCGTGCTGCATTGCTGAGCGCAGCGCTGACGGGATTGCGGACATGAGCCTTTATACGACCATCCATCTCCATAATGTCCCGTCCGGGCGCGAGGGCGCATATGCCCGCTGGTTCGACGGCAAGCATCAGGATGATCTGGCCCGGCTGCGCGGCTTGCGTTCGGCAGACCGCTATGCCGTGACGCCCGAACAGATCATGCCGGACATTCCCCAGCCCTGGGCCTTCCTCAGTGTCTATGAATTCGACTACCCGGCGCCCGAGATCGATCTGCCCGCGCTGGGCCCGCTGCTGGCCGAAGCGCGCGACGCCGGTCTGATCGACGACAGCGGCGATACGGAACGCATCCATAGCTACGCCATGTATGGGGACTGGGCCTTCAGCCCCAACCATCGCGCCGATCAGCCCTTTTCCGGAGTCAGCATCATCCTGGCCAATTTCGTCGCCGGGCGGGAGGCGGAATATCATCACTGGTATGACACGGTGCACGCACCCGAAGTTACCCGCGTGCCGGGCAAGGTGGCGATGAAGCGCGGCCGGCTGTCGTCGGTGCAGATCCAACCGCGCCACTACTGCCCCGGCAGCGACCTCGTCTTCTGCGCCCAGCAGACCGACGACCTGTTGTTCACGGTCAAGGATTTCAGCGCGCGCGCGCGCGGCGTCAGTCCCAGCGGCGTTGCCTTCGCGCCGCGCTCGGCCGCCGGCTCTTTCGCGCGCACCGTCCATTATTTCAGCAAGGTCAGCGGCGCCCGCTTCTGGCCCGGCGGCATCGCCTATGATGGCGATCTGTCGGTCTATCCGGCGGACTTCGCCCGGCCTGCCGGTTAAGGCAGCCAACTATCGCGCGCACGATGGCCTGATCCCTTGCCGGACGCCGGCCAGTGGGGGCAGGTAGGGGGAAAGAGCGGGAAGAGGATGGAAGGCTTTATGGGCAAGACGATCGTCATTACGGGCGCAGGCGACGGCCTCGGCCGGGCGCTGGCGCGCCGCTTCGCCGCGGACGGCGATACGGTGGTCCTGCTGGGCCGCACCGCTGCCAAGGTGGAGGCCGTGGCGGCGGAGCTGGGCGCGCCGCATGTGGCGCTGGTCTGCGACGTCGCCGATCCTGCGTCCATCCGCGCGGCTTTCGCCAGGCTTGCGGAACTGCATCCTAGGATCGACGTCCTCATCAACAACGCGGCCATCTACGAACCCTTCACGCTGGCCGATGTCCGTGACGATCAGGTCGTCGCATCGCTGATGACCAACGTCGCTGGCCCCATCCTCTGCGCGCGCGAGGCGCTGCCGCTGTTGCGGGGTGGCGGTCATATCATCAACGTCAGCAGCGAATCCGTGGCCATCAAGATGGCGATGCTGTGGCTCTACGCCGGGGGCAAGGCTGCGCTGGAACTGATGTCGGACCTGTGGGCGCGCGAACTCGCCGCCGACGGCGTCCGCGTGACGGTGGTGCAGGCCGGCCAGATGATGGACGAGACCAAGACCGGCACGAACTGGCCGATGGAGGTCGCCGTCCGCTTCATGCAGGACAATGCTAAGATCGGCCTCAACCCGCGCGACCGTCCCATCAGCCATTATCATTCTGTCACCGACGCCTTTCGGGCCGTCATCGACATGCCGGCCGACCTGCATATCCGCCATGTCGCATTGACCGCCGACCGTCGCGGCTGACCATCCCCATTCATAGGAAGACCAAGACCATGGCCATTCTCCCCGACGCCAAACTCTATATCGACGGCGTGTTGCGCGAAGCCGAGGAAGGCCGCACGTTCGACGTGATCGGACCCTGGACCGGGGATGTGGTCGGGCGGGCGGCCGATGCGTCGGCGGCCGATGTCGAGGCGGCGATCGCGGCCGCGCGCCGGGCGTTCGACACCACCGACTGGTCGACCAATGTCGAACTGCGCGTGGCCCTCGTCACGAAATTGCGAGCGCTTTTCGAAGCGAACAAGGATCGCCTGTCCGACCTTGCCCGCCATGAAGCCGGCGCGGCCATCGGGGCGGTCGGCCGCGCCCATGTCGACATGGCGCTCGACGGCTGGGACGATTATCTGCGCCTCTTTCCCCAAATCGTCTGGGAAAAGGATTATGGACCGCGCACCGGCTACGGCTTCGAGACGCAGCGCCGCGCCTATTATGAACCGGTGGGGGTCGTCGGGGCGATCACGCCCTGGAACGTGCCGCTCTATGTCAATGTGGGGAAGGTCGTTGCGGCTCTGCTGGCAGGTTGCACCGTCATTCTGAAGCCTGCGCCCAACACGCCGGGCATGGGCGCGATCTTCGGCGAACTGGCGGCGGAAGCGGGCCTCCCCGCCGGCGTGCTCAACGTCGTCTTCGGCGCGGACCCGGCACTGGCCGGCGAAATGCTGGTCACGGACCCGCGCGTGGACCTCATTTCCTTCACCGGGTCTACTGGCGTTGGCAAGCGCATCATGGAACAGGGCGCTGCCACCCTGAAGCGCGTCTTCCTCGAACTGGGCGGCAAGTCGGCGAAGATCATCCTCGACGATGCACCCAATTTCGCCATGGACGTCGCCCAGTCGATGCTCGTCTTCCACGCAGGTCAGGGCTGTGCCGTCCATTCGCGCCTGCTGGTGCCGCGCAGCCGCCATGAGGAGGCCAAGGCCGTCCTTAAACATGCCTACGGCAGTTTCGGCGATAATTGGGGCGAGTTCGACAATCCGCAGCATATCATGGGTCCGGTCGTGTCGAAGCGGCAGATGGATCGCGTCCTGTCCTATGTCGAACTGGGACAACAGGAGGGGGCGACGCTGCTGGCCGGAGGCAAGGCGCGCCCGGACAAGGGCGGCGGCTATTTTGTCGAGCCGACCTGCTTCGCTGACGTCACCAATGACATGCGTATCGCGCAGGAAGAGATTTTCGGACCGGTCCTTGTCGTCATCCCCTATGACGATGACGAGGACGCCATCCGTATCGCCAATGAAAGCAGCTACGGGCTGTCGGGCGGGGTGGCGTCGGGCGACCTTGACCGTGCGATCGGTGTCGCCCGGCGGATACGGACGGGGTCGGTGAGCGTTAATGGCGGCATGTGCATCGCCGGAGACTTGCCTTTTGGCGGCTGCAAGGCCAGTGGCATGGGTCGCGAATGGGGCCTTGAGGGCATCGAGGAGTTTCTCGATACCAAGCTCGTGGCCTGGCGCGCATGACGGGATAGCGGGGTCGGATTTTGAGCGCGAACGTGGACAAGACGGTGGGCGACCAGGCTGTCAGGCCATCAACCATTCGCGCGCGCGCGGCAGCGCCCTCCACCACGCTCAGCCACAATCTCAACGGCCAGCGCCTGGGTCGCAAGGGGCGGGACACGCGTGAGCGTATCCTCGCCGCCACCAATGAATTGTTGGCGGGGCCGCCGGATGTCGAGGTTTCGTTGAGCGCCGTGGCGCGCCAGGCATCGTTGGGGATGACCTCGCTCTACAATTATTTCAACGATCTCACCGAACTGCTGATGGCGGTACTGGAACCGGTGATGGCGACGGCGGAGGATGAGTATATTTCCTTGCTGCGCGATCGCTGGGATGACGCAGTCCTGGGAGAAAGGGCGCTGGCCTTTGTCACCGCTTATCACGGCTTCTGGATCAAGCATTCGCGGCTTCTCCACCTGCGTAACCAGATGGCCGACGCGCAGAATGAGCGCATGGTGTTGCATCGCGTCCATGCGGCGCAGCCAGTCATGCGCTTGTTGGTCGAGCAGATGGACGGCGATCTGGGCCAGCAGCAATCCCCACCATTCAGTATGGCCACGGCATTGATGACGGGGCTGGAACGCGTCGTCACCGTGACGACGGACACCGCGTTGCAGCATATACTGCATACACCCAATCCGCTGGGACGAACGCATCTGTTGCGCGCGGAGGCGCGGCTGCTCGAACTGGGTATTCGCGACTATCGCGCCCTTGCGGTAGAGGGACGCGTTTGACCGATCAGTCCTTCTGCCCGCCAACGCCCTTCAGGTAGCGCTCCATGCCCTCCAGATAGGCAGGGTTCAGCATCAGGGCGCTGTTCGCCATCCGCTCGACATGGCGGCCCATGGAGGGGCCGACCTCGTTAGCAAGTTCGATGGCGATCTTGGCCGCGCCCATCTGTTCCGGATTTTGCCGGGTTAGGTGCCGGCAGAAGGCGAGCGCGGCCTCGTCAAATCCCGCGTCCGGCAGCACGTCATGGACCAGGCCCATGATCAATGCCCGATCGGCATCGGCCTTCTGATTGCCCATGATCAACCAGCGTGCCCAATGCGGACCGCAGATGCGCGTCAGGCGGCTGACCCCATTGGAGGCCGGCAGCACCCCGAAAAGCCCCTCGGGGAAGGAGAAAGCCGCGCTCCTGGCCGCCAGGCGGAAATCGCACGACAGAGCCATTTCCAGCCCGCCACCGACGCAGGTCGCGTGAATGGCGCAGACGATGGGCTTTTCGACATGCTCCATCTCGTCATAGATGCGCTGCATCCCGTTCAGATTCAGCCGATGATTTTCGCGGATGCCGCTCGGCGTGCGCGGATAGGCCGGAGCATCGCCGCTCTTGAGGTCCGCGCCGGCCGAAAAATAGCGACCAGTCGCGCGGATCAGCATCACCCGCAATGCCGCGGTATCGCGAAAGCGGAGCAGGGCGGCTTCGAACAGCGCCATGGTCTCGGCGGATAGGGCGTTGAGCTTGTCCGGCCGATTGAGCGTGACGATCAGGATGCCGTCCTGTTCCTGCGTCAGCAGATGCGGCTTATCACTCATGGCGTCATCCTCAGGCACGGGTGCGCGGCAGGCCCAATGCCCGCTCGGCGATCATGCTGCGATGGACCTCGCTTGTCCCGCCATAAATGGTCGATCCCTGGGCGTGGCGGTAATATTGGTTGATCTCGGCGGCCGCGCCCTTGCGCTTCGACAGGGATAGCGGCGCCGTCAGATCCAGCAGGTCGCGCGCGTCGCTCTGGAATTTTTCGGAACTGAACATCTTGGCCATCGGGCCATAGGCATGGTTGGGCTTCTTTTCCGCTATCGCCCATTGTGCCCGGTAGGTGATGAGTTCCGATGCCCACAGATTGGCAGCGGTCCGCGCCAGGCGAACCTGCGCGCCGCCATTCTCGATCAGCGTCCGGCCATCGCACCGAATCTCTCGGCACAGGCTTTCGGCTGCCTGCAACATCGCGCGCTGATATTTGGCGAAGCCCCCGCCATGCTCCAGCTCCAGACTGGCGCTCATGGTGCGGACGCCGCCGTCGATCTCGCCCAGCCGCCAGCTGTCGGGTATGGAGACGCCGTCATAGAAGGTGATGTTGGTCCGCTCGTCCTGGAAGGTATGGACCGGCTGGATCGTCACTCCGTCGGCCTTCAGCGGTACGATGAACATGGTCAGCCCCTTGTGCTTGGCCACGTCCGGGTTGGTCCGGCACAGCATCAGCACATAGGTGGCCAGGTTGGCGCCGCTGGTGAACATCTTGGTGCCGTCGATCCGCCAGCTGCCGTCGGCCTGCTGCGTGGCGCGACATTGGGCGGCGAACACGTCGGAACCGGAACCGGGTTCGGAATAGCCGAGTGAGCAGATCACCTCCCCGCGCATGATCTCCGGCAGCACCGCCGCCTTGAGTTCTTCCGTGCCGAAGCGGTGGATGATGAGTGCCACCATCTGCGTCACATTGGCGGCGGGGTTATTGTAGCCCTGCGTTTCGAACGCATCCATCGCCGCGGTCTTTTCGTAGGCCGACAAGCCTCTGCCGCCGACATCGGCCGGCAGGCCCAGATAGAGGAGATTCTGCGCGGCGAGCTTGCGGTTCAGTTCGGGATTGTAGCCCTCCCAGCTGTAATGGAAGGTCTCGCGCATCTCCGGCGTCACGTTCGCGGCAAAGAAATCGTTGATTTCCTGCGTGATGGCTCGCGCGTCCTCGCCTAGGTCGAAGTCGATCGGCATGGCACCTGCATCAGGCAGGGCGGGCCTTTCGGCGCCATAGAAGCGCCGGCCCGCTTCCTCGATCAGCCGCTGCGGGTCGCCCAGCAGCAGCGGCCAGGCCTTGGCGCGCAGGTTGAACAGGAAGATGTCATATTCGGTGGTGAGGCCGTAGCCGCCAAATGTGTGCAGCGCCTGCGCCACCGCCCGTGCGGCGGCGTCGGCATTCCACCAGGCGGCGATCGATATCGCCGCGCCCGCCTGTGGTGCGGCGTCGACCAGATCCCGTATCGCTTTCCAGACCAGGAACTTGCCGCCATCGACATCGCACAGCAGGTCCGCCAGCGGATGGGAAATGGCCTGAAACTGGCCGATATACTGGTCGAACTGCTTGCGTTCGCAGGCATAGGCGGCGGCGAGCTTGAGCGCTTGTCGCCCGATCCCCGCCAGCCCGGCGGCAATCAACAGCTTCCATTCCTCCACGCACTGCGCGAGGGTTGACAGTGCGGCCTCCCCAGTCGCCAATATGGCATGGGGTAGGGCGCCAAGATCGATTTCGGCCATGGGTGTCGATGCCAAGTTGTCCTCGGAGCGCCGTGCGGCTTCAGGCACATCGACCAGGATCACATCCCCGCCGCGCCGCGCGATCACGGACTGCGCCACCTGTCCGCCGCCGATCCATTGCACCGGCTGGTCGGCCACGTCATGAAAGGCGAGGCTGACAATGGCCCTGCCGGTCATGACCTGCCCCAGCAACTCGGCGGTGTCGCCGCCCAGCTGCGCCAGCAGCCGGGCGGCGATCAATGCCTCCGCCAACGGCCCCGACACGAGGGTCCGGCCCGCTTCCTCCATCAGCAGCGTGGCGTCGAACAGGCCCAGGCCCAGTCCGCCGGCTTCCTCCGGCACCCGGATCGACAGGGCGCCCAGATCGGCGAGCCCCTGCCACAAGGCCGGATCAAAGCCCGAAGGCGCCGCCTCGCGCACCCGGATCATGCTGCTCTGTTCGTCGAGGAAGCGCGCGAACATGTCGCGCATCATTTCCTGGTCGTCGGTCAGGTCGAAATTCATGTTGGCAGGCTCCGGCTTATTGCGCGGGTGCGGCGCGCCGCATCATGATGCTGAGGTCGACCTGCCCGGTCGCCACGCCGCCCATGAAGCCGCCGTCGACCGGGAAAACCACGCCGTTGACGATGCTGGCCAGGTCGCTGTTGATGAGGACCAGGCCCGCAGCCTGCTCCTCCGGCGTCGAATAGCGTCCCATCGGCTCGGCCGCAGCGGCGACGACATCCTTGCCAGAGGTCGCCTCGAACGCGGCCATCATCGGCGTCTGGGTGGGAGAGGGCAGGGTGCAGTTGATGCGGATGCCCTGCTTGATGAGGTGGGCGCCCATATATTGGGTCCAGACGATCACATTCTCCTTGGAGAAGCTGTAGCCTTCCTTGACGATGTCCATATTTGCCTCGCACCAGGCGATGGCGGCATCGAAGCCCTTGGTGGTGACGAATTCCATGTTGGTGGGGATGCGGCGGCTCCAGCCAAGCCCGCCGGTTGAAGCGATGCTGGCGATCGCACCGCCAGGGCCCATCAACGGCAACACCTGTTCGGTCAGATGCCGCAGGCCGATGAAGTTCACCTTCATGACATCCATCGGCGGGAAGGATTGCGGCAGGCCCGCGCAATTGAAGAGCGCGTCCACCTTTCCACCGATGCCGGCAACGGCGCGCTCGATCGAGCCTGCGTCGCGCAGGTCGACATTGTGGAAGGATGCGAGCGGCAGGCTGCTGTCCTTGAAATCCAGGCCATGCACCTCAGCGCCCAGGTCGAGCAGCAACCTGGCCGTCGCCTCTCCCATGCCGGAGAAGCACCCGCTTACGATCACCCGCTTGCCCCTGTAGCCCAATAAGTCGCTCATCATGCTCTCCGATAAGATGGTCAGGCCTTGGCCGCCGGGGGCCAGCTGATGCTGTCGTCATCCTCGATCACGAAGATGATCCGCTCGGGACAGGCGCGCGCGCCGTTTTTCGCGATCTTTTCCATGCCCTCGGGAACCTCGAAACCGTCGGTCGCGATGTAGCCGTCCTCGTCGAGCGGATAGAGGGTGTCTGACACGGCGGCACAGCGGGCATTGCCCACGCACGCCGCTCTTTCGATGCGGATTTTCATGACGCCTCTCCAGCGATGCTTGTCTTCCTTAGAAAGGAGATTGGGACGGCGATCAACTCGTCCTAACGCTCAATCGCCGCCACGATACGCGCGGGATCGGGTGATTGTGGCGATCGTCCCTGCGGTATTGCGACGAGGCTGTGCCAACCCATTTGCCTTTGTCCGCCATGCGGGCGACACCGGCCAAAACAGGAAGCAGGATAGCCGGAGACATCATGGTTCACGCAGCCCTCAGCCCGATAGCAGCCAAGCCGGCCCATGTGCCCGATGCGCTGGTCTATGACTTTGACGTCCATGCCGATCCGGGCCTGCTGGCCGATCCGCACCAGCGGATATTGGATCTGCTGCGCACCGCGCCGCCCGTCTTCTGGACGCCGCGCAACGGCGGCGGCTGGCTGGCGATCAGCCATGCCGCCAATTATGAAGCCTCGCGCGATACGGAAACCTTCTCCAGTGAATTCGTGCCGGCTGCGCAGATGAAGGCGATGCTGGCGGCGCTGCCGCCCGGCGCGCCCCACATCCCCCAGCCGGTCCCGATCACGCTCGATCCGCCGGAGCACACCAAATATCGCCAGCCGCTGCAAAAGGTCTTCTCGCCCAAGACGATCGCGAACCTGAAGGCCAGCATCAGCGCGCTCGCGGCCGAACTGATCGAGACGATCAAGCCGGCGGGGCGCTGCGAATTCATGTCCGCCGTGGCCGAGCCGCTGCCGGTCCAGGTGTTCCTCAAGATGCTGGGCCTGCCGCTCGACCGGCTGCCCGAATATCGCGCCATCGTGAAGGAGCATATGGAGGCGATCGACACCGATCGCGAAGGGTCGATGCGTCGCCTGCAAAAGATTGCCGCAGCGATGCGCGATGTGATGCTCGACCGCCGCGACAATCCGCGCGACGACATTCTCTCGATGCTATGGAAGCTCGAGATTGACGGCCAGCCCACCACACTGGCCGACATGGAGAATTATGGCGTGCTATTGTTCATCGCCGGTCTCGATACGGTCATGAACGGCATGGGCCTTGCCATGCGCGGTCTGGCCCTCGACCTCGACCTGCAACGCAAGCTGCGCGCCGAACCCAAGCTGATCGCCGAGGCGGCGGAGGAAATGCTGCGCCGCTATACTTTCACGGTGCCGATGCGGATCGTGAAGAAGGAGGCCGAACTGGCGGGCGCGAAGCTGATGCCGGGCGACTTCGTCAAGCTGTTCCTGCCGGCCGCGGATCTCGACGCGAAGGAATTTCCGCAGCCGGAGGTCTATGACCTCGATCGCGAGAATAATGTCCATATCGCCTTCGGGGTCGGCCCGCATCGCTGCCTGGGCTCGCACCTCGCCCGCGTCGAACTGCAAGTCCTCTACGAGGAAATGCTCGCCCGCCTGCCCGAATTCCGGCTCGATCCCGACCATCCGCCGGTGTTCCATGGCGGTCATGTGATCGGCCTGGAAAGCCTGCACCTGGTCTGGGCCGACTGACATGGCCTGGCAGCGTTCGCGGCCCCGGCTCGACCGGGACAATCGCGCCTTCTGGACCGGCGGCGCGGACGGGCGGCTCAATATCACCCGCTGCGGTGATTGTGGGGGCTTCACCCATCCCCCGCGCGAAATCTGTCGCCATTGCCAGTCGGAAAATGTCGGCCCCCATGCGGTGTCGGGGATGGGCGTGGTCGACAGCTATACTGTCAATCATCAGTCCTGGGCGAAGGACATGGAAGTGCCCTTCGTGATCGCGCGCGTGAAGCTGGACGATGCGCCGGGCGTCTATCTGACGACCAACATCGTCCAATGCCCGGTCGATGCGGTCGATATCGACGATCGGGTCCAGGTGCTGTTCGAGGAACAGGACGGCATCTGGTATCCCCTGTTCGAAAAGGTCGGCTGAACCATGGCGCACGAAGCCCATATCAGCGGCATCGGCATGTCCGAGGTCGGTGTCCGCCTGACACGGTCCCCGCTGGGCCTGACCCTCGACGCCGTGCGCGAAGCCATCGCCGACGCGGGCCTCACTCTCGACCAGATCGACGGCGTCGCCACCTATCCCGGCAAGATGCAGAGCTTTCTCGGCTTCTCGCCGGTCAGTGCAGATGATCTCATCGAGGTGCTGGGGCTGAAGACCCGCTGGCATGTCGGCGCGGCGGAAGCGACTGCTCAATTGGGGGCGGTGGCGGAAGCCGCTGCTGCGGTGAAGGCGGGCCTGGCGCGCCATGTGCTCTGCTTCCGCACCGTCTATGAGGCCGCCGCCCTCGCCCGGCCGGAGGAGTTTCCGCCGCTCGAACGGCGCAAGGACGTGTCGGGCAGTTCGCAATGGGTGTCGCCCTTCGGCGCCTTTTCCGCCGCCAACTGGACCGCGCAATTCGCGATGCGGCACATGAAGCGCTATGGTCTGACCCGCGAGCAGCTCGCGCAGGTGGCGTTGAACGATCATGCCAATGCCGCGCGCAATCCGCGCGCCCTCGTTCGCGAACCGTTGACGATGGACAAATATATGGGCGCGCGGATGATCAGCACGCCCTTCTGCCTCTATGATTGCGACCGCTTCACTGACGCCTCGACGGTCATCATCGTTTCGGCAGGCGACGCCCTGGACGAGGTGAAGGCAACGCCGATCCGGATCGCTGCCAGCGCCGGTTCGGTCGAACGCTATAGCTGGGATCAGGCCGAATGGGCCGGAGCCTATCCGACCGGCCGAGATCTCTGGGCGACTACCGACTATCGCGTCAAGGATGTCGATACCGTCCAGCTGTACGACGGCTTCGCCTTCCAGCCGATCACCTGGCTGGAAGGCCTGGGCTTCTGTGAGATCGGCGAGGGCGGCCAGTTCCTGGAAGGTGGCAAGCGAATCGCGCTCGACGGCGACCTGCCGATGAATACCGGCGGCGGCCAGCTCGGCTGGGGTCGCCTGCATGGCTTCGGCTTCGCTTATGAGGCGGTTGTGCAGTTGCGGGGAGAGGGTGGAGCGCGGCAGATCGCCGGCGATCCCAGGGTCGCGATCGCGACCTCAGGCGGTGGCCCGATGGCGGCGGCGCTGCTGCTGGCGAAGGATTGACGATGGACAGCGCCGCGCTCGACAGGCTGTCGGGCTTTCGCCGCCGCTTCCTGGTGACGCCGTCGGCCGGGCAGGTGATCGCCGCTGTCGAGGACGACTATCACAGCATGGCCGTCATCCTGCATCATGACGGCGTGGTCGTGACAGAGGTGGATTCGATCCTGGACCGCCTTCCCTGGACCACCTGTCCCGGCGCGTCCGCGATATTGCAAGGCACCTTCACGGGCGTGCCGCTTGCGGACGTTGCGGGCCGCGGCGAGAAGAAGGCCAACTGCACCCATTTGCACGATCTCATGGTGCTGGCCGCCGCCCACGCCACTGACCAGGCCCCGACCCGTTATGAGATTGTCGCCTGCGATCCGGTCGATGGCCTCAGCGTCGCGGAGATCCGGCGTGACGGCACCCCCGTGCTGCAATTCGCGCATCGCGGCCATGTAATGGAGAGGCCGGACGCGATCGCCGGGGAATCCCTGCTCAAGCTGCGCGAGTGGATCGAGGGACTGGAAGGACGCGAGAGGGAAGCTGCAAGGCTGCTCCAGTGGGGGGCGATCCTCGGCAATGGCCGGCTCATTCCGATGGAGCGGCAATCCACCGCGACCCGCGTGCCGCCCAATTGCTATACTTTTCAGCCGGAAAATGCGGTGCGCGCGCGGCGTGTCGGGAAGATCATCGACTTCAGCGGGGGTGCCCTCGTACCGCTCGATCATTTCGACGGAACCCGCTATCGCCAGCGCTGAAAAAGGGCGCTCCCGTTCGTCGGGAGCGCCCAGGCCTTCGGTCAGAAGGGCAGATTATAGAGGCCGGTGGCGTTGGTCTGAAGCACCTTCTTCTTCACCTCGAAATCATAGCCGCCCAGCACGTCGATGATATGCGACTGGACGCCCGGATAGAGCGAGGTCGGGTGCGGGAAGTCAGTCTCGAACATGACCTTGTCGACCCCGATCGTCTCCAGCAGCAGTTTGGGGGCGATCTTTTCGAACCAGAATGTGACCCAGAAATGGTCACGGAAATATTCTTTCGGCCGCTTGTTGAGCAGACCCTTCTTGCTCGGCAGCATTTCGTCGAACTGGTGCTCCAGCGCCTCGATGGCGAACGGAACCCAGCCCGCGCCGCTCTCGATCAGGCCGATCTTGAGCTTGGGATGTCGGTCCAGACGACCCGACACCATCCAGTTGCCCAGCGTGGCGGCGTTGCCGATCGAGAACATGGTGGCGACCACCGACAGGGTCTGTTCGAAGCCGAAGCCTTCCCAGGTCAAGGTATTGGGATCGATCGCCGCATTGAGATGGAAGTTGAGCGGCATCCCCGTCGCTTCGCACATCTCCAGGAAGGGCGTCCAATACTCATGCATGAAGCTGGGCACGCCGACCCGTTCGGGCGTGTCGGGTAGCACGAAACCCTTTAGTCCCATGTCTACGCACCGCCGCGCCTCGGTTTCCAGCGCCGTCTGGTCCCAGAAAGGCAGATGGGCCATGTTGAAGATGCGATCGCCCGATACCTGCTGATATTCGGCGGAGGCGTCATTATACATCTGGATGATGGCCAGCGCGAGGTCGGGGTCGCCGAGCGACATCAGCGATCCCGCCTGGGTCACGCCCGAATTCTGGAAGCCGATCTGGGCATGGACGCCCATATCGTCCATCGCCTGCAAGCGTTCCTTGATGAGATGGCCGCCCGGATGTGCCTGTGAAAGCTTGGGAAAAGCGAGACGTCCGAGCAGTTTGTTATTGTCGGCGCGGATGACGTTGCCGCCCATAGAGCCGAAATTGCGGTCACCGACATACCAGCGTTCGACGCCGTCGGCGTCGAGCTTCACATAGGGTACCTTTGCTTTGTAGTTGGCCGGCGCGCGCGATGTGAACAGATCGGGCGCCTCGGTAATATGGGTGTCGGTGTCGACGATCTTGATGCCCGCCAGCGACGGATCCAGACCGCCCGATTGCGAGGCATAGTCGACCTCCCGGATCACGCCGCCTTCCGTATATCCTTCGGCCGACCAATATTTGCGCGCGGCCTGAGCCAGTTCCTGGTCCTTAACCTCAACCATGGCTGACCTCGAACTGCGGCTGGCGGGCATCGAACAGGGGCGAAACCGATGCGGGGGCCGGCTCTTCGACACAGCGACGCACCGCGTCCTTGAGGGTGGCGAGCAAGCCCTCGGCGTCGATCTGGTCCGATGGTTCATAGACAAAGCCGATCGCCAGCGGCTGGCTTTCCGGCATGTTGGGCAGCAGCACCGCCGTTACGTCCGCGATCGAGCCGAAGCCGGCCCGGCCACTCACATGGGCTTCATCGCGGCAGCGCTGGACCTGCCCCACCATGTCGGCGGTGGCGAATTTGCGGTCCTCACTGGCTTCGGCGTTGAGGCGCCGGATCATGCCGCCGCGCCGCGGCTCGGTGACGGTCGACAGCATCAGCCAGCCGGCGGCGGAGTCGGACAGATAATCTTGCTGCCCGCCGCAGAAACCGGGGCCGGCGGTGCGGAAGCTGCGCTTGCCGCCGCGCCAGTGGACGACCTGCACCTTCAGCCCGACCATGCCGAAAACGGCGACGCCCAGGCCGGTCTGCGCCGAAAGCCGGTCGATCAGGCCGGTCAGCCCGCCATCGCGCACCAGACGCGGCTGCACTGCGGCGGCCAGCATCGCCGCGCGCGGCGTGGGCGAGTAGGAGCGCGAGCAGGGGTCCTTGTGCAGCAGGCCCAGGTCGACCAGGCTGGACAGCAATTCCGAGGTGCTTGACTGGGGCCGGTCGAAGCGACGGACAATGTCCATCACCGTGGCCTGCGGGTGATTTTCGTCGAAGAATTCAAGCACTTCGATAACGCGCTTGGCGATCTTCGCCTTGTTGGACTCGACTTGAGCCATGGTCCTCTCCTTCGGTTTATGAACATAGTTGTTCACTAACGCGGAGAGTCTGTCAATTAAAAATGAGATACTCTCGTTTATATCGAAATTACCCTTTGATCCTAATCTGTTACCGCTGCTCCCTCGCCCGCTGTTACCCCTCTTCTGGACAATGCGTTCGTTCCACAGTCCGCCGCCGAATCGAGACCGGATGCATGGCTTCGTCCCAGGAGACCGCCTCGGCGATCAATGATGACTGTCCTTTGGCATTGCCTCCGCTTGCCTCTACATTTCCCCGATGGCCGACCGGTTCGCCCGCATCGATCCGCAGACGCTCGTCACTCCGTTTCAGGACCATGGCGCGGCGCTGGCTCTTGTCGATCTCCAAGATTTGGCGCCGGACGCAGTGCGGCATCCGCCGCCCTGCCCGCTGATCGGCCTCGGCGATCGTGATCATCCCGCTGCCGCTTGCTGCGACCTGCTGGTCGAGCCGCCGGTGTCGCTGGATATGCTTGTCACCGCCATCGAGGCCCAGCCGAAAGCCGCCGCGGTGCTGGTGCAACTGCTCCGCCTGACTGACGGGATGGACATGGGAGCCGCGCTGGTCGCCGAATCCATGGCCTATGGCCTGCTTCAGGGGAGTGCCGGCCATGCGCGCTGGCTCGCGGAACGCGAGCCGCAGGGCCAATATCCGCCGGGCACCGTCCACGTCCTGCGCGACGGCGATCGGCTCGACATCTGCCTCGATCGTCCCGAGGCCGACAATGCGATTGATCGCGCGATGCGGGATGCGTTGCGGGATGCGTTCGATCTCGCGGCGCTGGACCGGGACATCGCCTCCATCCGTCTGCGCTCGACGGGGCGCAGCTTCTCGCTGGGCGCGGACCTTGCCGAATTCGGCACGACGCGTGACCCGGCCACAGCGCACGCCATCCGCATGGCGACCTTGCCCGCGCACGCCATGGCAGGCTGCGCTGACCGGCTCGACGTGCATGTGCAGGGCGGATGCGTCGGTTCCGGGCTGGAAATGGCAGCCTTTGCCGGCCATTTGACCGCCAGCCGCCTCGCCTGGTTCCAGCTACCCGAGCTTGCCATGGGCATCTTGCCGGGGGCGGGGGGCTGCGTTTCGGTGGCGCGCAGGATCGGACGGCAGCGCGCGGCCCTGATGATGCTGTCAGGCAGGCGCATCAGTGCGCGGACGGCGCTGGACTGGGGACTGGTCGACGCGATCATGGACGGTTGATCCGGCGATCAGGGTCATGCGGACATCGGCCGCGTCCAGCCGCGTGCGCGCCTGCGCCCAGCCGCGGTCGAGCAGGCAGAGGTCGGCCGGCGCGCCTTCCCTGATCCGGCGAATATGGCCCAGTTCCAGGGGATCGGCGAGGAACAGGTCGCGCGCTTCCTCGGGCGTCAGTGCCTCATCATGGCCGATAGTGATCCCGGTTGCGGTCCGGCGCGATACGGCCGCGCGCATGGACGCCCAGGGATCGGGGCGGCCATAGGGGGCATCGCTGCCCGCCGCGAGCGTCACGCCCGCCCGCCGGAAGGCGGCGAGCCGATACAGGAGCGCGCGTTCACGCGGTTCGACGTCGGCCAGATACTGGTCGCCGCGCTCGGCGATGAAATGCGGCTGGCTGACGACGTGGAGGCGCATTTCCGCCATCTGCGCCAGCAGGGGATCGGGGGTTATGCCTGCATGTTCGATCCGGTCGCCCGGCCGGACGCCGGCCTCCTTCAGCGCAGCAAGCGCGAACACCAGTTCGACCTCGGTCGTGCAATGGATCGCGGCGACACGGTCGCGCTCATGCGCGTCGCTCACGAACGCCACGCAGTCGTCGAAATCCGGCAACTGATGCTCGTGCAGATGCAGCTTGGCGGCGCCGATCGTCACGGAAGCGTGCCGCGGCGCGTCAGACAGCGCCAGCGTTCCGGCCAGCAGTATCCGTTGCGGCAACCGTCCGGTATCCCGCTCCGCCGCGAAATGCCCCGCCATGCGGTCGTCATTGGCCGGTGACATGTCGGTGATGCCAGTTACGCCCAGGGACGCCAGCTCCTTGCCGATCGATCCCATGTCCGGTGGCACGCCGCCCAGCGCCGACCGCAGCCAGGCGTCGGCGTCGAACAGCCGTCCCGTCCAGCGCCCGTCCTCGCGCTCCATTCCCGTCGGGGGTACTGCGCCGGACAGCAGCCGATCGAGCGCCGCGCTGTTTAGGAACCACATGCGCCCGGAACGATGCTGTATCCGCACGGGACGATCGCCGGTCCAGCGATCCAGTTGCCGCGCATCCAGCATACCGGCGACACTTTCATGATAGCCGATCCCGCGCAGCCAGCCACTCCCCGGCTGCGCCAGCACCGCCGCAAGTCGCGCTTCATCCGTCACATCGGGCGGCCCGCAGGCCAGCGATGCGCGCGCGACGGCAAGCGCCGCGCAATGGATATGATGATCATGCAACCCCGGCAGCAGCGCGCCGCCGCCAGCGTCGATCATCCTTTCGCCCTCAGCGGGTTCAAGCACGCCCAGGGCCGCCACCCGCCCGCCCTCGATGCGGACATCGGCCAGGCGACCATCAATCTCGGCCGCGCGGATCAGCATGAGGCAAGCCAGGCCTGATTGTCCTGCCCCAACGCGGCCACACGCCCAGACGGGCGCGGCCCGGCGTTCGGGAAAGGCGTTCCGTGCCTCAGACTCCAATATCGAAGGTCGGCCATCAGCGCCTTCTCGTCTCGCCGCCTTTCGCTGTCCAGTGCCTGCGCCACGATCGCGCTCATCGACAGGATCATGCGGGCCGCGCGTCCGTCCCGCAACCGCGCCAGCGCCAGCCGTGCGGCATGGATGCCGGTCAGCGGATCGGCGCAGGCGTCGCCAGCGAAACCGGTCGCGCCGCTGGCGTCCCGAAGCGCGCCGCTCAGACCCCCCGCGACGCTGCAATCATCGCCGAAGCCGATCCACTGCGCCGCATCCCCCATCGCGCCATGACCGGTGATGGTCATCCAGACCAGGCCGGGTACGGCGCGGACCAGCCCATCGGCATCGATCCCCAATTGACGAAGGGCGCGCGGCCGCGCCGCCTCGATCACAAGGTCCGCTTGGCTGATCAGAGCGATCAGCGCGGCGCGATCGGCGTCGTGGCGCAGGTTTAGGGCGATATTGGCCTTGCCCTGATTCAGCCGGGCAAACAGGGCAGCGTCGCCCTCGCGCATCCGATCCGGGCGGCCATGGCACTCCACCTTAACGACGCGCGCGCCGGACAGACCGACCAGATGCGCCGCCAGCGGTCCGGCCCATAATGCCGACAGGTCGATAACGATCGGCGTCGATCGTCTGGTCCTGCTCTCTCCCTCAGCGGTCACGCTACAGGCGGGGCTGACCGGCGTTTCGCCGATCCGCGCAATGGCAATGCCCAGCAGGCGTCCCTGCGCGACAAGCGCCTCGCTATGGCGCTTAGCGAAGGCGGCCGCGATCTGCCGGTCATCGTCGCCATCGATTCCGCTGTCCCCGAACAGCGCAGGCAGCATCGCGCGGTCGTCTGCCCGGGCGAGCGTCAGCGCCACGGTCCCGTCGAGCGTGTCGTGCAGCCTGCATCCGCCGCCCGCTGAACGCCGGCCCGGCACCAGAAAGCCGTTGAGCGTCGCCCGTTCGCCCATCAGCTGCGCGGCCGACGGGAGGGAAAAGGCGTCGCCGCCCAATTTCTCGATCATGCGCAATTCCGCCTCGGCCCAACGCATGAGGGGGAGAGTTGGCGCGGCGACCATGTCAGTCGAGAAAGAGCTTCTTGATCTCCCGTCGCAGCAGCTTGCCCATCTCATTATAAGGCAGTGCGTCGGCGAACAGCACCCGCTCGGGCACTCGTGAGGACCGCAGGCGCGCCCGCACCATCTCCTTCAGCTCATCGTCCGATGGAGCGGCCTGGCCGACGCGGGGAACGACGATTAGCCCGACGGCTTCACCCCATTCATGCGACGGGATCGCAACGGCAGCGGCCTCGGCGATGGCGGGATGGGCGGCCACGACGTCCTCGATCTCGCCCGGCGAGATATTCTCGCCGCCGCGCACGATCACGTCGTCGGCCCGACCCGACAGGAACAGATAGCCCTCGGCATCCAGATAACCGGCGTCGCGGGTCGGAAACCAGCCTTGAGCATCGAGAGCGCTGCGTTCCCGATATTCGCCCGAAACCTGGTCGCCCCGGACGTAGATCTCGCCCGCTTCGCCCGCAGGCAGGGCGCGCCCGTCCTCGTCGCGGATTTCGATCTCCACCGTTGGCAGTGGACGGCCGACGGATCCCAGCCTCGCCCGCACTGCGGGATCATCCGTTTCATGGGCGGCGCGATGTTCTTCCGGGCCGAGCAGCGCGATCGTCGAACTGGTTTCGGTCAGCCCATAGGCGTTGGTGAATCCCGTTTGCGGGAACAGATCCAATGCCTGACGGATCAATTCGGTCGGCATCTTGCCGCCGCCATAGGCGATGGCGCGCAGGCTGGACAGATCGGGCCGATGCCCCTTGTCCATCGTGTCGATGATCCGCGCCAGCATGGTCGGCACGACGAAGGCGTTGCTGGCCCGTTCTGTCGCGGCCAGATCAAGCCAGGCCTTGGGTTCGAAGGCCGGCAGCAACAGGATGCGCCGCATAGCATAGATGGAGCTGAGCAGCGCGGCGATGCCGGCGATATGATAGGGCGGCACGCTGACCAGCGCGGCATCGTTCTCCGGCGCTGCGCCGAACTCCACAGTGCCCAATATATAGGATACAAGATTGGCGTGGCGCAGGATCGCTGCCTTGGGCGCCGCCGTGGTGCCGCTGGTGAACAGCTGGATCGCGACACCCTCGCCATCGTCACCATCGCCGGCCGCCGCGTCGGCATGTGCCAGCGCCTCCGCGAGGAAGCTGGCGCGGTCGAACAGCCGGTTTTCCAGCGATGGACACAGCCGCCGGATCCGATCCGCGTCGCCCACGATCAGGGCCGGGCTGATCCGGCCGATCAGTGCGGCAAGGTCGGCATCGGCGAGCCGGTAGTTGAGCGGCACATAGGCGACGCCGGCCAGCGCGGCGCCGAACATCGCCATGGCTGCCGCCTCGCTGCTTTCATCGAGCAGCGCGACATGGGTGCAGCCGGTTTCCCGCAGCAGCGCCGCAGCGCCGCGCGCACCTGCCAGCAGTTGCGCATAGGTCCAGCGCTGGCCGTCACAGACCAGTCCGATCCGATCGGGCGCAGCCTCGGCGGCCATTTCAAGGAATAGTGCGATGTTCATGGGATGTGGATCAGTCCGAAGCGGGCAGGGGCTTGGCGTCCTTGGTGCTCAGCGCCACCCCGTCCACCGATAGCGATCCCTTGCCAGGCTTGACGCACAGCAGTTCGAAGGTGCCGGCCGCATCGACATAGCGTTTTCCCATCAGCGTCCCGGTCGAAAAATCCGCGCTTGGGCTTCCCTGCGCTTCCGCCTTGGCCTCGCCCATGGGCGCGCCGCCGCATTCGATCATGCCGTCGCCGCTGCGGATCACCATGACTTCGGTGTCGCACACCGCGCTTTTCAGTTTCGTTCCGGGTTTCATGACTATCTGCCCTCCTGACGGTGGAATATCGCCTGTTTCAGGCGATTGCGCCACTGGCCTTCCATTGTTCGATCCGGTCCCATTCGACGCCCATCTCCATGAGTACCAGCTCGGTATGCTCGGAAGCCTGTGGCGCGCGCGTGGTTTCGAGCGGCTGGCCGTCAAACTGTACCGGACCTCGCACCAGCCGCAGGGGCTTGCCGCTGCCATCGGCGCCTTCGACCTCCACGATCATGTCGTTGGCCACCGCCTGCTCGTCGGTCAGCAGGTCCGCGAAGCTCTGGATCGGCGCCCATTGGCCCTTCATCGTCTTCAGATGCTCGCGCCAGTAGGCGAAGGGCTTACGCGCGAACGCCTTGACCAATATGTCGCTGGCCGCGCCGGCATTCTCGATCAGGGCGTGGACATCCTTGAAGCGGGGGTCGTTGCCGGCCTCCGGCGCGCCGACATGCTCGAACGTGTCGCGGATCAGGCCCGTGGGGCTGACCATGCACAGGTTGATCGTGCCGCCATCGGCGGTATGGAAATTGCCCATGAAGGGATTGCGCAGCGATCCTCCGGATGCGGGCATTCCGTTCCGTGTCACGACGCCATTTTCCATGATCTGCGAAATCTGCGCGCCCGATGCCCACCAAGCGGCGCTCAGCAGCGACACGTCCAGTTCCACTGCCTCGCCGGTCCTTTCGCGATGATAGAGCGCGCCGGAAATGCCGCCGGCGATGAACATGCCGCCGATCGAATCGCCGAATGCGGGAATGCCCTGGGTCAGCGGACCCGGCAGATCTTCCGGCGTCATCGCATAGGCAATGCCGCTGCGCGACCAGAAGCATGTGCCGTCGAATCCGCCCACCTCGCGTTCTGGCCCCTTGTTGCCCAGCGCGCTGCCGCGGGCATAGATGATGTCGGGGTTGACCGCGCGAATATGCTCCACGTCGAACCGGTTCTTTTGTCGTACCTGGGGCAGATAGTTGGTCAGGAACACGTCCGCCGTCCGGGCCAGTTCGTACAGCACTTCCTGACCTTCCGCGGTCGACAGGTCGATGCCGACGCTGCGCTTGCCCCGGTTGGGATGTTCGAACAGCGTGTGGCGCAGCGGGTCGAGCGTGACGCCGCCCATGTTCAGGAAGCCGCGCTGCGTGTCGCCGCGCACCGGATGCTCCACCTTGATGACATCCGCGCCCCAGTCCGCCAGGATCGCGCCGGCCGCCGGAACATAGGTAAATTGCGCCACTTCCAGGACGCGCATACCCTTCATCACCTGGGTCATCTACCCAATCCCCTCGCTCGCCGCGGAAAGCGGCCTTGTCTGCTGAAAGGGTAGAAGCTGCGGCCGCCGCCGCAAGACCCGACAGCCTGTCGGATGCGGGCTATCGCTAGCGCGATGGGCCAGCGTCGCTCAACGCCGCCGCGATATACGGGCCGGGGGATTGAGAAGCGCCGATGTCGGGCCGATAGCAGGGGTGCGGACGACCCGGAGGATTGCCATGCTTATCGACTCTTCGCTTTCGGCCATCGTGACGGGCGGAGCGTCCGGCCTTGGCCTCGCCACGGTGAAGGCGTTGCGCGCGCTTGGCGCGAAAGTCGCGATCTTCGACATCAACGAGGACCAGGGCGAAGCAATCGCCGCCGAGGTCGGGGCGCTGTTCTGCAAGGTCGATATATTGTCGGAAGAAAGCGCTCTCGCCGGCTTCGACAAGGCGCGGGCCACCCAGGGCCAGGAACGGATCCTCGTCCATTGCGCCGTTATGTCCAAGGGCGGCAAGACCGTTGGCAAGGACAAGGAAAGCGGCGGCTTCAAGCGCCTTTCGACCGAGGATTACGCCTTGTCGGCGCAAGGCGTGCTGGTCGCCACTTACCGAATAGCCTCGATCGCTGCGCTTGGCATGGCCGCGCTCGATCCGCTGGACGACGGCGAACGCGGGACCATTATACTCACCTCCAGCGCGGCCGCGCAGGATGGGCAGGTGGGGCAGGTCGCCTATGGCTCGCTCAAGGCCGGCGTGAACGGCATGGTCCTGCCGATGGCGCGCGATCTGATGGACCTGGGCATCCGGGTCAATGCCGTGATGCCCGGTATTTTCGCGACGCCCCCGATGCTCCGCTTCAAGGACATGAATCCCGCCATGTATGAAAGCCTCAACAATAGCGTGCCCTTTCCCCGCCGGCTTGGAAAGCCGGAGGAATTTGCCAGCCTGGTCACGGAAATCGCCCGCAACAGCTATGTGAACGCCCAGACATTGCGCATCGACGGAGCGATCCGCTTTCCACCGCGCTGATCCTGGACCCATCCGATCTTTGTAGGGCGCTTCTTCGAGGCGCCCTTTTTTGTTCGCTGCCGCAGTCTCGCAGATGCGGAAAATAATACTAAGCTAGCTTGACAATTTTCCGCGATTAGCTAACCTAGCTTAGTGTTAAGTGAGTCGTTCTCATTTCTAAGAGGCCCGTCATGAACCATTTTGCCAAGCTCGCTCTCCTTGTCCCTGTCACCGTCGCGTTCGCGACGCCGGCTCTTGCCGATGATGCGGTGCAGCTTTCGTCCGCGTCGGTCAGCGCGGCCGATTACAAGGGAAAGATGCTCTATACCGCGGCGGGCGACCGTCTCGCCGCAGTCTATCGCGTCGGCCAGGATGGCGCTGCGCAGATCATCCTGAACGGCAAGATGGTCGTGGTTCCTGCCGCCAGCCTGACGGCGGCAGATGGCAAGCTGACGACCAACCTGTCCAAGCGCGACCTGCTGGTCGCCCGCTGATATTTTGGAGGCAGCAAGACAAAAGGGGCCGCTCCATCGGAGCGGCCCCTTTTGCGTTTGGGCTCAGCCTTTCGAGATATTCTCGGAGATCGTGTCCAGCAGCGCGTTGAAGCGCCGCAGGTCGTCGCCGTCGAAGCCGGCAAAGGCGACCTCCTCGTTGGCGCGCGCGATCGCCGCCAGTTTCGACGTGATCGCCTGTCCCGCGTCGGTCAGATAGACGGCATGGGCGCGGCGATCGTCATCCTTGGGCCGCCGTTCCAGCAACCCGTCGGCGCACAGCCGGTCGATCAGCCGGCCGGCCGATGCTTCGGCAATCTCCAGCATGGTCGCGATCGTGCGCTGGGTCGATCCGGGATAGCGGGCGACCGCTGCGATCACCGTCCATTGCGACCGGGTTACGCCCAGCCGCACGACGCTCTGGTCGAAATGTGCGCGCAACTGCCGCGCGATCACGGTCAGTTTCAGGGATGCGTTGCGCATCAGCGCGGTGGGGTCTTCGGCCAGCAGCTCGTCGATCGGTTTTGCCATCGTGCGCGCAGCATAGCGCCATCGCGGCGAAACGAAAGAAAGCTCGTCCTGCGAAACGCAGCCGGTCACAGGCGGATTGCCGGGATCAGACACGTTCGATGATGATCGCCGGTGCCATGCCGCCCGCGGCGCACATGGTGATGAGGCCATAACGTCCTCCGCTGCGTTCCAGTTCGTCCAGCGCCGTGCCGATCAGCACCGCGCCTGTCGCCCCGATGGGGTGGCCCAGCGCGATGGCGCCGCCATTGGGATTGAGCCGGGTCCGGTCGATCTCCATATCGCGGATGAACTTCTCCGTCACGACGGCGAAGGCTTCATTCACTTCCCAGACGTCGATATCGTCCTTGGTCAGCCCCGCCTTCGCGAGCACCTTGCGTGCGGCGGGAACCGGGCCGTTCAGCATCAGCGTCGGGCAATCGCCCATATTGGCGGTAGCGACGATCCGGGCGCGCGGCTTCAGGCCGGTGCGACGGGCATAGTCGCCCGACGCCAGCAGGATCGCCGCCGCCCCGTCGACCACGCCGGAAGAGGTGCCGGCATGGTGCAGCGGCTCGATCGCCAGGTCGGGATATTTCTGGTTGATGAGCTGGCGAAAGGTCGGCCCGTCCGGGCGCGAGGGCATGTCGATGAAGGAGGCGAAGGCCGGCTTGAGTTCCGCCAGCTGCTCGGCCGTCGTGCCCGGCCGGGGATATTCCTCGCGATCCAGGATGACAGCGCCGTCATCGTCGACGACCGGAACCGTCGATCGCGCGAACCGCCCTTCGGCGATCGCGACCGCCGCACGACGCTGACTTTCAGCGCCAAAGGCGTCCAGTTGCTCGCGTCCGATCCCCTCCATCGCGGCGATCGCATCCGCCGCCACGCCCTGGTTCGACTGGGGGTGCCGAGCCTGCAACCGCAGATTGCCCGTGCCCAGCCCGCCGACGGACTTCACGCCTGCCTCCCGCAGCGCCTGACCATAGGCATTGACGTGCGACATCATCTCGGTCCCGCCTGCCACGACCAGATCTTCCATCCCGGCCATGATCTGCCCGGCGGCGAGATTGGTGGCGGTCAGACCGCTGCCGCAGAAACGGTCCAGCGTCACGCCCGACGCCCGAATGTCATAGCCCGCGTCGAGCGCCGCCATCCGGCCCATGTCGCCGCCTTGCAAGCCCATCTGCGCGCTCGTGCCCCAGATCACGTCATCGACATTGGCGGTATCGATGCCATTACGATCGCGGACGGCGCGCAGCACCGTTGCGGCGACATGCTGTGGATGCATGTGCGAGAGCGCGCCCTTGCCGACCTTGCCGATGCTGCGCGGCGTGCGGACGGCGTCGATGATGAAGGCGTCGGCCAATGCTCTTCTCCCATGCTTCTCTCTTGCCCTGGCTATCGCATGGATCAGCCGCGCGGTGCCACCGCGAAGCCAATCGCGCGGGCGATTGATGGACAAGGCGGCTCCAGGAGGATGGACGATCGGCCCGCCGTCGCCCCAATGTGCCGCCTTCGAAGGAGAAACCGACTATGGCGGGCAGCTTCGCACCGCTGCGCGAACCGGTCTTCCGGCGCATCTGGATCGCCAGCCTGCTGTCCAATTTCGGCCAGCTCATCCTGGGCGTGGGGGCGGCGTGGGACATGGTGCGGCTGACCCAGTCGGCGGGCATGGTGGCGCTCGTCCAGACGGCGCTGATGGCGCCGCTGATGCTGGTCGCCGTGCCGGCGGGCGCGCTGGCCGACATGTTCGACCGGCGTCGGATCGCAATGGCGGGCCTCGTCTTTTCCAGCCTTTGCGCCGCGCTGCTGACGCTGCTGGGCGCCATGGGTTATGCCACGCCCTGGACGATCCTGGCCTTTTGTTTCCTGATCGGGGCGGGTGTGGCGCTCTATTCGCCAGCCTGGCAATCCTCGATCAGCGAACAGGTTGGCGCGCCGCATCTGCCCGCGGCAATCGCGCTCGGCACGATCAGCTACAATGTGGCGCGCAGCTTCGGCCCGGCGATCGGCGGAGCGATCGTGCTGGCGGCCGGCGCACAGGCCGCCTTTGCGGTCAACGCGCTCTGCTACCTGCCGCTGCTTCTCGCCTTCTTCCTGTGGCGGCGGACGCCCATGCCCGCCCGGCTTCCGCCCGAACAGGTGCATCGGGCGATCGTTTCGGGCGTCCGCTACGCCCTGCACGCCGGGCCGATCCGCACCGTTCTGGCGCGTGCCTTCCTGTTCGGTCTGGCCGGCGCGTCGGCCGCCGCCCTCTCGCCGCTGGTGGCAAAGGATCTCCTGGGCGGGGATGCCGCCCTCTATGGCGTGCTGCTGGGTGCCAGCGGAGTGGGCGCCGTGGGTGGCGCGCTGTTGATCGGTCCGCTGCGCGATCATTTCGGGACGCAGGCACTGGTTCTCGTGCTGGCTCTCCTGGGCGGCGGCGCGCTGGCGCTGGCGGGGTTCAGCCGGAATATTCCCCTTACCTGCCTTGCACTGGCGGTGGCGGGGGGCGCGAACATCTTCACCATTGCACTGTTCAATGTCTCGGTGCAGCTTTCCGCGCCGCGCTGGGTGACTGCCCGCGCCCTCTCGCTCTTTTCCTCCGCGCTGACGGGTGGCATCGCCATCGGCGCGGCTTTGTGGGGCGCCGTCGCGGTTCGACTGTCGGTGGACATGGCCCTGTATCTTTCGGGACTGGCGCTTGCCGCCACGCCGCTGGTCGGCTGGTTGCTGCCCCTGCCCGAACCGGACGAAAGCGATGTCGAGCCGTTCGTCCTGCGCAACGAACCGGAAGTCGGACTCGCGCTGACCCGCCGCTCCGGCCCGGTCGTCATCGAGATCGACTATGACGTCGATCCGGCGGATGCCCGCGACTTCTATGGAACGATGCTGGACGTGCAGCGCACCCGGCTCCGCAACGGTGGCTTCAACTGGTCGCTCGCCCGCGACATCGCCGATCCGGCGCTCTGGACCGAACGCTATCAATGCCCCACCTGGGGCGACTATCTCCACATGCGCGAACGCTTTACCCAGGCCGACAAGGCGGCCCAGTCCAGAGCGCAATCCTTCGATCGCAGTCCCGGCGGATTGCGCGTGCGCCGGCGGCTGGAACGTCCCTTCGGCTCGGTGCGCTGGCGGTCGGACTCGCCCGATCCCCGGCAGGAAGGGCTGGGCTATATCGGCCCGTGACCGCACGGCTCCGCAGGAAAATCCGACCGGCAACAGCAAAGGGAGAGCAAGATGACTGGCGGCAGACGCTATCGCGTGATCCAGTGGGCGACAGGCAATGTCGGATTGCGCGCGCTGCGATCGGTGATCGAGCATCCGCTGCTGGACCTTGCCGGACTGTGGGTCAGTTCTGACGCCAAGGCCGGCCGGGACGCGGGCGAACTGGCCGGGCTGCCCCGGTGCGGAATCACGGCGACCAACTCGGTTGACGATCTGGTCGCGACGCCCGCCGATTGCGTCCTCTACATGCGGCAGGGCACCGACCTGGACGAACTGTGCCGCCTGCTCGAATCGGGCAAGAATATCGTCACCACCCGTGGCGATTTCCATCATCCCGCGGGCATGGCGCGCGACGTGCGGGAGCGCATCGAAACGGCCTGCCAAGCGGGCAGCGCGTCGCTCTACAGCACCGGCTCCAGTCCCGGTTTCGTGACCGAGGCATTGCCCTTGCCGCTGCTGTCGCTGTCCCGCCGGCTCGAATGCCTGACGATCGACGAATATGCCGATCTGGCGAGCCGCGATTCACCCGCGCTGCTGTTCGATGTCATGGGCTTCGGCCGGCAGCCGGGCGCCTTCGATCCCCGCCAGATCGCGCATGTGAAACAGGATTTTGCCGGATCGCTCGCCCAGCTGGCGGATGCCACCGGCATTGCCATCGATGATTGGGACGCGACGGGCGAATTTGGCGCCGCCACTCGGGACATCCCGATCGCGGCCGGCATCGTGCCTGTCGGCACGGTCGCGGCGCAGCGGATTACCGTTTCCGGGTCGCATCAGGGCAAGGTGCGCCTGCGGTTCCGCGCCAATTGGTATTGCGGACGCGAGATCGATCGGGACGACTGGGCGCTGCGGCCTTCGGGATGGCGCATCCGGGTAGAGGGCGATACGCCGCTCGATGTCGCCGTCTCCTTTCCCGTCGCGCCAGAGAATTATGCCGCATTCACGCCCGGCCTGACCGCCCATCGTGCGGTCAACGCCGTGCCCGCGCTATGCGAAGCGCCACCTGGTATTCGCACTACGGTCGACCTGCCCCAGATCGTGGCGCGCTTTCAATAGCGCTCCACCAGCGCCTCGCTGATTGCCCAGAGCCGGCCCGCCGCTTCGTCATCCCGTGCCGTCGCCGAGGGGGTGAGTTCGGCGCGCTGGTGGAAATAGCGTCCGCTCGATCGCCCCGGCTCTTGCGCGCTTGCCAGCCAGACCAGCGTGTCGGCGGCCTGCTCTGGCGTCAGCGCGCGATCGGCGATCGATTCCATATAGGCGCGCATCGGCGCGTCGCAGTGGGTCGCGAAATTGCTCGCCACGACCCCGGGATGCATGGCGTGGGCGACGATGCCGCTGCCGCGCGTGCGGCGCGCCAGTTCGCGCGTGAAGAGGATGTTGGCCAGCTTCGCATGGCAATAGGCGGCGCCGCCGACAAAGCCCTCCGCGAAGGTCAGGTCATCCCAATGGATGCCGTCGCAATGTTCATGCCCGGTGGAGGATGTCGCGACCACCCGCACCGTGCCTGGCGCTGACCGTGCCGCCGCCGCCTCCAGTTGCGGCATCAGCTTGCGCGTAAGCAGGAAGGGCGCGAGATGATTGGACGCGAAGGTCGCCTCATGCCCTTCGGGCGTGATGACGCGTTCGGCATGGACGCCCCCGGCATTGTTGAGCAGCGCGTCGATGTGCGGTGTCAGCGCCGCGACGTCCGCCGCCGCCCGCGCCGTTTCCGCCAGCAGCGCCATGTCGGCCTGAACCATGGTGAAATCGGCGTCGGGCAGGGCGGACAATTCCGCTGCCGCCGCAGCGCAGCGCTCCGGATCGCGGCCGACGCCGATCACCCGCCATCCCTGTTGCAGCAGCGCGCGCGCCGCTGCCTTGCCGATGCCCGCGCTTGCGCCCGAGACCACGGCTACTTTCTTTGTCCCGCTCATGCGCGCACGACCTCCAAGTTGCAGGGACCACGCCCCAATGCCAGAAACAGGCTTGCGCCGACGATGGTGATGCAGGCGCTCAGCGCCAGGAACGGGGCGTAACTGTCCCACAGGCTGAGCGTCAGGCTGAGCGTCAGCGATCCCAATGCCGCGCCGCCTGCGATCGACGCGCCGACAAAGCCCATGATCAGGCTGAACACGCCCAGGCCGAAGCGGCGCGATACGAGATAGGCGGCGATGTCGCCCTCGGCGCCCTGCGCCATTCCCATCATCGCGACAGACAGAGCCAGGACGAAGGGGGCATCGATCGACGACGCCAGCAGCGCCATGCCGATCGCCGGCATCGACAAAGCCAGCGCGGCGACATGATGCGGCGGCATCCGGTCGAGCGACAGGCCGCAGGCGAACCGGCCGATCAGCACGCCGACCGCGTAGATGGAGATCAGCCACGTCGCGGTCTGCGAAGGCGCGCCGCTGTCCATCAGCACCAGCTTCATCTGCGCGGACGCGAGGCCCTGCGGGAAATTGACCAATATCATCGCCGCGATCAGCAGCCAGAAGGCCGGGTTGCGGACGATGGCGCCATAGCCGGGCCGGGCTCGGGGCGAGCCTTCGATTTCGTGGACGCCGACATGCGCCGGCGTCATCATTACCGCGATCAGCCCGAATATCAGGGTCACGCAACCCAGCAGCAAATAGCCAGCGCGCCAGCCCTCGTTTTCGATGAATCCGCCCAGCATCGGCGCAATCAGCGCGCCTACCAGCGGCGGGCCGGTCATGACGATGGAAAAGGCCAGGCCGCGGGCCCGCTCGAACCGTTCCGCGACGACGCGAGTATAGACCGGCGAGGTGGTCAGTGTCCCGAGGATGATCTGCACCACGGCAATGGCGAAGAAGGAACGGATGTCGCCCGGTTGCATGGCGAAGCCGATATAGGCGACCGGACCCGCCAGCACGCCGACCGCGGACACGGCGCGGACGCCGAAACGGTCGGTCAACCGGCCGGTGATCGGCTGCATCACCAGCATCAGCATCCCGAAACTGCCCAGCAGCGCGAATTGCGATCTTTCCCAGCCGAACTCGCCGATCAACTGGGGCGCGAACAGGCTCATCGTATAGGCGGACAGGCCTATGCCAAAGCCAAGTCCCATCGTCGCGGCGAGCAGCGGACGCCAATGCGTCCGCAACTCGCCCCAATAGGCCGATCCCATCCTCGTCTCCTGTCTGTCATCTTCTTGTGACGCCATTGAGGAACAGGCGGACCGCTGCCCCGACCCATTCATCGATCTCTGCCGGACTCATTGCCTGGGGCGATGCGATCAGCCGCACCGGCCCGCCCAGGACCATGGTCATGAAAAGACTGGCTGCCATGTCCGGCCGCTCCACGCAAATCGCCCCGGCGCTATCGTGGCGGCGCAGAAGGTCGGCCAGAAAATCCGCCAGCGGACGCGCACCCTGGTCGTATGACAGCATCAGTATTTCCGGGAACCGGTAGGATTCGGTGGTGATGATCCGCCGCAATCGCACGCCATCGACGGTCGAGAGATCGGCGATGCGCAGTCGGGCCACCGCGATCAACGTGGCTTCCAGATCCGCGCTCTCGACCGCGTGCAGTTCGGCCGTCGTCGTCGCCGTGCGTTCGATCGCGCGCGTGACCGCGGCCAGGAAGAGAGCCGATTTCTCGGCGTAGCGGGCATAGATGGTCCGCTTGGTCATGCCGACGGCAGCGGCGATGCCTTCCATCGTCGTCAGTTCGAACCCACGATCGAGAAACATGTCGAGCGCCGTGTCCAGCAGTTCGGCCTGGCGCGCCTGCGCCTGTTCGCGGGTGGGGCGTCCGGCGCGTCCGGCGCGCTGCGATGAGAGAGTGTCCATGACCAGCATCATTATGGCCCTTGCCGGATTTTGCGAATCATGCATAATGAAACGTATCAGGTGCTATTAATGCACCAGGATCGCGAAGGCAAGGAGCAGGATATGGGTGTGCAGGCCGACCGCCTGACCGGACTCGTCAGTTCGGACTACAGGTTCAACATTCCGTATGAGGAACTGCGCGCGGCGCAGATCGCGGCGCTCGACGAGCGATTCCAGGAAAAGAAGGATGCCATCAGGCTGCTGGGTCACCGCGCGCGAGAGGCGGGCATCGACGCGGTGCGATCGCTCGACGACGCGGTGAAGCTGCTCTTCCCGCACACCGCCTATAAAAGCTATCCCGAAGCCTGGCTGATGCAGGAGCGCTGGGACAAACTGACCCAGTGGCTGAACACTGTCTCCGCCCATCCGGTGACGGGCGTCGACCTCGACGGTGTGAAGGATGTCGACGAGTGGATCGACCGGCTCCAGGCGGCCGGTCATTTCGTCTCCTGCTCCAGCGGCACGACCGGCAAGTCGGCGATGCTGATCGCGTCGCGGGCGGACATGGACTGGTCGAAGATCGATACGGTCAATGTCTTCGCCTGGGGATCGGGGGTGCAGCCGAACCGCGACCGCCGCATCATGGGGCTGGCTCCGGTCGCCAAGGTGCCCAAGAACGAGGTCATCGGGGACGCGCAGCGCGAAGCATTCGGCGATCCCGACAAGGACATGTTCCAATATCCCGTACCGCCGATCACGGTCGGATCGCTGACTCGGATGGTCGTCCTGCGCAAGGCGATCGTGGATGGAACGGCGCGGCCCGGCGACATTGCCGAACTGGAGGACACGTCGCGCGTGCGGCAGGCGGCGATGGACCGCGCCGTCCATCTCGCGGCCGATGCGATGATCGAGCATCGCGCCGACAAGCTCTACATCGCGGGCATGTGGAATGCGCTCTACCATGTCGCCAAAGAGGTGCGCGAGCGCGGCTACAGCGCCAAGGACTTCAATCCGGACAACTGCATCTACATCGGCGGAGGCCTCAAGCGCGCGCAACTGCCCGATGATTATCAGCAATTCGTCCATGACACCTTCAACATTCCCGCAGGACGGCACTTCCAGAATTACTCGATGCAGGAATTGAACAGCGGGATGCCCAAATGCCGGGAGGGCGGACGCTATCATGTGCCGCCATGGATCGTGCCGATGATCCTCGACAGGGATGGCGACGCGCTGGTCGCGCGCGATGGGCAGGGCGAGGTCGAAGGACGCGCCGCCTTCTTCGACCTGTCGCTCGACGGACGCTGGGGCGGGGTCATCACCGGCGACAGGATTTCCCTTGATTACCGGCCCTGTGCCTGCGGCAATGCCGGGCCATCCATCCGCGACACCATCGCCCGCTTCGCGGACCTTGAAGGCGACGACAAGATCGGCTGTGCGGGCACGGTCGATGCCTATGTGCGAGGTGTGGCATGACTGTAGTCGAAAAAAATGCGGCCATCGCGCAAGCGCCGGTCGAACCCATCCAGGTCCGGCATTTCGTGCGGGGCAGGCTGGTGGAGGGCGACGCGGTTCGCCACCGCTCGCGCGATCTGGGCGTCGATTTCGTGACCCCGGAAATCGACCTCAATGCGCTGGTAGCGCCGCGCTCCGAACTGCCACCGCTCTATGATGTGCCGACGACAGAGATCGTCGACTTCCTGGTCGAGGCGGGACGGCGGATGGATTTCGAGACCAATCCCTATCTGCGCGAGGCGCTCGAACATACGGTCAAGGTGAATCCTTTGCCGCGCCGGGTGGTGGAAAATCTCTTCCGCCGCGCCAGGCATTTCCTGACCCGTGACGGGCTGATGAGCAGCATCGAGACGAGCTTCCTCAACCCGGCCGCGCTCGACGGCTGGGTGGCGCGCATCGACGCCCATGGCAATCGCGGCGCGCTGCGGGCATTCCCGACCCGGATGGTGCATATGCTGGCGGGCAATTCGCCGACGGGATGCATTTCCTCGATCGCGCAGGGTGCGCTGGTGAAGGCGGTCAATCTCTTCAAGATGCCGTCGAGCGATCCCTTTACCTGCGTCGCGATGCTGCGCACCATGGCCGATGTCGACCCGAACCATCCGGTGGTCAAATCCATGTCGGCGGTCTATTGGCGCGGTGGCGATACGCGGATCGAAGGCGCGCTCTATCGCCCGCAATATTTCGACAAGATCGTCGCCTGGGGCGGGGGTGACGCGATCCGCAATGTCATCCAGTATATCGGCCCTGGCCTGCAGATGGTATCCTTCGATCCCAAGACGTCGATCTCGATGATCGGCGCCGAAGCCTTTGTCTCGCCCGACGTCATCGAACAGGTGGCGCAGGCGGCCGCGATCGACGTCGCGACGATGAATCAGGAAGCCTGCCTTGCCAGCCGCTTCCTCTTCGTCGAGGGCGAACGCGCTGGGATCGAAACCTTTTGCGCACGCCTGCAGGAACAGCTCGGCATCGATCGGGAGACAGCCTCGGCGATCGGGCAGCCGCCCCCGCGCGAGGTGCGCGACGAGATCGAGATGCGTCAGATGATGGGCGACGACTGCAAGGTCTGGGGCAAGCCGGACGGGCGCGGCCTGGTCATCCTGACCGACGAACCGGTCGATTTCCATCCCAGCAACAAGACCGCCAACGTGGTCCACATCGCTTCGCTCGACGATGCCATCGCTCATGTGAATGTCGCGACCCAGACGATCGGCGTCTACCCGCCCGAACGCAAGGCGGCGCTGCGCGACCGCCTCGCCAGCGCGGGCGCACAGCGGGTGGTGCGGCTCGGCGGCGCGGCCAAGCATGTCGCGGGCGGGACCCATGACGGCATGTTCCCGATGCAGCATCTGGTACGCTGGATGAGCGAGGAGGACGCCTGAGCGATATCTGCCCGTCATCCTTGCGCGACGTCCCGCCTCCGGGCGATCATCGCTCCACAAGAAGGGTGATGGAGTGGACAGGATGGGCAGTCTTGCAGGCAAGGTAGCGCTCGTGACAGGCGCATCATCGGGCATCGGTGAGGCGGCGGCGATCGCCCTTGCGGGGGCCGGCGCTGCCGTCGCCCTGTCCGCGCGACGCGTCGATCGCCTTGGCCGGCTGGTCGACCGCATCCGTGCGGCCGGCGGGGAGGCGATCGCCCTGCCCGGCAATGTCGCGGTCGAGGTGGAGGCGATGCGCGCCGTCACCGACACGGTCGATCGCTTCGGTCGCATCGACATCCTCGTCAATTCCGCCGGCGTCATCCAGTCGGGCGGGGTCGAAAGCCTGTCGCTCGACGAATGGCGCCGGGTCATCGACATCAACCTGCTCGGCACGCTCTACACCTGCAAGGCCGCGATCGGGTCGATGAAGGCGCAGGGGGGTGGCGACATCATCAACATCTCGTCGACTGCGGGGCGGCGCGCGGCTGGACTGTTCGGGCCCTATTCCACCAGCAAGTTCGGGCTGACCGGTCTTACCGAAAGCCTGCGGCAGGAAGTCGGCGGGGCGGGCATCCGCGTCGCCATCGTCGAACCGGGCGCGACGGCCACGGAGGTCGCCGGCGGAATCAGCGATCCCGCCATGCGTGCGGCGATGACCGATCATGTCGGCAAGGACAGCGCGATGCAGCCGGAGGACATCGCGCAAGCGATCCTTTTCATCACCGCATTGCCTGCGCGCGCGAACGTGTCGCAAATCCTCATACGCCCGACCGCCGACACGGCGGCGATGTAGGCGAGCCCCCCAGGTGAGGATCATCCATGGCCGATTGTGACCCGCGCGCGCCTGCCAGCGCCGACCAGTTGCCGGGAATGGCCTATCGCTCCTGGTTCCTGTTCGTGATGGTGCTGGTGTCGGCATCGGTGCAGGGCGAACGCTATCTGATGGTGGTGATGGTCGAACCGATCCGCCGCGAACTGGGTCTCTCCGACGCGGCGATCGGCATGGCCAAGGACATGATCATCGCCATCGTCTACATCCTGGCGATCATTCCGCTGGCGCGCCTGGCAGACCGATGGTCGAAGCGCAAGATCGTGGCCATCGCCGCCACCGTCTGGAGCGCGGCCGTGATCGTTTGTGGGGCAGCCAAAAGTTTCTGGATTTTGCTGATCGGACGCGCCGGAATCGGCCTTGGTGAAGGCGGCTTCACGCCGCCGTCCCAGGCCTGGGTCGCCGATCTGTTCCCGATCCGACAGCGCGCCACCGCGCTTTCCGTCTTCCTGCTGGGCGCCTCGCTCGGCACGTTCATCGGCCCTGCCGTGGGCGGCTGGGCGGTGCAGGAATATGGCTGGCGCAATACGCTGATCTTCGCCAGCATTCCGGGGTTCCTCCTCGCGCCGATCGTCTGGTTCACGCTGCGCGACACCCGGCCAGGCCTGGCCGACGGCGCGCCGGCCCGAATGGAGCCGCCCGCCTCCTTCCTCCAGACCGCGCGCGAACTCATGGCGATCCGAACCCTGCCGCCGCTGATCCTCGCTGCCTCGCTCAACGCCCTGCTGACCATGGGCTTCATCAGCTGGGCGCCCGCCTTTGTCGAACGCACACACGGGATGCCGGCCAGCCAGGCGGGTTTGCAGATGGGCGGCGCGCTCTTCTTCGGATCGGCCATCGGTCACAGCATCGGCGGTCCGCTGGCCGATTTTCTCGGCCGTCGCGACCTGCGCTGGTATGTCTGGATGCTGATGATCAGCGGCGCGCTGGCCACCGGCATCGGCTGGATGATCCTTACCGGCCCCAGCGAAGTGGTATTCCCGCTATACGGTCTCAACATGCTGATCGGCGGCCTGTCGGCGGCGCCCCTGATGGCAGTGGTGGCGGGTCTGGTCCCGTCACGTTCACGCGCGACGGCCATCGCGCTGTTGATGGTGTCGATCCAGGTTCTGGGTCTGGGGGGCGGGCCTGTGCTGGTCGGCTGGCTCAGCGACCTGCTGCGCCCCTCCTATGGCGAAGAGTCGCTGGGCATGGCGATGCGCTGGGCGCTGCTCGTCGGCGTTCCCAGCACGTTTCTGGCCTGGATCGCCAGCCGCCACTGCCGCGAAGACTTCAAGGTGGCGGGCGGCTGGGACGGTCCCGCGCCCAAATTGGCGATGCACTGATACCGCGAGCGGAATGCCCAAGGAGATTTCATGATGACGCAGATCACCCCCCGCATCCTTCCCTTGCCGCGCCCGGAATGGACCGATGATGCACGCGAGGTCTTCGCCTATTGGGGCGAGCCCAATGCCTGGGAAGAAGGGTCCAAGACCAACGTCCTGATGGTCATGGCCAACCATCCCGATCTGGGGAAGGTCTATAATATCTGGGGCCGGCATCTGCTGATGTCCAATACGCTGTCCACGCGCCATCTGGAACTGCTGATCCTGCGTGTCGCCTGGCGTGTGAAGTCCGCCTATGAATGGCACAACCATGTCGGCTATGCGCTCAACGCCGGTCTGACGCTGGAGGACATCGCCGCGATCCGCGACTATCCCGAGGGCGGCAACTGGGACGAGGCGGATGATGCCATCCTGCGGTCGGTGGACGAACTGATGCGCGATGGCACCGTTTCCGATCCGACCTGGGCGGTGCTGGATCGCCATTTCGACACGCGGCAGAAAATGGATCTGGTCTTTTCCATCGGCCATTATGTCATGACCAGCTGGGCGCTGTCCGCCTTTGGCGTCGGCATAGAGGGTGGCGCGGACCCGATCGGCTTCGATCTGCGCACCGCGTCGGGCAAGCTGCCGGGCAAGACCTACAAGCCGGGCGAAACCGAGGATTGGACTGACAGCCGCGGCTACTGAAGCGGACAATCGTGGCGACGATATCGGGTTCGCGGCCGCCGCCGCGCATTGCCCGGCGGCCCTCGCCACGGGCATGAAGAAGGCCGACGACATTCATTTCTGAGAGGGACCAACCGTGGCGACCGAGATATTGCTGCCCAAGATCGGCTTTTCGATGACCGAGGCCCAGATTGCCGAATGGCTGGTGGAGGACGGTGCGCAGGTGGCCGAGGGCCAGCCGCTCTTCCTGCTGGAAGCCGACAAGTCCGCCAATGAGGTGGAGGCGCCCGCCAGTGGCACGCTGCGCATCATCGCCGCGCCGGGCGAGACCTACGAAGTCGGAACCGTCCTGGGCACCATCGAATAGCGATGCCGCTGCGCGTCGGCATCGTCAGCGCCGCTTGGGGCGCCTTTGCCCATCTGCCGGCCTGGCGCGCCATAGCCGGGGTCGAGGTGACGGCCATCTGCACTTCGCGGGAGGAAACGGCGCGCGCCGCTGCCGACCGTCTGGGCCTGCCTCGCGCCTTCTGGAATGCCGAGCAGATGTGCGCGGATCCGGACATCGACATCGTCGATCTGGGCACGCGGCCCAGCGTCCGCCTGCCGATGGTGCTGGCCGCGCTCGCCCATGGCAAGCATGTCTACAACGCCAGTCCCCATGCGCCCGACTGGACTGGGGCGAAGGCAATCGACGCGGCCTGGCGCGGCAGCGGCGCGGTGGGAGTCGTCGACGCCTTCGCCCAATGGCTGCCCGCCCACCGACAGATGAAGGCGATGCTGGACGCGGGCCATGTCGGTACCCCGCTTGGCGGTACCTGCCATTTCAACCTGTCGCTGTTCAATGCGCCGAACCGCCAGTTTCCCTATAACTGGTTCGCGCAGGCGGGTCAGGGCGTGTCGGCGGTGCGCAACAATGGCAGCCACGCGCTCTACATGCTGCGGCACCTGTTCGGCCCGATCGCCGAACTGGTAGCAGACGATCGCCGCATCCTGGAACAATGGCGCTTCCCCGACGGGGACAGCATCACGCCGCAAACCAATGATCTCGCCAACGTCATCCTGCGGTTCGAAAGCGGGCTGGTGCTCCAGATGCAGATCAGCTGGAGCATGGCGCTGCACGATGGCTGGGTGATCGACGTCTTCGGGGAGAAGGGGCGGTTGATCGCCTCCTCCCCGACCTTCCCGACCGCACGCGACTGCCTGTTGCGCGTGGGGCAGATTGGCGGCGCGCTGGAAGATGTGGCCATTCCCGACTCTTTCCGGACGGCGCCGGACATCATGCTCGACTGGCAGAGCGAACCCCAGCCCAGCTTCCCGATGGCGCTGTCGATGCGCGCCATGGTCGAGGCTATTCGTAGCCGCGGCCAGGGCGCGCCCGACTTCGCGGAGGCGCTGGAAATAGAACGGCTCCAGGAAGCGATCCGGCTGTCGAGCGGCGAGCGCCGCTGGGTAAAACTCGCTGATGTCTTATGAGGCGGCCTAGCGCCCGGTAAAGCGCGGCCGCCTCTTCTCCTTCAGCGCTGTTATCCCCTCGCGATGGTCGGCACTGCGCACGCTCAGCGATTCATAGGCGATCCCGGCCTCCATCACCGCGCAGGCGATCCGCTTCAGTTCCATGTTGGTCAATATCTTGGTCCAGCGGATCGCCTGCGGCGCGCCCGCCAGCAACTTTGCGCAAAAGCTGTCCACTTCGCTGTCCAGGTCGGCCGGTGCGACGCAATGGTTGATGAGGCCGATCTCCGCCGCCCGGCGCGCATCCAGCAACTCGCCCGTCAGCAGATATTCCTTCGCGCGGGCCAGGCCGACGCGCTGCGCCCAGATAATGGCGCCGCCATCACCCGCGACCAGCCCTATGCCGACATGGGGGTCGCCGATCCGGGCGCCGTCAGCGGCGAAGATGACATCGCACAGCAGCGCGATCGAGGCGCCAAGGCCGACCGCATGGCCGTTCATCCGGCACACCACGGGCTTTTCGATGTCGAGCAGCGCGGCAATGATCCGCTTGGCCTGCCGCGCTTCATGATCGAACAGGTGGGGATGGGCCGCATTATGCTCCATATGGGCAATGTCGCCCCCGGCGGAGAAGGCGCGCCCGGCGCCGGTCAGCAGGATCACGTCGGAAGCGGGGTCGGTCCCCGCAAACCCCAGGGCTTCGGGCAGTTCGTCGTGCAGCACGCGGTCCACGGCATTGAGCGCATCCGGCCGATTGAGCGTCACCACCAGCAGCCGCTCACGCCGTTCGAGCAGGATGGTCTGGAAATGGGGCAATGTCGTGGTCATGACGGCTTCTCTCCTCGGCGCTTCCCTTATCATGTCGCGCCGTTCCGCCAACGTCGCCGGGGCGATAAGCGCGGCCCCTTCCCGTCGCGCGGGATGCCATCGCGCGCCATCGCGCTATAGCTCGGGCAACAAAGGATGGAGAGCGCAGCATGGCCGGCTTTGACGAGATGTTCGACTGGGTGGTCGTGGGCAGCGGCGCCGGGGCGATGAGTTCGGCACTGGTCATGCGCGATGCGGGCAAATCCGTCGTCATCCTCGAAAAGACGCCTTGGGCGGGCGGAACCACCGCCAAGTCCGGCGGCGTCATGTGGATACCGGGCAACCGGTTCATGCTGGCGGACGGCGAACAGGATGACGCGGATGCGGCGATGGCCTATCTCGACGCATTGCAGGAACTGGACGGCAATCCCGCGCCAGGCGCCGCGCGTGAAAAGCGGCTTGCCTATGTCACGCAGGCGCCGCGCGCGATCGACTTTCTGGTCGGCAAGGGCGTGGAACTGCAACGCGGCGCGACCTTCTGGCCGGATTATTATGATGAGCTGCCCGGCGGCTGCAAGACATCCCGCACGGTCGTGGCCAAGCCGTTCGACCGGAAGGAACTGGGGCCATGGCAGGACAAGCTGCGACAGGGCTTCGCTGAGTTCAATGTGACGCTGGTCGAGGGCATGGAGGCGCAGGGCCATCGGCGAACCAACAAGGCGTCGGGCAGGTTGCTCGCGCGGATCGTGCTGCGTACCATCCGCGATCGGCTGCTCGGCCGGAAATATACGACCGCGGGCGCCGCTTTGCAGGGGCGGATGCTCAAGGCGGTGCTCGCGGCCGGCATCGACCTGCGACTGGAAACGCCGGTCAGCGAACTCATCATCGAAGGCGACGCCGCGACCGGCGTCGTCACCATGAAGGACGGCCATCCCTGGCGGATAGGCGCGCGGCTCGGCATCTTGGTCAATGCGGGCGGCTTCGCTCGCAATCAGGAAATGCGCGACCGCTATATTCCCGGTTCCAACGCGGCATGGTCGCAGACGGCCGAGGGCGACACCGGCGAGATGCTGGTGGAACTGGAGCGGATCGGTGGTCAGCTCGCCCAGATGGACCAGATGGTCGGCTATCAGATGACCCCCATGCCCGGCTGGGACAAGGGCTATGTCGCTCCGGGCGCCCAGTCGATGACCGGCAAGCCCCATGCCATTCTCGTGGATCGGACCGGGCTCCGCTACATGAACGAAGGCGGCAGTTACGAACTCTATTGCGAAACCATGCTTCGGCGGAATGCCGTCGCGCCCGCCATTCCCAGCTGGGCCATTTTCGACCGGCAATATGTCGAATCATATGCAGTCGCCGGCCGGTTCATCGACAGGAAGATTCCTGACGGCTGGATCGAGACCGGCTATCTGCACATGGCCGATACGATCGCGGAACTGGCCGGGCGGATTCAGGTCGATCCGGCCATACTGGCGGCGACGGTGGCGCGCTGGAACGGCTTTGTCGCTGCGGGTGTGGATCAGGATTTTCACCGGGGCGAACGCGCCTATGACAATTGCGGCTTCGTCGGCGATCCCTTTTCCGCGCGCAGTGCTATCGGTTCGATCGAGAAGGGCCCCTTCTACGCGGTTCCGGTGGTGCCGGGCGATGTCAGCACCTATGGCGGGGTGATCACGGACGATCAGGCGCGCGTTGTCGATGCCGCAGGACAGGCGATCGAGCGGCTGTACGCCACCGGCGTCACGACCGCATCGGTGATGGGCAATGTCTACCCCGGCGCGGGGTCAAGCATCGGTCCTTCCATGACCTTCGGCTATATCGCCGCCCGCCACGCGGCGGGCCTGGGCAATCAGCCCTGATCGTCGAACCGGGCTGGGCGGGACAGGCGGAATGGCAGGCCGGGCGAGGCGATCCGGGATTCGCTGCCATCATCATGGATCAGTGTGACCCGGCCGACGCCCGGCGATGCGACGACCGCTACCACCGTCTCGACCCAGTCATGGAGTGACGCGCGCAGGACAATCATCGGATCGCTGTCCGTCGTCGCGATCCCTTCCGCCTCCAGTTCCGATTCCAGTTGCAGCACGCGCTCGGCCGCTGCCCGCACATTGTCCTTCTCGTCATTCATGATGCTGTCCTTTTGCGCCAGCATGGCCCGGCTGGCCTCCGATGCAAGCGCATGGCGCGCATATCGGCGGGGCGAAATCCGCCGCGGCCGGCAGGCTTGCACGATGCGTCATCGGCGCTTCCCGTTCCCCTGCCGGCACATATCGCCCCGGCGAGTTGACCCCGAACCTGCCAGGGCCAATGCAATGCACATCCCACTGGCCATCTGAGGACATCATGGCAGAGCAGAGCAATGTTGCGGCACCAAGCCCGGAAGTGCTGGTCGACATCTACCGGCGCATGATCCGCATCGAACGGAATGATGATGCCATCCGCAAGACGATCCGCCTGGGGCGGCTCGTCATGCCCTATTATTCGGCGCGGGGGCAGGAAGTGATCCCGTCGACACTCTCGTCGCTGCTGACCGATGACGACAAGATTTGCACCATCTATCGCGGCATCCACGACATGGTGGCGAAGGACATGCCGCTGCGCCCGCTCTGGGCGGAGATCGCCGGGCGCGTCGATGGCACCTGCAAGGGAAAGGGCGGGCCAATGCACCTCACCCACCCCGAAACCGGTGTGATGGTGACGACCGGCATCGTCGGATCGTCCATGCCGATCGCCAACGGCCTTGCCTGGGCGGCGAAACTCGATGGGTCTAAGCGTGTCACCATCGCCTATTTCGGCGACGGCGCGTCCAATATCGGCGCCTTCCACGAATCGCTGAACCTCGCGTCGCTCTGGAAACTGCCGGTGATCTTCGTCTGCGCCAATAACGGTTTCGCCGAACATACGCGCTACGAGAATGGCACGTCGGTCGATTTCATCTCTAAGCGGGCGATCGGATACGGGATGCCGGGCCACACGGTCGACGGCAACGATCCGCTTGCCATGTACGCCGCCGCGCATGAGGCCATCACCCGCGCGCGGGAGGGCGAGGGGCCGACCCTGCTGGAATGCAAGACCTTCCGCTTCCTCGGCCATGTGCTGGGCGACGACGACAAATATATGACCAAGGAGGAAAAGGCGGCGGCCATCGAGAAGGATCCGTTGCCAGCCTTCAAGGCCTGGCTGATCGCGCAGGGCCATGCCACCGAGGCGACGCTGGCCGCCATGCAGGCGGAGATCGAGGCGGAGGTCGAGGATGCCCAGGAATTCGGCCTCGCCAGTGCCCTGCCGTCCGTCGACGAGCTGCGCCGCGATGTATTTGCTGAGGAGATTCCGGCATGACCGGCAAGAAGATGAATGCGCTCCAGGCGGTGAACGCCGCGCTGGCCCAGGCCATGGCCGAGGATGACAAGGTGCTGGTGCTGGGCGAGGATGTGGCCGACCGCGAAGGTGGCGGCGTCACCGGCGCAACGGCCGGCCTGTCCACCCGGTTCGGCGATGATCGGGTCAAGTCCACCCCGATTTCCGAGCAGGCGATCATTGGCGCTGCGATCGGTGCGGCGCTCAGCGGCTATAAGCCGGTGGCGGAAATCATGCTGATGAACTTCACTACCGTCGCCATGGACATGATCTTCAACCATGCCGCCAAGCTTCGCTTCATGTCGGGCGGGCAGAGCACGGTGCCGATCACCATCCGCACCCTGACGGGTGCTGGCTGGCAAACCGCGGGACAACATGCCGATCATCTGGAAGGCTGGTTCGCGCATACCGCCGGGATCAAGGTCGTCGCGCCATCCAACCCGGCGGATTACAAGGGGCTGCTGTTGTCCTGCATCCAGGATCCCGATCCCTGCATCTTCATCGAATCGGCCGGTTCGCTGTTCATCCCCGGCGAAGTGGCGGATGATCAGGGGCCGATCCCTCTCGGCAAGGCACGAGTCGTACAGGAAGGAACCGACGTAACGATCGTCTCCTGGTCGTCGCAGATCATAAGATGCCAGCAGGCGCTGGCGCCGCTCGCCGAAGCGGGCATATCGGTTGAACTGGTCGATCTGCGCACCGTGTCGCCCTGGGACAGGGAAACGGTGCTGGCGTCCGCCGCCAAAACTGGCCGTGTGCTCGTCGCGCATGAAGCGGTGCGCAGCTTCGGTCCCGGCGCGGAAATCGCATCGACCGTGGCGGAAGAATTGTTCGGCCAGCTTAAAGCGCCGGTCCGCCGGTTGGGAGCGCCCTATTCCCCCGTTCCCTTCGCCAAGGTGCTGGAGGACGCCTATATCGTCTCGCCGGATCAGGTCGTCGAGGCCGTGAAGGGGCTGATGGACTGATCCCGCCCGCCATGGCCGGGGCGGGTCTTCCCTGGCCTTTTACCTGCCATCGCGCGGGGGCGACCATGATCGCCCCGGTCCGATTTTTCGATGGGACGCGCGCATCCGGCCCTACTTATGGTTGCCTGTTATGAAATGGGCCGACCTATCCATTGACGCCGCGCCGGTGACCGGCGCGCTGTGGCGCTTCCGCAGCACCATCCCGTCATGAACCGGCGGGCGAACAGGGTTCAGTCCAGAAGTCTGCGGAGCGTTGCGGAGGATGCGTCGCCGCAGCGCTCCAGTTCGTCGAGCGTGGCGAGCGCCATGGCGCGATAGGCGGGTGCGAGCGAGGGGCAGTCGCTGGCCAGCGCAGCAAGATGCGTGGCGATCGTTTCGCCGTCGCCGCGCAAAAGGGGACCGGACAGCGCGTCGAAGCCGTGCGCCAGGCTGTTTTCCATCGCTGCCCGCAGGAGCGGGCCGAGCAAGGCGAGGGGATCGCCCGCGCCCGCCGCCTGCAGCGCGCGGCAGGCGCCGGCGATCAAAGTCACCAGATGATTGGCCGCGTGACACAGCGCTGCGTGATACAGCGCGCGATGTTCCTCGCGAACATCGACGGCTACCCCTCCCAGTAGCGAAACCAGTCGGTGGGCCTCGTCTCGCGCATGGTCGCTGGAACCTGTAACCGCGAAGTGGGCGCCGGCCATGCGCTGCACTTCGGTCGACGCATCTCCAGTAAACGTCATGGCGGGGTGGATCGCCGCGGTGTCGACGCCTCTGGCCAGTAGCGGCTCCATCAAGCCGACGCCACTGCGGCCGCTGACATGGAAGAGGAGGGGCGACGGGCTGACCATCGGGCCAGGGGACAGGGTTGCGACGATGTCACCGATGGCATCGTCGGATACCGCGACGCCGATCAGGTCGCAGCCCTGCAGCATTTCTTGCGTGTCCGTTGCTGCCGTCGCGCGCCCGATTTCCCGCGCCATCGCCGAAAGCGCCGCGCGATTCCGTCCCCAAAGAAGAATGGGGGCGGCCGAATGCCGTTGCAGCGCCAGCGCCAGTGCGCGGGCTACCCGGCCGGTGCCGATGATGCCGATCTGGCGGTAGGGAAAATGGCTCATGCGGCCGCTCCTGTAGTGGCATCACCCGTCGCGAAGCGGATGGTGATGCGCGTGCCCGGTCCCTCATCGGCAATTGCGACGCTGGCGCCCATGCGCGAAGCTGCCGACTGTACGATGGCAAGGCCAAGGCCGGTACCGTCCGCCCCGTTCGGGCCGACGGCGCGGAAAAATCGCTCGAATATCCTGTCACGATATTCCGGCGCTATTCCCGGTCCATCGTCGCTGACCGTCAGCAGCACTTGCTCGGCCGCGCGCGCCAGAATGACCGTGACTGCCCCACCCCGCCGATTGTAGCGGATGCCATTGTCGACCAGGTTCGCGACGATCTCGAACACCAGCGTCCGGTGCGCCCGGACCAGATAGGCGTCGCCCTCGTCCGCATCGAGGTTGAGTTCAACCTGAGCCTGGATCGCCTGGTTGATGAGGCGACTGATGACGGCACGGCTCACTTCCTTGAGGTCGACCTCTTCGAGGGGCGGGGAGACCCCGCCTTCCTCGGCGCGGGCGAGTGCCAGCAGTTGCGTTACCAGCCGCTCCAGCCGCTGCACGGCGTCCGCGATCTCGTCGAGCGCGGCGGACGATCCGCGCCGTGCCAGTTCGACCTGGACCTTCAGCACCGACAGCGGGGTCCGCATCTGGTGGGATGCGTCGGCAGTAAAGCGGCGCATGCCACCCGTCGCCTTGTCCAGTTGCGCCAGCAGATGGTCGAATGCGGTCGCGAGCGGGCGCAGTTCATTGGGCAATGGGCCGGCCTCGAGCGGCGAGAAATCCGGCCGCGCGCTGGAATCTCGCGCCTCCACCGACTGGCGTAGGCGGGCGAGCGGGCGCAGGCTCCACCCCAGGGCCGGGCGCAGCAGCAGCACTGCGACGCCGACCAGCGCCACTTCGCCCAGCAGCAGCGCCAGGGTCAGCCGCCCGTTCAGCGCCTTTCGATTGTCGAGCGTCTCCGCGACCTGGACGATCACCGGCTCGGCGATTCGGGGCAGCATCCGTTTCACTTCCGCGATCCGGATCCCCTGGTCGCGATAGCGCGCAAAGCGGAAGCGCGGCTGATCCACGCTCATCGTCGCCGGATCGGGGGCGGGCAGATCGGCATAGCCGGTCAGCAATGCCCGTCCTACCGCGATACGATAATAGACATTGTCGCGCTCGCTATTCTCCAACATGCCGAAGGCTGCGGGCGGCAGATCCAATGTCACTTCGCCGCGCTCCACCTGCACCGTTTCGGCGATCGCGCCCAGCGCGCCGCCCAGCACCCGGTCATTGGTTCGGCGCACCACGTCGGAAATCAGCGTCGCGCCGCCGAAGCCGATGATGGCGGCCGCGCCGAGCAACGGCACCAGCATCGCCGCGAGCAGCCTGGTGCGCAGCGCAATGGCCGTGTCCGGCGTGCTACCCGGCATCGAGCATATAGCCCACGCCCCGCACCGTGCGGATGCCCGGCCCATCGGGGGCGAGTTTGCCGCGCAATCGCGTCACATGCACTTCGATCGCGTTGCCGCCGACCGGCTCGTCGAAGCCGAACACTTCCCCGATCAGCAGTTCGCGCGGAACCACCTGACCGGCGCGGGTCGCCAGCGATTCCAGCACTGCCAGTTCGCGCCGGCGCAGGTCGAGCGGCCGTCCTGCCACCTCGGCAGTTCCCGTGGAACGGTTGATGGTCAATGTGCCGACGCTCAGTTCGGGGATCGGATCGCCGCCGCGCCGGCGCCCCAGGGCGCGCACCCGCGCCTCCAACTCCTCCGGGTCGAAGGGCTTGCGCAGATAATCGTCCGCGCCAAGGTCAAGCCCGCGCACCCGATCGTCCAGCGCGTCGCGCGCGGTCAGCATGAGGACAGGAACCTTCTCGCCCCGACGCCGCATTTCGGCGAGTACGGCAAAGCCGTCCATGTCGGGCAGGCCGACGTCCAGGATGACCAGCGCATAGGGTTCGCTGCCGACCACGGCCATTGCGTCCTCCCCGTTTGCGACATGGTCCACGGCATGACCCCCCGCACGCAGCAGGGTTGAAATGCTGCGCGCCAGCGCGGCGTCATCCTCGATCATCAAAATCCGAATAGGGCACCTGGTGCTGAAAGGTTGATGACAGCTTGGCTTTGTAACTGATCCTCACATTCTTATCCGGCGACAGAAACGGAAAAGCGAGGAGCAGGGTTTATGCGACGGGTTATTCAGATAGTGGCGGCCTTGGCAAGTCTGGCTGCGCCAGCATCGACGGTGGTGGCGCAGCGGCCGGCCGGCTATCCGCGCTCCTATGACCAATTGATCGCCGATGCGCAGGCGGAGCGGCAGGTCATCGTCTACGCCAATGCCGACACGTCGGAAATGGCGCCCGTCATCCTCGCCTTCCAGCGCCGCTATCCTGGCGTGACCGTCCGTTATGCCGATCTGGGCTCCAACGAAATGTATCGCCGCTTCGTCGCGGAAGCGCGGGCGCGCAAGCCTTCGGCCGACCTCGTCTGGTCCTCGGCCATGGACCAGCAGGTGAAGCTCATCAACGACGGGTTCGCCCAGGCCTATGCCAGCCCCGAAAAGCCCGCCTTGCCGCCCTCTGCCGTGTGGAAGAATATGGGCTTCGGCGTCACGGCCGAACCGATCGCCTATGTCTACAACAAAAAGGCGATCGCCAATCCGCCGCGCAGCCATGCGGCGCTGGAGGCGCTGCTGCGCAAGGACCGCAGGGCACTGACGGGCAAGGTCGCGACGTTCGACCCGGCGCGGTCGAACACCGGCTATCTCTATCTGACGCAGGATTATGCGATCACCGGCGACACAAGGTCGCTGGTGCAGGCGATAGCGGCAACCCGTCCCGTGCTGTCGATCACCACCGAACCCATGCTGCGGGGCGTTGCCGAAGGCAGGTTGTCGATCGCCTATAATGTCATCGGTTCCTATGCGGTCGAGCGCGCCCGCCGCGACCCGCGCATCGGCGTAATCTTCCCGCAGGACTATACCATCGTCATGTCGCGCATCGCCTTCATCGCGCGCGAGGCGCGGCATCCCGCCGCCGCCCGGCTTTTCCTCGATTTCCTGCTATCGCGCCAGGGCCAGTCCCTGCTTGCCCAGCACAGCCTCTGGCCGGTCCGCACCGACATTCGCGGCCGCCGCCTTCCCGCTGCCCAGGCCCGTCCGGTGCGCGTCGGCCCGCAACTTCTCGCCAATCTCGATCGCCTGAAACAGCAGCGCTTCCTGCGCGACTGGAAGGCGATCCTTGCTTCCGGAGCCAAGTAGAATGAGTTTTCGATCGTTGCGCGGTGGTTGCGCCGCGCTGGCGCTGATCGTCGCGACGCCTGCGCTTGCCCAACCGCCCAGCGCCGAGGAACTGGCCGCACTGGTCAAGGCGCAGGCCGCCGAAATCGCTGCGTTGAGGGCGCGGCTCGATAAGCTGGAAGGGCAGGAGCTCGCGCAGAATGCTGCGCCTGCTCCCGCGCAGCAATCCTGGCAGCAGCCTGTGCCTCAGGTCGCGCAGCAGCAGGTAAGCCCGCCGCTGGTCATCACCCCCTTCGCGCCGCAGATCGTGCCGCCCGGTCCCGCCGACCTCGACGTGACGCAGGCGCGGGCTGTCGCGGCCAATCCGGCAGGCGTGACCACCGAATGGGGCGCGGGCCTGCCCGTCTTCCGTTCGGCCGACGGCGTCTTCACCTACAAGCCGCGCGGCCGCATCCTGGTCGATGTCAGCTCGACCTTCGGGTCCGACTATGCCGGGCGGAACACGACAACGACAGGGATGCGCGCGCTGCGCCTCGGCCTTGAAGGCAGCGTCGGCCCGCATTTCTTCTACCAGTTCGAAAGCGACTTCTCCGAAAATGAAGTCGACATCGTGACCGCCTTCCTTGGCTGGCGCAATCGCCTGAGCAGCAAGGTCGACTATGACATCCGCGCCGGCCACCTGTTCAACGACCGCGCCTTCGAAGGCAGCACCGGCTCGGATTCAACGCCCTTCCTGGAACGCGGCGTCGTGTCCACCGCGATCATCCCGCAGCGCGGCTTCTACGGCATCGGTATCATGGGTCGCATGTTCGGGCCCAACTGGCACGCCTCGCTCAGCCTGACCGGCGACCGGATTGATGGCGAGCAGGCGACCAACGACAGCCGCACGGCTGCCTTCCGCGCGCACTGGAACCCGATCAGGACCGACAGGTCGCTGCTCCATGTCGGCGCATGGGGTTTCGACGAAGCCCTGTCGTCCGCCGCGACCGCTCTTACCCGCAGCACCGTCATCGGCGGCCGCTTCAACGGCGCGGTGCGCGTGTCGACGGGCGAACTGCTCGGCGGCCGATCGACCACCGGCTATGGCGTGGAACTGGGCGGTTATACCGGCGGTCTCTGGGTCATGGGCGAAGCTGGCCGGCGGATCGCCCGGCTCGACGGCGGCCGCCCGAATTTCGAGAGCAAGGCGTGGAGCCTGTCGACCGGTTTCTTCCTGACCGGCGAATTGCCGCCCTATAATCCGCGCCTGGGCAGTTTCGGCCAGCCCAATGTGCTCGATCCGGTGCTCAGCGGCGGATCGGGCGCGATCGAGCTGACGGCGCGCTACGAGAATCTGGACTATACCGACCTTGTCCTTGGTGGTGATGGCTGGGCCGCGACGCTGGGCGTGAACTGGTATCTCAACAGCTTCACCCGCATCCAGCTCAACGGCATCCACTGGCACACCGACAATCGCGCGGGAACCTTCACCGGCAGCGACGACGGTCAAACCGTCAGCGCGCGCGTCGGCGTGACCTTCTGATCCTCCCCCCTCCAGCCTCTCCTAGGACGCAGCCATGAATCTTGCCCTGCTCGGCTTCCTGATGGTCGCCACCTTCATGACGCTGATCATGACCAAGCGGATGACGCCGCTGGTCGCGCTGATCGTCATCCCCTCGCTGTTCGGCGTCATCGCCGGACAGGCCGCCGGCCTTGGCGACATGATGATCGACGGCATCAAGAATCTCGCGCCGACCGGCGTCATGCTGCTCTTTGCGATCCTCTTCTTCTCGACCATGACCGATACTGGGCTGTTCGACCCGCTGGTCGGGCGGCTGGTGAAACTCGTTCATGGCGATCCGCTGCTGATCCTGCTGGGGTCGGTGGTTCTGTGCGCGATCGTCAGCCTCGACGGCGATGGCTCCACCACCTACATCATCACCATCGCCGCGCTGTTGCCGCTCTACAAGCGGTTCGACATGAAGCGCATCTACCTCGTCTGCCTGTTGATGGTGACGAGCGGGATCATGAACCTGACGCCCTGGGGCGGGCCGACCGCCCGCGCCGCGAGCGCGCTGAAGCTCGACCCGGCAACCCTGTTCCTGCCGCTCGTACCGGGCATGATCGCGGGCCTCGCTTTCCTGCTCGGCCTCGCCTTCTGGTTCGGCATCAAGGAGCGCCGCCGCCTGGGTCATGTCCATCTGCCGCAGGGCGAGCCGGTCGACATCGCCGACCTTGGTGTGTCGCAATATCCCGAAGCCCGCCGTCCGCACCTGCGCGGGTTCAACGCGGCTTTGGTCATCGCTCTGCTGGGCCTTCTGGTCTGGGGTATATTGCCGCTGTCCGTGCTGATGATGATTGCCTTCGCCATCGCCATGATCGTCAACTATCCCGGCGTCGCCCAGCAAAAGGAGCGGATCGCGGCCCATGCCGGTAATGTGCTCTCGGTCGTGTCGTTGATCTTCGCCGCCGGCATCTTCACCGGCATATTGGGCGGTACCGGCATGGTGGAGGCCATGAGCAAGCAAGTCGTGGGCGTCATCCCGCCCGCGCTTGGCCCCTATATGGCGCCGATCACGGCGCTGCTCTCCATGCCCTTCACCTTCTTCATTTCCAACGATGCCTTCTATTTCGGGATGCTGCCGATCCTGGCCGAAGCGGGCGCCCATTATGGCGTCGATCCCATGGCGATCGCCCGCGCCTCGCTGATGGGGCAGCCCGTCCATCTGCTCAGCCCGCTGGTGCCCTCGACCTATCTTCTGGTCAGCCTCGCAGGGATCGACCTTGCCGACCACCAGCGCTTCACCTTGGTGCCCGCTGCCGGCGTCTGCTTCGTCATGACCCTGGTCGGGATGATCGCGCTCGCCTTTCCGTTTGTCGCATGATGGTCTGCGTTTCCGGCGCGCAGGCCTTCAGCGTGCCGGCCTCTCGGCCATGCGCCCCGGCACCAGCAGGTTGAGGACCACCGCGACCAGGGCGGCCGGCAGCACGCCCGACGCCAGGATGATGCGCGCGGCTTCCGGCAGATGCGCGAGCGCACCCGGTTCCAGCTCCAGCCCAATCCCCAGCGACAGGGCGATGCCGAAGATCAGCATGTTGCGCTGCGTCCATTCAACTGCGGAAAGCATCGACAGCGCCGCCGATGCGACCATGCCGAACATCAGGATCACCCCGCCACCCAGCACCTCGATCGGTATGGTCGTAATGGCCGCGCCGATCTTCGGCAGGAGACCGCAGAGGATCAGGAACAGCGCGCCGATCGTCACGACATGGCGGCTGACCACGCCAGTGATGGCGATCAGCCCGACATTCTGGCTGAACGATGTGTTGGGCATGGCCCCGAACAGGGCGGCCAGCGCCGTGCCCACGCCGTCTGCCGCCGTCGCGCCGATCAGTTCGCGGTTGCTTGCCGCACGACCGGCATTGCCCTCGCAAATGGCCGAAACGTCGGCAATAGATTCGATGGCGGAAATGAAGCCCATCAGGCAGAAGCCGAAAATGGCCGTGATCGAGATGGCGAAGCCGAAATGCAGCGGGTCCGGCAGCATGACGGGGCTGGCCGCAGCGATGGGAGCGAGCGATACGCGACCCATGATCGCGGCCACCACATAGCCTGCAAGCAACCCCAGCAGCACCGAGGCGGTGGACATCAGGCCGCGTCCGAAAAAGTTGAGCCCGAGCGTGGTGACGATGACGAGGCCGGCGAGCAGCCAGCTTGTCCCCGCCCCATAAGCGGCTGTACCCTGTGCTGCGACGCCGCCTGCGGCATATTGAATGCCCACGCGCATCAGCGACAGGGCGATCATCAGCACGACGAGGCCCGTGACCAGGGGCGGCAGGGCGAAACGGATTCGCCCGACGAACATGCTGAGAATGGTATGGAACAGGCCACCGAACAGGGCGGCTGCGGTCAGTTCGGCCATCGCCGCAACACCGCGCCCGGCGCAGATCGGGATGATGACCGGCAGGAAGGCGAAACTTGTACCCTGCACCAGTGGCAGTCGCGCGCCCACCGGGCCGATGCCGACCGTCTGCAACAGGGTGGCGACTCCCGCGAACAGCATCGCCATCTGGATCATGTACAGGAGGGCGCTCTGGTCGGCGGAGCCATAGCCGAAGCCGGCGGCGCCGGCGATGATGATGGCGGGCGTGATGTTGCTGACGAACATCGCCAGCACATGCTGGATGCCCAGCGGAATGGCGATGGCAAGGCCAGGGAAATGGTCGGGATCGCGCGCCTGCGCCGCCGTCATGCCGATCGGTCGCGGCGCGCGCGCCTCGGCTGCGGCCAGGGGCGCGACCGTCACTGCGGCGGCGCCTTCTCGTAACGGTCCCAGTGGCCCAGCAGCTCGTCCACGACCTTCGACCCGACCAGGTACAGGCTTTCGAGCGATGCGCGCATCCCCGAATAGCCTTCATTCTCGCGCATCAGATTGTCGGCGGCGGGCACGTCGTCGGGCGGCATGGAATAGTTGCTGCCTGAACGCAGCACCAGGACGCGATCCTTGTCGGCCCGCCCGGCCCGGTCGAGATAGCTGATCGCCTGGAGCGTCCCGGTCTCCTCCATGGCGGAGGTGACGAACTCGCCCTTCCCGCCGGTGGAATAGCGGGTGAAGTCGTTGGCCCAGCGATTGAGCAGCTTGCCATGCCAGAAGGTCATGGCGGAAAGCTGGTCGCCGATCAGGACGAAGGGCGGCTTTTGCGCATTGGGATAGCCCATGTAGCGCGCGCGCTCGTGCTGGATGCCGGGATCATCGGGGATGGCCACATCCTTCGTCAGGGCGAAGGCCCAGTCGACCAGTCCCGGATTGATCGCGAACACCCGGCCGTCTGTGATAGGCGGGCTGGTGTCGGCCGGTCCCTTCTTGTCGAGAGGGAAAAAGCCCGACGTCCAGTCTTTGGGAATTTCGCGCGCGTCGATCTCATGCGCCAGGTCGCCATCGACGCTGTAGCGCGCCCAGGCCGCCGAACCGATCGAGGCGTCCTCGGGATCGATGCCGGCGATCCCTGCTACAAGCCAATAGGCCTTGCCGAGGTCGAAGCGCGGGTCGAGGCCCAGCGCCATGGTCGCGGCGCTTGACCTTGCGGTGCCCACACCCGTCACCATCGCCAGTATCTGGCTGTCGGGATTATAGAAAAGATCGTGATAGCCCTGTGGAAAGGGGATGCGCGTGTCGAGCCGTCGCCTTTCCTTCCAAAGCTGGAATTCGCCCGGCGCATCCCCTTGATCGGCGCCGATCTCGAACATCGTGACGATCACCATGCGGACGGGGACGCGCGCTGAGCATGGCATGGCGGGGGCGCAGGCGAGGCTGGCTTCCACCTGCGAAGTCGCGGCGGCGGGGGCGGGTCCGGCCCACGCCAGGCTCGCACTCAGGCTGGCGATGGGCAGGACGCAGCGGAAGAACGAATGCATCGGGATTCCTTGAAATGGGGATGGCGGGAGCGCCCAGAACCGGGCGCTCCCGCAGGCGGGCATCAGAATTTATACACGGCTGACGCCTGGAAGCTGCGCGGCCGTTCCGGCAGGACGATGGTGCTGCCGAACAATTCGGTGAAGTTGGCGCGGAAATATTTCTCGTTGGTCGCATTCTTCACCACCAGACGGAACAGGAACGGCCCTGTCTCGAACGATGCGCCCAGGTCCACCGTGGTATAGGCTGGCAGCTTCACCGCCTGGCTTTGGCCCGAATAGACCGAATCGACATGCACGACGCTGCCTGACAGGGCGAGGCCGAAGTCGAACGCATAGGTGGCGGTCGCCGAGATCATGTTTTCCGGGATGCCAGCGCGCTTGGAGTCGCTCTTGCTGTTGATTGGCACCAGGCCGATCGGCTGGCCGCCAAGATAGAGAGTCGGGTCGGACACATTCACCAGATCCTCGATGCCGAAGAAGCTGAAGAGCGTGCCGTCCTGCAGCGCGGTCAGATTGTAGACATTGGTGTGGGTATAGGCGCCGGTGATGAGCAGGTGGCGATCGACGGACCAGCGGAATTCGGCTTCCAGCCCCTTGGTCTCTACCGACTGGTTCACCGTGATCGACTGGATATTATAGTCGGTGCGCTTCTGCTTGTAGACCGAGACGGCGGCGTAGAGGGTGTTGTCGAGCCAACTGCCCTTGATGCCGCCTTCATAGAGTTTGGACGCCGACAGGAACGTGCCGGCCGCCACGTCGCCGGGATAGATTTCCGCGCCCTGACCCGCGATCACCGTCGACTGCTTGGCGATGGTGCCATAGGGGATGAGGCCGAACGGCAGTTTGTAGGAGGCGCTGCCCGACCAGGACCATGCGCCCTTGCTTCCGCTGGCATTGTTCGCCGACAGGCTGGGATCGGGGGCCTCCATTTTCGACGTGATGTTGGTCGCCTTGACGTCCAGATAATCGTAGCGCGCGCCCAGGGTCAGATCGAGGCCGAAGGCAAAGTCGAGATCGACCAGTCCCGCCAGCGCCAGGTCGCTATAATGGCCAACGACATAGTTGGTGTAATCGCAATCGCATTCGGTCGACAGCAGGCGATCCGATGTCACATCATAGCCCACCGTCAGGTCGACACGGTGGAAATATTCGTAATTGAAGTCGTCGCCATGCGCGAACTTGGTATAGCGTATCGAGGGCGAAAGCTGGAAGGCGAACTTGCCCGCGTCGCTTTCGATCGTCTTCGACGCGACGATCTTGTCCTCGATCACCCAGCTGTCATGGAATTGCGAGAAGCCATAGGCGTTTTCGTTCAGATTTTCATAGCTGTCGTAGAACCACTGGTTCTTCAGTTCAAAGCCGCTGTCGGCCGTGTAGATGGCGTCGAAATAGAAGGTCGAACCGCGGTTGATCAGCTTGTCGTCCTCCCCGGTCAGCACGTTCCTGCGGCTCAGCTTCGTCGTGCCGGTGTTGGTCAGCGCCAGGCTGGGGTAGGCGGCGGTGAAGCAGGCGTCGGTAAAGCCGCTCGCGAAGGGGCTGAAACTGCTATTGGGACAGGTGAAGTTGCCGAAAATCGAAAGGCCGCCGGGCACTGATGCGTTGATTTCCTGCTGCGAAATCTGCCCGTCACCGCTGGTATCGAGCGGCTGCGCCTGGCCAGTGATGTAGGTGCCGTCATCGACCAGGGCCTGGGTCAGGCGATTCCAGCCGCCGTTCTGCTGACCCTTGAAATTCTGATATTGGCCGCCGAATTCGATGCGGACATGATCGGACAGGTCGGTGTCGAACGAGCCTTGCAGGATCGTCTGCTTGGTCGACATGTTGCGATAATAGCTGCCATCATCCTCATATTGGCCGAACAGACTGTAGCCGAATTCCTGTTCGCCGATCTTGAGCGGGCCGGAGATGTTGCCCTTGACGATGTTCATGTCCCAGCTGCCGCGCGTATAGCTGAGTTCGCCCGTCGCCTTGTCCCGCAGCTTGCCGTCGGCGACGCGCGCCGACTTCGGCACGAAATTCATGTAGCCGCCGGTCTTGGACGGGCCGAAGATCGGGGAGGCCGGGCCTCGCACGATGTCGATACGGTCCGAAGCGCCGATGGGCGTGGGATAGTTACCCGGATTGTCCAGGCGCCGCATACCGCGGAAATAGACTTCGCCTGGCGTGCCGCGAATGTCGAGCGCACCGCCAACGCCGAAGAAGCTGTTGGTGAAGGTGCCGGGCGCTTGCGCCACCAGATCGTAGATGTCGGTGATGCCGAAGCGTTCGATCTGCTCCTGGCTGATGGTCGAGGCGGAACGCGGTGTTTCCAGGATCGTCTTGTTGAAGCCGAAGACGGTGCCGACATCTTCTACCGGCAGGGCGTTGAGCGCGCCGGTAACGACAATCTCTTCAGGTGCGTCGGCCGGTTCGGGTGCGGGCGCCTGGGCCCAGGCTGCCGGGCTCAGCGCGGTGCAGGACAGCAGCGCCAGCGCTGCCGCCGATCCGTGCCAATGCCCCTGTCGCGCCGCAGATTTGCGTGTTTTCCGATGAAACGGCAGATAATTCCCCATATTCAACCCCCTTTGTCAAAGGTGGCGAAGCGTGATGGTCATGGCTTCGCCAGCCGGTTTTCCCTGCTGCTTGCCTCTCCCATGACATATTGAAATGCTGCGATGCGCGATGTTCATATTATATGCGGATCGTTACAAAGGCGATGTCTTATCGATTTCGATTTACGTTCCCGAACTTTCGGTAGTTCTTCAATTACCTACAAGGTCTCTCAAGGTTGGAGCGGTAATATCTTCAAATTTCCTGAATTCATCTTCGAGTTCGATCTGAAGCGCAGCCTTGGGGCTGGATTTTGCGAAGACCCGGCATTTCGGGTCTGACAGGGCGAGGGCGCAGGGCGCGACCATGGTGCCCGGATGCCCAGGCTCCCAAAGACCCGGTCCTTCGATGAACGCATATTGCAGGCTCGCGCGCGCCATCTGCTTCAGGTCGGCGTAGCGCATCCCCTGTTCGCGCGCCGCGCGCATGAATTCATGGGTCATGTCGGTGCGCAAAATGCCCTGGTCGTCGCTCGACAGCGCGGTGGGGACACCCACCTGGCGATAGAGGCGCAGCGGATGGGCGTCGCCCTTGACCCCCAATATGACCGCGTTGCTGGACAGGTTGACTTCCACCGCTACGCCCTGACGGGACATGCGCTGCATCGTGGCCAGCGCGTCATCCTCGAAGGCAATGGCCGTGCCGTGGCCGATCCGCTCCGCTCCGGCGTCCAGCGCCTTGCGGATATGGTCGCGCAGTGCAGCCGGAGGAACGAGGCCGAGGGCGAGTTCGCCGGCGTGCAAGCTGCGGTGAACGCGCGGATGACGTTCGGCGAGAAAACGGATCATCGCCATGTGCAGGTCATAATCGCGCAATGCGATCACCCAGTCCTCGGGCTGGACGATGTTGACACCGACATAACGCGGATCGCGGTCCGCCAGCGCAAAGGCAAGGATAAGCGAGGCGAAAGCCTGCGCGGGTGGCAAGTCGCGCCAGCCCCAGGCAAGATAGCGGACGGCGACGCCGCAGCCGGGGTCGGGCGCCGTGCCGTCACATGCGAGCGTCTTGCGTGCGGCGGCCTCGTTGCGGTCCAGTTCCGCCATCGCGCGGTCTATGATCGGTCGCGCGTCCTTCATCACGCGCTCATGGAACGCGGCAAGGCCATCGACGCCGAGCGGCGTGTCAGCCATGCCGAGCGTCGCCGAGATCAGCGCTGCGGGATTATGGATCAGTTCGAGATAGGCGACGCGGTCGCCCGCCGCGACCTGCCGGGCGACGGTCATGCTGCCCGCCTCGGCCTCCGCGCCGGTCGTGCCGAAACGTTCGAAGCTGGAAAAGAACTGTGTGTGGCCCGATGCGTCATTGGCGCCCACGCCTTGCTGTACGCCACGTGTCGACAGGGCATCGACCAACCGCGTGAAGGCGAAGGGCGCCCGTTCGCCCAGCCGCTTCACCTTCCGGTCCGCGGGGCAGGGCGGGGGCACGACGTGTGTTCCCGTCTCATCCACGCACATATCGCCTTCCGCCGCCCAGCGCAGATAATCCTCGGCATAGGGGGTGCCGCCCAGATGATTGTGCAGGTCGCCGCCCTTGGGCATCGCCTTCAGGAAAAGGCGCAGTGCGGGCGGGCTTTCCAACAGCCGGTCGAAGATGGCGGCGGTGGCCGTCTCTCCGGGGGATGACTGTGCCGCCGCTGGCGACAGCGCGGCGAGCGAGGTGAAGAGAGCCAATCCGCGCTTCATCGCGGATCGGACCCCGGCACCTGATCCTTGTAGCTGTTCCAATGCGCCAGCAATTCCTGCACCACCGGCGCGCCGACCCGGTAATTGGCTTCATAGGCCGCGACCTGTCCCGCCCCTTCATTGGCGACGCTGTCCACCGCGCTTTGGCCAGGCGGCGGCATGGACGGGTTGCTGCCAGTGCGCAGAACCAGCACGCGCGCCGGATCGACCAGTCCCTGCTTCGCAGCGATGGCCATGGCGCCCGCCAGCGACTGGCTTTCCATGTTCGTCATGGCGAAGCGGCCCTTGCCCCCGGTCCACAGCTTCACCCAGTCGCGCGCCCATTGGGTGCGGCCGGGACCATGCCAATAGCGCAGCGCGCCCAGTGTTTCCCCCATCAGCACGAAGGGCGGCTTTTGCGCGTTGGGATAGCCTTTCCACGCGGCGCGGGCCTTTTGCAGCTCGGGGCTGTCGGGGATGACCACGTCCCTGGTCCGGTCATAGGCCCATTGCGCCAGGCTCTGGTTCAGCTTGACCGCCATGGCGAGCTTGCCTGTATCGGTGAAGCCAGCGAAGCTTTCGGTATTGGCGGGCAACTTGTTGGGGGCGTCGGCGCCGATCGCGAACAGGCCATAGGGCCAGTCCTTCGCCACCTCCCGATCGTCGAATTCGCGCAGCGTGTCGCCCTGCACAACCCAGCGCGACCAGGCGGCGCTGCCGACCGACGCGACTTGTGGATCGACGCCGGATATGCCGGTGAACAGCCAATAGGTCTTGCTGAAATCGAAACGCGGGTCGAGCAGCAGGCTCATCAACTGTTCGGCGACGCCGCCCAGCATCGTGTCGGGGCTGCCCCAGCACATGCCATACAGTCCCGCGCCGTTGCGACGCAGCGGATGGAGCGCGCCCTTGATCGGGATGACTTCGTCCAGCTTCTCGCGTTCTGCCCACAGTTGGAACTCGCCAGGGACGTCTCCTTTGTCCTCGCCCGGCTCGAAATTGGCGATGACGATCACCTTGACAGGGATGGGTTTGATCGCCGGAACGACCGGAACGGGCGGCTCGTCGGCGAAAGCCGCCGGTATCGGCACCAGCATTGCCGCAGTCGCGATGATGGCGTGAAGCGCCGATGCTGCAAATCCCCCGGCCATGACCGCGCGCCCCTTATATTTACTCAGCGGATCGATTAGGGACTTGACCTGATGCAATCAAACGCAATGAATTCCACGCTGCGTTGCAAAAAATAGAGTGGGTCCATGCCGGCATTTTCGCGTTTTCTGCGCTACTTCATGGCCGTCGGCCGGCTGGGATCGATCCGCCGGGCGGCGGATGAACTCAACATCTCGGCCTCGGCGATCGACCGGCAGATATTGAATGTCGAGGCCGATCTGGGGATGCCGCTGTTCGAGCGTCTTCCGACCGGTCTGCGCCTGACTGCGGCGGGTGAGATCATGATGGCGGCCGGTGCGCGCTGGCAGAAGAATCTGACCGACGTCCGTGCGCAGATAGAGGATCTGCGCGGCTTGAAGCGCGGCCATGTCGACATCGCGATCATCGATGCGCTGGCCAAGGGCTATGTTCCCGGCGCCATCCGTGCCATCCAGAGCCGCTATCCCGGCATCACGATCGGCGTGCGGGTGCTGGAGAATGACCGGGTCCGCGAATCCATCGCCAATGGCGAAGCGGATTTCGGCATACTGTTCGAGCCGCAATCCTATCGCGACCTGACGGTCCGCTCCTTTGTCGAGGTCATGCTGGGCTTCATCACGCCGGCGGGCCATCCCTTCGGCGACCAGCGCGAGGCGCGCTTTTCGGCCTGCGCCGGGTCGCCGCTGATCGTGCCGGCGGACCCCTTGGCCGTATGCCAGCAGATCGCCGTGCTGGAGGGGACCAGCGGCCTTCAGATCGATCGGACCGCCACGTCCGACAATATCCAGATGATTACCTCGCTGGTGCTTCAGGGCGTTGGCATCGGCATCCTCACCTCCCTCGACGTGATCACGGAAGTGCAGCGCGGTCTCCTGTCCTTCACTCGCATTTCCGATCCGATCCTGCGGCCCATGACCCTGGCGCTCTGCACGGCCGCCACGCGCACACCTTCCTATGCGGCGGGCATCGTGCTGGGCGAGATCGAGGCCGGCTTCGCACAGCTCAGCTATCCCGCCTCGATCGAGCCGGTCGACCTCTGATCCGCATTGCTGGCGATTGCCCCCTTGGCGCGGGCCGGATAATCGGCATGTTCCTTGTCGTTCCCAGCCAACTGGATTCGCGCTTCATGAGCAGCACCGCAGAACCTGAACTTTTCTATATCGGCTATGACGCCTTCCTTGCCGACGTGCAGGCGGTTGCCCGCCAGGTGGGGGAGGGCGACTGGACGCCCGATTTCATCATTGGCATCGGTCGCGGCGGTCTTGTTCCCGCCGTCTACATCTCGCACCAGCTCAAACTGCCGATGCTCTCGATCGACCATAGTTCGAAAGTGCCGGGCTTTGCCGACGAACTGCTGGGCAAGGTCGCTGCCAAGAGCGCGGCGGGGGTGAAGCTGCTGTTCGTCGACGACATCAACGACAGCGGCGGCACGATTGCCTATATTCGCCGCCTTCTCGCCGACAATCGGTGCGACGACAGCAATCTGCGCTTCGCCGTGCTGATGACCAACAGTCGGTCGCGCCAGACGGTGGATTATTGGGCCAGCCGGATCGATCGCGACAGCGACAAGCGCTGGTTCGTCTTTCCCTGGGAATCGGTCGGCGCCAGCGACGACATCGTGGAGGAGGCACTGTCCGTGCCTGAGCGCCTGTCCTGAGCGCGCCCGACACGCGGAGAGACGGGCGGATGCGGATCTGCGTCTTCCTCGGTTCCTCGCCGGGGCGGCTGCCTATCTATCGCGAGGCGGCCGAAGCCTTCGGCACCCTGCTGGCGAAGCGCGGCATTGGCCTGGTCTATGGCGGCGGCACGGTCGGGCTGATGGGCGTGGTCGCCGATGCGGCCTGCGCGGCGGGCGGCGAGGTGATAGGGGTCATTCCCGAAGCGCTGCGCGCGCGCGAGCATGACCATCAGGGGATCAGCGAACTGCATGTCGTCCAGACCATGCATCAGCGCAAGGCACTGATGGCCAAGCTCGCGGACGGCTTCGTGACGCTGCCCGGCGGCATCGGCACGTTCGAGGAAATGTTCGAGGCCTGGTGCTGGTCCCAGCTTGGCTATCATGAAAAGCCGGTCGGGATGCTGGACGTCAACGGCTTCTACAGCGGCATGTCGGGCTTCATCGACCATGTCGTGGCGGAGGGCTTCCTGAAACCCGAACATCGCGCGATGCTTCTGATCGAGCGCGATCCCGAAGTGATGCTCGACCGCATCGCCCAATATCTGCCGCCCCGCACCGAACATTGGCTGGGCGACGATGATGTGTGAGGCTGGTCAGGGCGTCGCCAGATAGGCGTCCAGTCGGGCCAGATGCGCCGCCACCGCCTCCTCCGGCAGGAAGGAGCCGGTGAAGCTGTTGCGCGCAAGGCGGCCCAGCGCTTCCCGGTCCAGCCCGCGCGCGCGTGCCACGGCGCGATAATTGTCCGCGATATAGCCACCGAAATAGGCCGGGTCGTCCGAATTGACCGTGGCTTTGAGGCCCAGTGCCAGCATCTGGTCGATCGGGTGATCTTCGATCGCGTCGATCACGCAGAGCTTGAGGTTGGAGAGGGGGCAGACGGTCAGGGTCATGCCCTCGCGCGCCAGGCGCTCGACAAGAGCCGCATCCTCCAGCGCGCGATTGCCATGGTCGATCCGGTCGACCTTCAGCAGGTCGAGTGCTTGACAAACATAGGCGGGCGGCCCTTCTTCTCCGGCATGGGCAACGAGGCGCAGCCCCTTGTCGGCGGCGGCAGCGAACACGCGGGCAAATTTCTCGGGCGGATGGCCCATTTCCGATGAATCAAGGCCGACCGCCGCGATCCGGTCGAGCCACGGCTCCGCCTCCGCAAGCGTCGCGAAAGCCTCTTCCTCGCTCAGGTGGCGCAAGAAGCTGAGGATGAGCAGGCTGGTCATGCCATGCCGTGCTTGCGCCTCGGCACAGGCGGAAAGCAGCCCCTCAACCACCTCGGCGAAGGCGATACCGCGCGCCGTGTGGGTCTGCGGATCGAACATGATCTCGGCATGGACCACGCCGTCGGCCGCCGCGCGATCGAAATAGGCGGCGGCAAGGTCATGGAAATCCTGCCGCGTCCGCAGCACGTCCGCCCCGGCATAGTAGATGTCGAGGAAATCCTGGAGATTGCCGAAGGCATAGGCGGCGCGCACCGCCTCCACATCCGCATAGGGGATCGCGACGCCATTGCGCCGGGCGAGGGCGAACATCAGTTCCGGCTCCAGGCTCCCCTCGATGTGCAGATGGAGTTCGGCCTTGGGCAGGCCGGCGATGAAGGCGTCGAGATCGGTCATGGCATCGACTCTAGGCGGGCCGGTCATCGCCCGCAAATGCAATCCGGGCGACGGCGCGTTGCCGCAATGCGCGCATCAAAGGATCGACCGGACCCAATCCGGCAGATCGCCCAGCCGGTCGAGCAGGCGGAAGCGCGGATGATCCTCGGGCACCCGGCCCATTTCATGCGCCCAGGCGCCTTCCTGCGGAATATAAGCGGCCCATGCGCCCGCCTCCAGCGCGGGATTGATATCCGATCGCAGCGAATCGCCCGCCATCACCGCTTCCTCCGCCGCGACGCCATATTGGGCAAAGATGCGGGTGAAGGTGTCCGGCTTCTTGTCGCTGACGATCTCGATTCCGCTGAACAGGTCGCCCAGGCCCGACGCTGCCAGCTTGCTTTCCTGGTGCAGCAGGTCACCCTTCGTCACCAGCACGACCTTGCCCAGATGCGACAGCGCCTCCAGCGTTTCCAGCACATCGTCGAACAGCTCGACCGGATGGGCGAGCAGGGTACGCCCGGCAGCGAGAATGTCGGCGACCAGCGACTTGGAAAGATTGTCTCCCGCCAGTTCGACCGCCGTCTCGATCATCGACAGCGTAAAGCCCTTGGCGCCATAGCCATAGAGTTTGAGATTGCGCGTCTCGCAGGTGATGAGCCGGTCGCGGGTGACGGAATCCTCAGCGAAGGGTTTCAACATCGCCACCAGCGCTTCTTCGGTCGCGTTGAAATGACGCATATTGTGCCAGAGCGTGTCGTCGGCATCGAGGCAGATGAGCTTGATCGTCATGTCCGTTCCATCATGCGCGGGCGACGCGCGCCCCCAGAACATAGGTGGCCGCGACCGCCCGGTCGTCGCCCAATATCTGCAATGCGAAAAGCCGTTCGGCAAGGTCCGCGCCCGCCGTGCGCCGCGCCAGCAGCGGCGTGGCGCCCGGGTCCAGCACCACAAAGTCCGCCTCCTGCCCCCGCAGCAGCCCGCCGACCTTGTCGCCGATATGCAGCAAAGCCGCGCTGCCCGCCGTCGCGAGATAGAGTGCGCGGAAGGGATCGAGCCGATGTCCGCGCATCAGCCCCGCCTGATAGGCGACCCCGGCGGTGTGGAGCATCGAAAAACTGGTGCCCGCCCCGACATCGGTGCCAAGGCCGAGCTTCAACCCATGCCGCGCCGCTTGGCTGAAGTCGAAAAAACCCGATCCCAGGAACAGGTTGGACGTCGGGCAGACCGCGATCCCCGCGTCACTCTCCCGCATCCGCGCGCAGGCGCGATCGGACAGATGGACGCCATGGGCAAACACCGACCGCGCGCCGACCAGCCCGAAGCGATCATAGGCATCGAGATAGTCTATGGCGTTTGTAAAACGCGCAGCCACCTCCGCACATTCGCGCACATTCTCAGCGAGATGGGTGTGCAGCAATGCGTCTGGATGCGCGTCGAGCAATGCGCCCGCGACATGCAATTGGGCGTCGGACGAAGTGAGTGCAAAGCGGGGTGTCACGGCGTAACCCAGCCGCCCCGTGCCGCACCAACGGCGGATCAACGCCTCGCTCTCGCCGCGTGCCGTTTCCACCGTGTCGGCCAGCCCCTCCGGCCCCAGATCCATCAGCACCTTGCCCGAAATGACCCGCATGTTGCGCTTGCACGCCGCATCGAACAGCGCATCGACCGAATGGGCATGGACTGTCGGAAAGACCAGCGCGCTGGTCGTGCCGTGGCGCAGCAGTTCGTCCAGGAACAGCCCGGCGACCTGGTCGGCATGAGCACGATCGGCGAACGCCTTTTCCGCCGGGAAGATATGCCGGTCGAGCCAGTCGAGCAGTTGCTCGCCATGGGAAGCGATCCGGTCCATCTGCGGATAATGGACATGGGCGTCGATGAAGCCCGGCACGATCAGCCCCGGCAGCGTCTCGACCGCTATGCCCGGATGAAGCGGCGCGAGATCGGCATAGGCGCCGCGCGCGACGATGATCCCGTCCTCCACGACCAGCAGCCCGTCCGGCTCATGCCGCACCGGATCGGGATGCGTCGCCGGATCATGCGGCACCGACACTATTTCGCCGCGAAAGGCTCGAACGGTCATGGCCGCTCCAGTTGCAGCAATTGGGCCAGCGCCGCGATGGCGATGACGTCCGGCTCCTTGCCGGTGACGCCGGTGACGCCGATCGGGCAGGTCAGCCGCGCGCGCGCTGTATCGGCCACGCCGTCGCGCTCCAGCCGATTGTGGAAGCGCGCCCGCTTGGTCTGCGATCCGATCAACCCGACAAAGGCGATCGGCTCCCGCTCCAGCGCCGCGCGGGTCAACTGATAGTCGAGCGCATGGTCATGGGTCAGGATCAGCATCGCCGCATCCTCCGGCGCCTCGGCGACGCACTGCGCGATCGCGTCTTCCGGCACGATTGCGACGCCGTCGATCGTCTCGAACAGCGGCCGCGTATCGAACCAGGCGAGCCGGAAGGGCAAAGCCTGCGCATGGCGGGCGATCGCCTGGCCGACATGGCCCGCGCCGAACAGATAGAGCGATCGGCGACGCTGCCCGATCATCTCGACGAAGGTCGCGCCCTCGCGCGGCCGGTCGCCCCGCGCCGACAGCGGCGTTGGGATAGCCTGCGCGCTGACATGGCGCGCGATCCGGCCGGATGTGAGCGTGGAGACCAGCACCCGCTCCTCCGCCGCATCGGCCAGCCAGCCCAGCGCCGCGGCATCGACATGCTCGATCAGCAGCCGCACCCGCCCGCCGCAACATTGGCCCAGCAATGGTCCCAGCGGATAGTCCTGGACCCGCCAACTGCCCGGCGGCAGCGCCATGATGGCACGGGCCTGCTCGATCGCGCGATGCTCCAGCTGCCCGCCGCCGATCGTCCCGAACAGCCGGTCGGCAGTCACCAGCATCCGCGTCCCGGCGCCGCGTGGTGCCGACCCCTCGCTCGCCAGCACGCTCACCAGCGCCGCCGGTTCCTGCGTGGCTACCTCCCGCAGCCATGCCAGCCAGTCGCTCATGCGGCGCGATGGCCTGCGATGGCGCGCAATATGCGTTCGGGGGTCGCCGGCGCGTCGAGCGGGGGCAAGGCGCGCCGCTCCGGCGCGGTGGCGGCGATCGCCTGCGTCAGCGCGGAAAAGACCGAGATGGCCAGCATGAAGGGCGGCTCTCCCACCGCCTTGGAGCGGTTGATCGTCGGCTGGACATTCTCGCCGTTCCACAGCTGGATCGACAGATGGCGCGGCCGGTCCGACGCGGTCGGGATCTTGTAGGTGGCGGGGGAATGGGTGAGCAGCCGGCCCTTGTCATCCCACACCAGTTCCTCGGTGGTGAGCCAGCCCTGTCCCTGGAGGAAGCCGCCCTCGATCTGGCCGATGTCGATCACCGGGTTCAGCGAGTTGCCGACATCGTGCAATATGTCGACTGCCAGCACCCGATGCTCGCCGGTCAGTGTGTCGACGGCGACTTCCGCCACCGCCGCGCCATAGGCGAAATAGTAGAAGGGTCGACCTTTATGCGCGGCCCGGTCATAGGCAATGTCGGGCGTGGCATAATAGCCGGTGGAGGACAGCGAGACGCGCCCCATATGTGCCTTGCGGCACAGGTCGCCGAAGCCCAGCCGTTCGGTGCCGATCTGCACCTCGCCATGTGCGAAACGCACCTCCTCGGGGTCACAGCCAAAGCTCCGCGCGGTAAAGTCGGTCAGCCGCTCGCGGATCGTCATCGCGGCATTATAGGCCGCCATGCCGTTGAGGTCGGCGCCCGAGGAGGCCGCAGTGGCAGACGTATTGGGAACCTTGTCCGTTCGCGTCGCGGTGATACGCACTTGGCCCACCGGCACAGCGAACACGTCTGCCACCACCTGCGCTACCTTGACATAGAGGCCCTGACCCATCTCGGTGCCGCCATGATTGATCTGGATGCTGCCGTCGGCATAGACATGGACCAGCGCGCCGGCCTGGTTCAGGTGGGTGGTGGTGAAGCTGATCCCGAACTTGACCGGGGTCAGTGCGATGCCCTTCTTGAGCACCGGATTGCTGGCGTTGAAGGTGGCGATCGCTTCCCGCCGCGCATCGTAACGGGCATCGGCGCGCAGCCGCACGATCAGCCGCGGCGCGATATTGTCGACCACCTGCATGTCATAGGGCGTGACGTCGCGGCCGGGGCCGTAGAGATTGGCGATCCGCACATTGAGCGGATCGATCCGCAGAAGCGCGGCGACGTCGTCCATGATCCGCTCGATCGCCAGCATCCCCTGCGGCCCGCCGAACCCGCGAAAGGCGGTGGCGGAGACGGTGTGGGTCCTGAGCCGCTCCGAGACGATCTCGACCGCAGGCAGATGATAGCAATTATCGACATGGAACATCGCCCGGTCGTTGATCGCGGGCGACAGGTCCACCGTCGCGCCGCAGCGAGAGGCGAGGCGCAGCTTGAGCGCCAGCACTCGGCCTTCCGCATCGAAGCCCGCTTCATAATCGACCCGGAAGTCATGGCGCTTTCCGGTCATCACCATGTCGTCGTCGCGGTCGCAGCGGAACTTGGCGGGGCGTCCGGTCTTGTGCGCCACGAGGGCAGCAGCGGCGGCAAAGAGAGCGGCCTGCGTCTCCTTGCCGCCGAACGCGCCGCCCATGCGCCGCACTTCGACCGTCACATCGGCGGAGGCGCGATGAAGCATATGCGCGACCAGATGCTGCACTTCGCTGGGATGCTGGGTGGAGGACAGGACATGCATCTGCCCATCCTCGCCCGGCGTCGCGATGGCGACCTGCCCCTCCAGATAGAAATGATCCTGCCCGCCCATGTCGAAGCCGCCAGTCAGGCGATGCGGGGCGTCGGCCAGTGCGGCGGCGGCGTCGCCTCGCGCCATGCGCTGGGTCGGTTCGATGAGCGACGCGGCGGCGCGGGCATCGGCGATGGTCAGATGCGCGGGCAGCCGTTCATAATCGACTCGTCCCAGCCGCGCTGCTTGCCGCGCGGCGCGCTGGCTGGTCGCGGCAACCAGAAAGATGGGCTGGCCGACATACAGCACATCGCCATCCGCCAGCAGCCGGTCGTCGCCTGCAACCGGGCTGACATCATTGGCCCCCGGAATGTCGGCAGCGGTATAGACTGCGACCACACCCGGTGCGGCGCGCACGGCGGACAGGTCCATGGCGGTGATGCGCGCATGGGCCTCTTGGCTCTGGCCGAAAGCCAGGTGCAGCATCGCTGCCGGTTCGGGCAGGTCGTCGGCATAGCGGGCGAGGCCGCTCACATGCAGCGCCGCACTGTCATGCGGGTTGGAGGGCTTTGCCAGCGCCAGCCGGACGGCATCGTGCTCAGCCATGTTCCGCCTCCAGCGCCAGCAGAGACACCGGTGCCCCAGCCTCCCGATGCCAGAGCCGCCAGAACAGGCTCGCCGCCGCCTCGATCCGGTAGGCGGCGCTGCCGCGCACATCGCTGAGCGGTCTATAATCCACGCTCAGAGCCGCAGCAGCGGTTGCGATCGTTGCTTGCGTCAAAGGCTGGCCGGCCAGCGCCGTCTCGCAGGCCAGGGCGCGGCGCGGCGTCGCGGCCATGCCGCCAAAAGCGACCCGTGCTTCCACGATATGAGCGCCGTCCATCCGCAACCGGATCGCGCCGCACACCGCCGAAATATCGCTGTCGAACCGGCGCGACAATTTGCCGATCAGGATGATGTCGCGGGGGTCGGGATGCGGCACATATATGCTCTCGACAAACTCGAACGGTCGCCGGTCCTGCTGCCCATAGGCCAGAAAATAATCCTCCAGCGCGATCGTCCGCCGCCCCATCGCGCTGCGCAGCGTAAGACTTGCGCCCAGCGCGATCAGCGCTGGCGGCCCGTCGCCGATCGGCGACCCGTTGGCGATATTGCCGCCGATCGTGCCGGCATTGCGCATCTGCAAGCCGCCGATCCGCCGCACCAGCTCGCCCATGTCCGGGTGGAGCCGCGCGAAGGCGGCATGGGCATCGGCATAGCGCACGCCCGCGCCGATGGTCACGCCATCCTGCCCTTCCTCGATTCCCTGCAATTCCCTGATGTCGCCGATGAAGATCAGCGTCTCCGGCGTTTGCAGCCCCTTCGTCACCCACAGGCCGACATCGGTCGCCCCAGCGACCAGCCGTGCGTCGGGATGCGCCGCAAGCAGGTCGGCCAGCGCCTCGACGGTGCGGGGGATGAACCAGCGCCGATCGGCAAGGCTGCCGGACATCGTCTCATCCGAAACGATCGCCTTGAGCGTCGCGATTGTCGCGCGATCGTCTCGCGGTAGCGCAGTCACCGTCTCCGCCGCTTCCAATATCGGGCCATAGCCGGTGCAGCGGCACAGATTGCCCGCCAGCACATCGGCGACCGGCAGGTCATGGCCGCGCGCGCCGATGCAGCGGCCATGCAGCGACATGACGAAGCCAGGGGTGCAGAAGCCGCATTGCGAACTGCCGTTTGCCGCCATGCAAGCCTGCAAGGGATTGAGCGCGGTGTCGCACCCCAGGCCCTCGATCGTCAGCAGCGCCTTGCCTTGCAGCATCGGCAGGAAGAGGATGCAGCTATTGACCGCCCGCCAGGCGATCGCGTCGCCGTCCAGTTCGCCCACCAGCACGGTGCAGGCGCCGCAATCGCCTTCGGCGCAGCCCTCCTTCGTGCCCGTCCGGCCCATGCGATAGCGCAGATGGTCGATCAGGGTGGCGGTGGGATCGACGTCGGCGACTTCGACGATCGCACCGTCCAGCAGGAAACGCACCCCGTTCATCTCAGCTGCCCCGGTAGGTCGAATAGCCATAGGGCGATACCAGCAGCGGGACATGATAATGGTCGTCATCCGCGACACCGAAGTCGACAGTTACGACGTCCAGGAACGGCGGTTCGGCCAGGTCCGTTCCGCGTGCCCGATAATAGGCGGCGACCGCAAAGGTCAGGCGGTAGCGACCCGGCTCGATCGGGGGCAGGCCGGTGCAGCGCCCATCAGCGTTGGTCGTGCCGGCGAAGAGCAGCGCGCCCTGTGCCGTTAGCAGGTGCAACGCCACCCCTTGCGCCGGGCAGCCATGGGCAGTGTCAAGAATATGGGTGGAAAGGCTGGTCATTCCGCCGCCTCCTGACGCGGCCATTGGCCGACAAATTCCGCTTCGTCATAGGCGATCAGGTCGGCGACCAGCGCCTCGCCGTCATCCAGGAACAGCTGGTCGGTGACGCCGCGCACCAGCCGGGGCAGGGCAGTCTGCAAGCCTGAAAGCGCCGAGGCGGACAAGCCCAGGCTGATGAGCGCCGAATAGTTGAAAGCGAACAGGCCATGCAAAGCCGCTCCGCCCCCGTTGTCGCGCGGCAGCAGTTCGAAGCCCGCGCCGAGATAGGGATGGGCGTCGATCAGTGCATTGACCTCGCCGGCGGGCGGGGTGAAACGATCGGCCCAGCGCGCGATCCGGTCCGCCACCAGCCGCAATTCGGGACGCAGGCCGGGATCGCTGATCAGTCCGGTCGACAGGACCACGAAATCGAACGGGGTTTCACCCTGCGGCGTCAACACGCAGACCTGTCCATTTCGCTGTTCAACTTTCAGCCATGGTGCGCCCATATGCAGCGCGAAGCCGGGCCAGGCCACCGCGCGCTCGAACGTGTCGTTGGTGGGCGGCTGGTTGTGCCCCAGGAAGCTTGCCATCACCCGATATTTGGTCGCGTCGTCCAGAGCGGGATAGCGTCCGGTGAAGCCGACCCGCTCCATGAAGCGGATCGGGTTGATGCGCGGCAGAGTCTTGCGCCGGATGAAGACATGCGCCTCCGCCACGCCGAGGCTCAGCGCCGCGTGGGCATTGTCGAACGCTGACGCGCCGCCGCCCAATATGCCGATCCGCCTGCCCTTGAGCGCGGCATAATCGATCGGCTCGCTGGTGTGGGCGTAGAGGTGGCGGGGCAGAGCGTCGCGGATCATCGCGGGCGTGTGCCATTCGCCGCCGCCCTGGATGCCGGTGGCCAATATGACCTTGCGCGCCAGCAGCGGCGACTGTCCATCCAGATGCAGCCGGTGAAGGCCAGCCCCCAGCGGCTCGACCAGGGTCAGCCGCGTCTCGTTGCGCACCGGCAGCGCCAGCACCCGCCGATACCAGCGCAGATACGCCATCCAGTCGCCGCGCGCGATCTTGTCGATCGCATCCCAGCCCGCCGCGCCATGCTGCGCCTCCCACCAGGCGCGATAGGTGAGCGCCGGAATGCCGAAGTCGATGGGGTTGAGCGTCTTGGGCGTGCGCAGCGTGATCATCCGCGCATAGCTGTCCCACGGTCCTTCCAGCCCTTCGGGGCTTTCGTCGATAACCAGGATGTTGGACACGCGCTCGCGCAGCAGGCCGAAAGCTGCGGCCAACCCGCTCTGCCCGCCGCCGACGATCACGACATCATGGACATGGTCTTGTGAGTGCGTGCGCGGGCGCGTCCAGTCCGGTCCGCCAAAGCCGATCAGCGACAGCTGGCGGGCGAGGTCGGCTTCCAGGGCGGGCAGGCCGATCATGCTCCCGCCTCCATATCCTTAAGCCGTAGGCGGACGATCTCGCCGATCTGGGCGATGGCGGTGGCGATCTCCTCGTCCCGATCGTGACGCAGACGCTCTTCCATGGCCGCTAATATACCTGCCTTGTCGGTCAGCCGCACGCAGATGATGAAGGGGAATCCGAAGCGTTCGCGATAGGCGGCGTTCAGCGCATGGAAGCGCGCAAATTCCTCTGGCGTCAGGCGGTCGAGGCCGGCGCTTGCCTGTTCCGCCGCCGATGCGTCGGTCAATGTCCGGTCGATCGCCGCCTTGCCCGCCAGTTCGGGATGCGCGCGGATCAGGGCAAGCTGTTCTTCGCCGCTGGCGCTGTGGACGACCGCCATCAAATCCGCCCATCGGTCGCCAGAGGAGGGGCGCGCGTCGGCCCGCGCCTCGATCCAGGGACTATGTTCGAACAATGGCTGTTTGGGGCCGGTCAATGGGTGTTCCCCTCCAGGCTGACGTGCGCGGACACCACCTTCCAGCCATCGGCGAACTTGACCCAGCTCTGTGTCTGTCGGCCGCGTCGGTCGCTATTCTCGCGGAAGAACTCGGCGTCCGCCGTGGCAAAGCTGTCGCCGTAAACCGTGATCGCCACCTTCCCCAGCTTGCGCTGCGGCGATCCGCCACGGCCCTTGCGGAATTCGCGTATCTCTTCGATGCCGTAAAGCACTTCGCCCACGCCATAGCGGTTGGTGGTCGGTGCATCATGGAACAGGGCGTCCATCGCGGGGATGTCGTCTTCCATCAGCGCGCGCTCATATTCCATGAAAGCGGCGGTCATTTCGGCAAGCAGGTCGGGATCGTCGATGGTCATGCGGGGTGAACCTCCATCCAGTGGCGGGCGATGTCGATGCGGCGCGCTACCCAGGCGTCACCGCTGTCGATCACATGATCGAGGAAGCGGGCCAGCGCGCGGGCGCGGGCTGGGCGGCCGGCGATGCGGCCATGCAGGCCGACCGACATCATCCGCCCGCCTTCCTCACGGAGCTGGTCGAACGTGTCGCGCAGATAGCGGAAGAACTGCTCGCCCTCGGTAAAGCCGTTATAGGCGACCATCTTCATGTCGTTGGCGTCGAGCGTATAGGGGACGATCAGCTGGCCTTCGCTATAATAAGGCAAGTCGTCGGCATAGCTGTCCGCATCATAGACGAAGCCGCCTTCTTCCCGCACCAGCCGGGCTGTGTTGGGCGATGTGCGGCCCTGATACCAGCCCAAGGGCCGGCCGCCGGTCAGGCAGGTGTGCAGCGCGATGGCCTGCGCGATATGCGCCCGCTCCACGTCTTCGGGCACCGTTTGATAGTCGATCCATTTGAGGCCGTGACTGGCGATTTCCCAATCGGCCGCCAGCATTGCTTCGACGGCCGCCGGGTTCATGGCCATCGCATTGGCCACGCCGAAGACCGTGACGGGCAGGCCGTGCTCGGTAAACATCCGATGAAGCCGCCAGAAGCCGGCGCGGCTGCCATATTCATAAAGGCTCTCCATCGCCATCGCCCGGTCGGGATGGCTCTGCGCGCCGACCATTTCGGACAGGAAGGCTTCGGACCCCTTGTCGCCGTTAAGGACGCTGTTTTCCGCACCCTCCTCATAGTTGACGACGAACTGCACGGCGACCCGCGCCCCGCCAGGCCAGCGCGGATCGGGCGGGGTGGCGCCATAGCCGATCAGGTCGCGGGGCGGGGTCATGCGTCCCATGCCTCCATCGCCGCCGTCACCGCTTCGCCTGCGGGCAGGGCGAGCCCCTCGCGCCGCAGGCACGCCTCCAGCGCGCCCAGCGTAATCAGCACCTTGTGCCGCATCGCATTATAACCCATCGCGCCGATCCGCCAGATACGCCCCTGGAGCGGGCCGAAGGCGGTGCCGATCTCGATCTCGAACGCCTCCCGCATCATCGTGCGAACCCGCTCGCCATCGACGCCCTGCGGGATGAACACGCCCGTCACATTGGTCATGCGATGGGCATCGTCGCCGAAGACGGTGAGGCCCATGGCGCGCAGCCCGGTCGTCATCGCGCGGCCGGCAGCGGCATGGCGGGCGTAGCGCGCCTCCAGCCCTTCCCCCAGCATGATCCGCGCACATTCCCGCGCGGCATAGAGCATCGAGGTCGCTTCGGTATGATGGTTGAGGCGCTTGTCGCTCCAGTAATCCATGATCATGGCGAGGTCGAAATAGTTGGAGCCGATGCGCGGCCCTGCGCCATCGATGATGTCGTCCCGCCTTATGCCCGCCTCGACATGCTTGCGCCCCTGGATCAGCGCCGCAGCCTTGTTGGAAATGGTGATCGGCGCGGACCCGGAAGGCCCGCCCAGGCACTTCTGCAAGCCGCCGGTGACGATGTCGGCGCCCCAGCGGTCGGCCGCCAATTCCATTCCGCCGATCGTCGCGGTCGCATCGACATAGAGCAAAGCCCCCGCCGCCGCGCACAGATCGCCCAGCCCATCGAGCGGCTGCGCCATGGTGGTGGAGGTATCGCCATGGATGGTCGCGACGACCCTGGGCTGCACCCGTCCGATCGCTGCGGCAATGGCGTCGAGGGGCACGGTTTCGCCCCAGGGCACATCCACCCTCTCGATTGCCGCGCCGATGCGGCCGAGAATCTCCTGGAGCAACAGGCCGAACCGGCCGAAATTGACCACCAGCACGGTGTCGCCCGGCGCGACGATGCTGACCAGCGCTGCTTCGATCCCGGCGCGCGCGGTGCCATCGACCAGCATCGTCCACTGGTTCTGCGTGCCGAAGATCGGGCGATAGAGCGCCATGACCTGGTTCATATAGCCGGTCATTTCCGGGTCGAACTGGCCCAGCAGGTCGGCCGACATGGCGCGCAGCACGCGGGGATGGGCGTTGACCGGCCCCGGCCCCATCAGCAGCCGCTGGGGCGGGTCGATCTCGCCGAAGAGGCCGGAAGTCAGAGGTGCATCAAGCGGCGACAAAAGTCTCTCCCAGTTTTCCGATGAAGCCCAGCATAACCTGCAACGCGGCTTGCGCATCAGCGGGATCGACATGTTCGGCCGGATTGTGGCTGATCCCGTCCTTGCAGCGGATGAACAGCATCGCGGTCGGGCAGAGCGCCGCCATCACCATCGCATCATGCCCGGCGCCCGATACCAGGCGGAAGGCTGGCTGTCCGGTGCCGGCGATGGCTGCGTCCATCAGGTCCATGAGTTGCGGATCACAGGGACTGGCGGGCAGGTCGTGGACCAGCGTCGCTGCGAAATCCAGTCCGCGCCGGTCCGCGATGCTGGTTATGGCATCGAGGATATTCTCTGCCGTGCGATCACGCCGGGACTGGTCCCCCGACCGGATATCGAGCGTAAAGCGGACCTCGCCAGGAATGACATTGGCCGCACCCGGCAGCGCGTCGATCCGTCCCACCGTGGCGACAAGGTCCGAACTGTCCTCGCGCGCGAGCGCCTCCACTGCAAGCATCGCCTCCGCCGCCCCGGCCAGCGCGTCTCGGCGCAACGGCATCGACGTGGTGCCGGCATGGCCGGCCGTGCCCATGAGCGTCACCTGATAGCGCAATTGCGCCGCGATGCCAGTGACGGTGCCGAGCGCCAGCCCCTGCGCCTCCAGCACCGGACCCTGTTCGATATGCGCTTCCAGATAGGCCAGCGTGGAACCGGGCGTGCGGGCGGCGGAGAGATAGGTGCCGACATCGACGCCTGCATCCGCAAGCGCGACGCCATCGCCGTCCGTCAGATCCAGCGCCGCCGCTTCCAGCGTCCCGGCCACCGCCCGGCTGGTCAGCATGGCGGCGGGAAAGCGCGACCCTTCCTCGTCGCCGAAAGCGATGACCTCGATCGGAAAGGGCATCCGCTTTCCGGCGCGACGCAATGCGTCAACTGACTCAACACCCAGCATGATCCCCAATGGCCCGTCATATCGCCCGGCATTGCGCACGCTGTCGAGATGGCTGCCAATCAGCAGGGCGGAGGCCGAAGGATCGGTCCCCTCATATCGGCCGACGAGATTGGCGGCGGGGTCCAAATACACGGCCATCCCGGCCTCTTCCATCCATCCGCCCAGCGCCGCCTGCGCCGCTGCGTAGGCCGGGGTCAGATAGCCGCGATACAGGCCGCCCGCCATGTCGCTATAGGGGGGCACGCCCAGCGCGTCGCAGCGCGCCACTGCTCTCGCGCCGCCGCTCACCATGTCGCCACAGCGCCGTCGCTGCGCGGATCGGTCGCGCCCTCCAGCAGCCCGTCGCCATGGCGGACGATTGCCCCGGCATGGCCCATGGTCGCGGTCAGCGGGCCGACCCGCTCGACATCATGACCGGCGGCGGCGAGGTTCGCGTAAAGGCTGTCGTCGAACCCCTCCTCCAGCTTGAACGTGGTCGACTGGTCGCCCCATGTCCGGCCCAGCAACCAGCGCGGCGCGCTGACAGCCTCCTGCAAGTCGACGCCATAGCGGGCGTAGCGCGTGAACAAAGCGGCCTGCGTCTGCGGCTGGCCCTCGCCGCCCATCGTGCCATAGGCCATGACCCGCCCGTCATCGAAACAGGCGAGCGCCGGGTTCAGCGTGTGGAAGGGCTTGCGGCCGGGCTTGAGCGCGTTCCAGCCGCTCCCCGCCAGCCGGAAGCTGGCTCCGCGATTCTGCCACGTGATGCCGGTCCGCGGTAGCACCAGCCCCGATCCGAACTCGAAATAGGTGGACTGGATGCAGGACACGACGCGCCCCTCGCCATCGGCGGCCCCGAACCAGCAGGTATCGCCCCATTGCGGCGGTTGTGGCCATGGAAGGGCGCGGGCCGGATCGATCCGCGCCGCCAGCGCATCCAGCGCGGCGGGATCGTCCAGCAATCCCTGCCAGTCATAATCGTGGAAGGCCGGGTCGCCGACATGCGCGTCACGGATCAGGAAGGCCTGCTTGGTCGCCTCCACCAGCCCATGGACATGGTCGAAGCCATCCGCGGCGTCGGCGTGCAGCCTGTCGAACAGGGCGAGGATCAGCAGCGAGGCAAAACCCTGCGTCGGCGGCGCGCTGTTATGGAGGGTCGCGCCCCTGATCCCGACATGCAGCGGGTCGGGCCGCGTTGCCCGATGCGCGGTGAGATCGGCAGTGGAAACGGGACTACCCAGCGCCGCCAGATCGGCGGCGATGTCGGCCGCCAGCGCGCCATTGTAGAAGCTCGCCAATCCCTCGTCCGAGAGTCTTTCAAGCGTATCGGCCAGCGCCGACTGGCGCAGCAGGTCTCCCTGGTGCAACGGTCGGCCTTCCGGCTCGAAGATCGCGGCATAGGCACCGGGTTGCCCGCGCAACTCGACGCCCTTGGCCGCTGCGATCCCCGCGCCGCCCGCCGTGACCGTCACGCCCGCTCGCGCATGGGCAATCGCATCGCGCAGCAGGCGCGCCAGCGGCAGCGTGCCGCCCTCCAGCGCCGCCGCCCAGCCGGAAATCGTCCCCGCCACCGTATTTGCCGCCAGTGGCCCGCGCGTTGGCACCGCGTGCAACCCGGCATAGAGCGACAGGTCGGCCTTCCCCGCCGCGCCGCCGCAACCATGGATCGCATGGACCTTTCCGTCCGGCTCGCGAATGACCCAGAAGCCATCGCCGCCGATCCCGGTCATGTGCGGGTAGACCACCGCCAGGCAAGCGGCGACCGCGACGCACGCCTCCGCCGCGTTGCCGCCATCGCGCAGCACGCTCAGCCCCGCCGCGCTCGCCAGATGATGCGGCGCAGTCACCATGCCGTTGCGGCCCGATATGGTCGCCAGCGCCATCAGTCAGGCAACGCCGCGACGAAGGCGCGCACGACATGCGCGCTGTTGACCGAGGCCAATGCCATGAAGGCGACCATCTGGTTCTCGCCCGCGTCGCCGCCGGCAAGATCGGAGAGGCTGCGAAAAACGATCGCCGGTACGCCATTGGCATAGGCGACCTGGGCCACCGCCGCGCTTTCCATGTCCAGCACCCGCGCCTTCCATGCGCTGCCCAGATAATCGCGGAACTCGGCATTGTCGGCGAAGACGCCCGCCGAAACCCCGGTGCCGCCGACGACGATCTTGGGATCATGCGGCAGGCAGGCGGGGCGCGCGCCCTCATTCTGGACGCAGCGCTCCAGCTTGACATCGCTCGCCACTTTCTGCGCCAGTTCGAGCATCGCGGGATCGACGCTGAAGCTGTAATGGCGCTTCACCGGCTCGGTCGCATTGCCGATGCGCACGCCGCGCGGGAACATCATGCCCCAGTTGGCGGGTGCGTTGGCATCGACCGTCTCCGGGGCCTTCCATCCCTCGCCGGTCTGGCGGGCGAAGGACACCTCCAGATATTGCGCCCAGTCCTGCGGCACGATGACGTCGCCGATCGACAGGCCGGGATCGACCCCGCCGGCAATGCCGGAAAAGACGATGCGCCGCACATTGAAACGGTCCAGCACCAACTGCGTGTTCATCGCGGCGTTAACCATGCTGACGCCGCTTTGCATCAGCAGTACCGGCTTCCCCGCCATCTTGCCGGTCAGGAAGGTCATGCCGTTGATCTGATGCCGCCTAGGCTTTTCGACCGACTTCACCAGCGCGTCCCATTCGGGGAGGAAGGCGGTCATGACCACGGTGCGCGGCGTGCTGTCCGCCTTGCGCGCGAGCGCCGGGGAGGAGAGGACGAGCGCCAGCAGGGCGAGGGCGAAGAGGCGCATCAGGCTGCTCCCATCCAGACGAAGCGTATGACGAACAGCCCTGCGAGCAGGAACAGGAACCAGTCCTTGCGCGTCGCCGTGCCGCGCAGCGCCTTCAAGGCGGCATGGGCGGTGATGCCGAAGGCCAGGCCATTGGCGATCGAGAAGGTCAGCGGAATCAGCGCGACGGTCAGGAAGGCGGGAATGGCCGACATCGGGTCTTCCCATTCCACCTCCGTCAGCGGCAACAGCATCAGGCCACCGACGATGATGAGCGCGGGCGCGGTCGCCGCGAGCGGCACCAGCTGGGCGTAGGGGGCGACGAACATGGTGGCGAGGAAGAGGATGCCGGTGACGACGGCGGTGAGGCCCGTGCGCCCGCCTGCCTGCACACCCGCCGCGCTCTCGACATAGGAAGTGACGGTGCTGGTCCCCGCCATCGACCCGACGATGGTGGCGATCGCGTCCGTCGTCAGGATACGGTTGAGGCCGGGTATGCGCCCGGCCGCATCCATCAGCCCCGCGCGCTTCGTAACCGCGACCAGCGTGCCGATATTGTCGAACAGGTCGACGAACAGGAAGACGAAGAGGATTTCGAGCAGGCCCAGGCCATGGCTGCCGGTCAACCCGAACACGCCGGGCAGGTCCAGCTGAAAGGCGGTGCCGGTCAGCGCTTCCAGGCTATAGGGTTCGGGGCTGATCGTCACCATGCCGGTCAGCCAGCCGACGATCGTGGTGGCGACGATGCCGATCAGCATCGCGCCGCGCACATTCCACACGCTCAATGTGCCGATCAGCAGCAATCCCAGCAGCGCCAGCGCCGCGCCGGGGGCTTTCAGGTCGCCCAGCGCCACGAAGGTCGCGGGATTGGCGCCTACGATGCCCGCATTCTTCAGGCCGATGAAGCCGATGAACAGGCCGATGCCGCCGGCGACCGCCGCGAACAGATAGGTCGGGATGACCGCGACGATCAACTGCCGCACGCCGGTCAGCGTCAGGATGAGGAAGGCGACGCCGGAGAGGAAGACACAGCCCAGCGCGACTGGCCAGGGCACCCCCATCTGCCCCACGACGGTGAAGGCGAAATAGGCGTTCAACCCCATGCCCGGGGCCAGCGCCAGCGGGACATTGGCGGTCAGGCCCATCAGGATCGAGGCGAAGGCGGCAGCGAAGCAGGTGGCCGCCGCGACCGACGCCACCGGCATTCCCGCCGCGCCCAAAATCGCCGGATTGACCAGCACGATATAGGCCATGGTGAGAAAGGTGGTGATCCCGGCCAGCACCTCCGTGCGTGCGGAGGTGCCCCGCTCGCTGAGCGCGAAATAGCGGTCCAATGTTCCCGCCCGTTCCTGTGGCGCTTGTAGATCCGCGACGTGCGGCTGCGTCATGCAATGTCCCCCGAATATGCGCGCTCCGGCCTTGTTACGCCGGTAATTCCCTGTTGCTCCAGCATGGCGGCCAGCCGGAACAATGCCGGCTCGCCGCCTGGTTTGCCGATCAGTTGCAGTCCCAATGGCAGCCGTCCGGGACGATAGAGCGGAATGCTGAGCGAAGGGAAGCCGATGAAGCTGATCGGCTGCGTATGGATGCCAAGGTCGGCGCGCGCCGGCGTCATCGCGCCGTCGATCAGGATGCGGGGATCGTCGACCGGGGGGGCGGTGCAGGGTGTGGCGGGCGCGATCAGCACGTCATGGGGGGCGATCAGGTCGAGTAGCGTCGCGCGGAGGCGGGCTCGGAATGCCTGTGCCTCTTCGTACAAGCCTTCCGGCAGCAGCGCGCCGGCTGTCAGCCGGTCGCGCACCTGTGGATCGAACGCCATGGCGTCCCGCGCCAGCGCCGCGCGATGCAGCCGTCCGCCTTCGCAGGCGGTGATGAGGAAGGCGGCGGAGCGGGCGCGGGCGATGTCGGGCAGCACGACGACCGGGGCGTCGGGTGCGATCGCCGTCATCGCGGCGACCTGATCGGGATCGACATTCTCCGCAAAGCGACCGCCCAGCCGGGCGATACGCAGCGGCGTGTCCCCGCAGACGGCGGCGGATCGGCCGCTCAGCACCTCCCAGATAAGGATCATGTCGGCCAGCGATCGGGTGAAGGGGCCGATATCGTCGAAACTGTCGGCGAACGGAAAGACGCCGGCCATCGGCAGGTCGCCATGCGTGGGCTTGAAGCCATAGAGGCCGGTCAGGCTGGCCGGTACGCGGATCGACCCATTGGTGTCGGACCCGAGCGAGAAGGGAAGAAGGCCGGCCGCGACTGCGGCGGCTGACCCGCCCGATGATCCGCCAGCGAGGCGGCGCACATCATGCGGGTTGCGCGTCGTGCCGTGGCGCGCGTTGATCGTCGCGAAGCCATAGGCGAACTCGTCCATGTTGAGCGTCGCCACCAGCACCGCGCCGGCGGCGTGCAGCCGCCTGACGGCTTCGGCGTCGCCAGTGGCCGGCGGTGCATCGGCATAGAGGCGGGACCCGGCGGTGGTCGGCAGGCCGGCGATGTCGAACAGATCCTTGACGCCATAGGGGACGCCAGCCAGCGGTCCTGGATCGCGTCCTGCGGCGATGACGGCGTCAACCCGCGCCGCATCCTTCCGGGCACGGTCCGGCAATGTTCGGGTCACTGCGCATAGCGGAGCTTCCCGCTCCGCCAGTGCCGACAGGCATTGTTCCAGTACCTGCGCGGCCGACACGCGACCGCTGCGCACGGCCTGGGCAATCGCGACGGCTTCCATCATGGCTTCACCTCTTCGCGAAGCCCAAGGAGAGTGTCGGCGTGACGATCCAGCAATGCCATGTTGGCGACCACGCCGGGCATGGATTCGGCATTGATCGGCAGGCCGATGGCCGCTGAAGCGCGCTGGATGTCCGCTTCGCTGCGGGGTACCCTTGATGCCGCTGCCGGGCGCGCAGCAGCAGCAGCGTCTCCCTGTCGTCGGAAACGTGCGGCGAGCGCGGCGCACAGGAAAAGCTGCAATTGATGGAAAATCATCAGCGGCAGGATCAGCAAGCCGACCTGCGCGGCCGGAAACAAGGCGCCAGCCATGGGCACGCCCGATACCAGGCTCTTCTTCGACCCGCAGAAGAACAGCACGATCGCGTCTTCGCGCGGGAGGCGCAAGAGGCGCGTCGCGCCCATGTTGACGCCCATCACGACGGCCAGGAGGAGCGCGCTCAGTGCAAGCAGCAGCAACAGGTCCCAAGCGCCGACCTTTGTCCAGATGCCGCCGGTCACGGCGGCGCTGAAGGCGGAATAGACGACCAGCAGAATGGCGCCCCGATCGACCGGCAGCAGCAGGGTCCTGCGCTGGTCGATCCAGCCGCCGATCAGCGGACGCAGCAGATGGCCCGCGGCAAAGGGGGCCAGCAATTGCAAGGCGATGCTCTGGACCGAATGGAGGGCCGACACGTCGCCGCTGCGGCCCACATGCAGGATGGCGGTTGCCAGCAGCGGCGTGAGGACGATGCCGACCAGATTGGAAAGCGACGCGCTGCAAACCGCTGCGGCCACATTCCCGCCCGCCATTGCCGTGAAGGCGATCGATGATTGAACGGTCGATGGCAGGAGGGTCAGGTAGAGGACGCCCGACAGCAGCACCGGGTCTGTCCACTCGTCCATCAGCGTGGCGAGCGCGATTCCGGCTACAGGAAACAGCATGTAGGTGGAGCAAAGAACCAGCAGGTGCAGCCGCCAGTTGCCTGCCCCCTGGATGATGGCGGCGCGCGACAATTTGGCGCCGTGGAGGAAAAACAGAAGCGCGACGGCCAGGTCCGCAAGAATGTCGAGCCATGCCGCAGCCTGGCCCGTCACTGGAAAGAGCGACGCGCCTCCGACCATGAAGACCAGCCAAAGCAGGAAAGGGTCTATCCGCAAGGACGTTAGGGTCGGCCGCGCCATGGCGGCCTTATGCCTGCCTTGTCCCTACCGATCCAATAGAATGACTTCAATGGATCGTTGCAAAAAATAGAACGGCTTGCGGCGAGGTGGCGCAATTTTCGATCGTTGGCCTGGGCGGTGGCGCTCCTGCCGGAGGCGCGCCACCGCGCGGGCATCAGTCCCCGTTGCCCGGCTCGGGCGCGTCGCTGCTGGCCGCTTTGAGCGCCGACTTCGAGGATTTTGTCCTGGACGCGGGCTTTGCCCTTGCGGTGGCGTTCTTGGGCGTGGCTTTGGGCTTCGTGGTTCCGGGCGTCTCCGCTTTCTGGTCCGTCCCCGCTTTGCCAAACGGGATGGAAAGCCGCTTGCGGCCGAGCTTACTCGAAGCCGGCGGCTTTGTTGCGGCGACGGAGGCGGCGTTCGTTGCCGTTTCGGGCGCCGTCTGCGCCTTTTTCCGATTGGCGGCCGACACTTTGTCGACGCCGGTCGCCGCCGCTGAAGACGCCTCCGTTACGACAGAGGAGGTTGTTGCCGTGGCGGCAGATGGCTTGGCTTTGGCTTCTCGCTTCTTGGGAGGAGCGGGCCTGGCGTTTGCCGTTATTGATCCGGGTGCGGTCTTGGAAGGTGTCGCTGTCGGGGCGCGCTTGGACGTGGCAGGTTGCTTATTCACCCGGGCAGGCGCCGCTTCCTTTGCGGCTGGAATCTCGACCGTCTCTGAGGTGTCGCTGACCTGATCGACTGACGCGGGCGCGGCCTTCCTGCCCAGGCCCAGTCGCGTGGCCACCGCGCGCCGTGCTTCCGAGTAACTCTTCGATACAAGCGGATAGGTTTTGGGCAGATTATAGCGCTCGCGATACTCGGCAGGTGTCAGCCCATGGGTTGCTAGGTGACGCTTCAACGTCTTGTATGGCTTGCCGTCGATCAAGCTGAGGATGAAGTCAGCGGAAGCAAGGCTCTTGCGCACTGAAACGGCGGGCACATGTTCGGGCAGTGCCCCATCGGCTGTGGGCTTGTCAGTGTCTTCCGTCAACGCAGCGCGCGTCGACTTGATGAGATCAGCAAGGCTTTCGCTGGGAACAGAATTGTTGGAGACGAAAGCACTGAGCAACTGGACGGTAAGCGACGTGATATCGGACGGTTTTTCTTCTGCCATGGAGCGCACCCTTGCCGGAGGAGGATAGCCTTTTGCGCGCCACAGCATCAAATGTAAATCGTCCATTTGTTGATTGTGATACACCGTTCGGTCCTCGCTTCCATCGCAATGTTCGTGGAATGCAAAGGTCTATTACTCGTGACGTCTGTTCTGGCTCAAGTCGTGGCATGCCGATGGTTTCGGTAATGACTATCTGTCGTCCCGTCAGTGCTCGCGCGTGTCTGGTTGGCGGTCTCGGCAAGCGGTGCCCCATCCACTGTCACAGATGCCGCGCCGCATCTGGAGTGCAGTAGAGAAGCCCGCTATGAGACGGGCGGCAGAAAGCAGATCGAAGGAAAAGAGCAAGTGGCCAAAGCCGCGCTTACGAAGAATGAGGTCGGACGAAATTCGCGGGCGTTGGAGGCAGAGGAAACCCGTTTCAACATATTGGAGGTTGCGACGGCGGAATTTGCCGACAAGGGACTGAGCGGTGCGCGGATCGACGAGATCGCGGAACGGACCAATTCCTCCAAGCGGATGATCTATTATTATTTCGGCGGCAAGGAAGGGTTGTATCGCGCGGTTCTGGAGCGGGCCTACACGGCCGTGCGCGAGATGGATGCCGACGATCGGCGCGATCATCTGGATCCCGACGCGGCGTTGCGCGATGTCGTTGGTGCGACCTTCGATTATCATAACCAGCATCCAGAATTCGTCCGGCTGGTAATGAACGAGAACATTCTGCGGGGTGCCCATGTCGGCGAGATCCCGGGTATCAAAGAACGTAATCGCAAGGTCATCGATCATCTGCGCGGCATTATGGCGCGGGGTGTGGCCGGCGGTCAGTTTCGCGAAGGCATCGACCCTGTCGAACTGCACATGACGATCAGTGCCCTCTGCTTCTACAATGTTTCGAACCGCTATACCTTTTCCTATGGCTTCGAACGCGACATGAGTTCGCCCAAGGCGCTGGCGCGCCGCCGCATGAGCGTGATCGACGTGATCGAAAGCTGGTGTCGACGCTGATTGGACTTGCCTGCCAGATCGCCGACGGCTAATTATGTACGGAATAGTTCGCGTAATAAAATGCGGACCAACGGGAGAGAGAGATGCGAGAGCGAAAAGCCCCGGCCTTTGTCCGGGTGATGGCCATGGCCCTCTTGGCAGTGACGGGCGTGGCGCGGGCGCAAAGCCCGGCGACCTCGCCCGAACCGGCGCTGGGTGATCCGATGCCTGAACGCGTCGTGAACTTTGCCAATGGGGTCAAGGTCAGCACGGACATCAGTTTCTCGACGGTCCCCGGCTATCGCCCGATCACGCTCGATCTTTATCGCCCGAAAGGCGATGGCCCATGGCCGCTCGTCATCTATGTCCATGGTGGCGGCTGGATGGCGGGGCATACGCGACAATCGGGTGCATTCAGCGACTTTACCGCCGTTCTCGCCGATCTGTCGGCCCGGGGTTATGTGGTGGCGTCGCTGGAATATCGGCTGTCGGGAGAAGCGCCCTTTCCGGCCGCGATTGACGATGTGCGCTCCGGCATCCGTTTCCTTAAGGCCAATGCGAGCAGTTATGGCATCGATGCGAAGCATGTCGCGATCTGGGGCGGTTCTGCGGGTGGGCAGTTGGCGGCGCTCGCGGCGCTCGATTGCGGTCACGCCCCAGGCGGCGAGGACAAGAGCAATATAGGGGAAAACGACTGCGTGCAGGGCGCGGTCGGCTGGTATGGCGTGTATGACTTCGCGACCATGCCGCAGTCCGCCATTCCCCGCGCCGAAAATACCTATCTCGACTGCATTAAGGGCGCCTGTCCGCCAGAGCGGATTGCGGCGGCCAGCCCGGCTTCGCATGTGGATGCCAAGGATCCACCAATGCTGCTGATCCACGGCACGGAGGACAAGACCGTGCCGGTGACCCAGTCGCAGGAATTGGCGGCGAAGCTGAAGTCGGCGCATATCCCTGTCACGCTCGAGATCATTTCCGGCGTGGGGCATAGCTGGATCGGCGCGGACGCAGCGGCGACCCGCGCGGCCAGCCTGCGGGCGCTGGACCTGACATTCCGCTTCTTCGATGCGCAGTTGAAGGCCGGGCGCTGATGCGTTGCATCGCGCTTGCCATTGGCCTGCTGGCGATCGCGTCAGCGGCTTCTGCGCAGATTATCGAGCGTCCGGCGGGCGATCCCGTGCGGACCGAAGCGGGACTGGTGGCTGGGAAGATTCTGCCGTCGGGTGTCCGCGCCTGGCTCGGCGTGCCCTTCGCCGCGCCGCCGGTGCGCGATCTGCGCTGGCGCGATCCCCAGGCTCATGCGCGCTGGGAAGGCATCTGGAATGCCGATCGTCCGGCGCCCGAGTGCATGCAGTCGCTGCGCGGGCGGACCATCAATCATTATTTCGGGGAAGAGGCGACCAGCGAAGATTGCCTCTATCTCAACATCTGGTCCCCTCCTGGGCCACCTCTGGCGGGCCGCCGCCATCCCGTAATCGTCTGGATCTATGGCGGCGGCTTCAATGTCGGTTCGGCGTCCATGGCGAATTATGCGGGCGAACCGCTTGCCGCCAAGGGTGCGGTTTATGTCGCGATAGCCTATCGCGTCGGGCCGCTGGGTTTTCTGGCCCATCCCGGCCTGACGGTCGAAGGTCAGGGCAGTTCGGGCAATTACGGTCTGAAGGACCAGATCGCGGCCCTGCAGTGGGTGAAGCGCAATATTGGCGGTTTCGGTGGCGATCCGGCCAATGTGACGATAGCGGGGCAGTCGGCGGGATCGATGTCCGTCTCGCTGTTGCAGGCGAGCCCGGCGGCCAAGGGTCTGTTCCACCGCGTCGTGGGTATGAGCGGCAGCGCATTGGGCGACCTGATGGCGCCCGTGCCGCTGGCCGAGGCGGAGCGCGAGGGACTGGATCTGCAAAAGGCGCTGGGCGCACAGTCGATCGAAGAGATGCGCGATGTCCCGGCGGACCGTCTGATTGCACTGGCCGCGCCGCTGCGCCGCCGCCCCATCGTGCTGGACGAACATGTCGTGCCCCTGCCCCCCAAACAGGCATTTGCCCAAGGGCGGCAGGCCGATGTGCCCGCGATGATCGGTTTCACCCGCGACGAGTCCTTTCGGTCGTTGGGCCCCATTGCCGACATGACCGATTATCAGCGAGCCATCCGGGCCACATTCCCGGCCAATGCGGAGCAGATTCTGCGCGCATATCCCGCCCGGACGTTAGAGGAGGCCCGTCGCGCGGCTCGCGACGTGGAAAGGGACATGACGCTGGGTTCGCAGATGGCGGCCTGGGCGCAAGCACAGTCGAGCGGCAAGGCGCCGGTTTTCGCCTATTTCTTTACCCGCACCCATCCCTACCGGCCGGGCGTTGCCTTTGCCGATCATGATCCCGCGACTGTCGGCGCCTATCATACCGCCGATGTGCCTTATTGGCTGGGAACGCTGGAGAGCCTCAACCGCTTCCGCTTGACACGCGACTGGACGCCCTATGACCGGCAATTGTCAGATCGCATGATGGACCGGTTGCTGGCCTTTGCGCGCAACGGAAATCCGGGGAACGACTGGCCCGCCTGGCAGGCTGCCCGGCCGCGACTGCTTCTCCTTGGCGACGGAGTGGCACCGGACAAAAGCGGCATGATCGATTGGCCGCATTTCAGGACGCTGCCCCTGCTCAGCGACAATGTCCGGCCGGCGGCCCCCGCCGATCGACCGAGGATCAGGGATTGAAGATGATGATGGACCTGAACAGGCGCGCCTTTTTGACCGGCGGGGGTGCGGTCTTCGCGGGATGGACCCTTGGCGCAACGGCGCTTGCGGCAGGTGTGGACGAGCCGGGCCTGGAATTTGTCTACGAGGCGATCGTGACGCTGGAGCCGACCGTCGAGGTCGGGCGGACGCCGCTGGGCACGCGGCGGCGGGTGCCGATTACGGGCGGCAGCTTCAGCGGGCCGCGCATCCGGGGCAAGGTTCTGGCGGGCGGTGCCGACTGGCAGTTGCAGCGTGCGGATGACTGGACCGTGATAGAAGCTGATTACATGATGCAGGCCGACGACGGCACGCAGATCCATGTCCGCAATGTCGGCCTGACCAACAGCCGGGTGCCAGGAGCGGCGCAGCGTTATCTGCGCACTATCCCCAGTTTCGAGGTGCCGGATGGTCCTCATGCCTGGCTCAACCAGGCCATCTTCGTCGGCACGCTGGGACCGCCGCCGGCGGATGCGCCCAAGCCGTCCGTGCGTATCCGCGTCTATCGCGTGACCTGATGCGCGGGGCTTTGGCAACCTGTGCTGCGCTGGCGATACTGCTGGCGGGCTGCGCGCCCGTGCCGGCAAGGCGCCTTGACACCAACGCCGGTCCTTGCAAGTCGACCGGGCAATTTTCCTTCGTCTGCGGAGCGATGAAGCCGGAGGATCTCGCCGTCATCCCTGGCACCCGCTGGGTCATTGCGAGTGGTTTCGCGACCGGCGCGGGGCTCAAGATCGTCGACAGCCGCACGCGCAAGGCGGCGCTGTGGTTTCGCGGTGAACCGGATCAGGTCGACCGTGACCCGCATTATGCGGATTGTGATGCCCCACCTGATCTGGCGCTGTTCACCGCGCGAGGACTGAGCCTGCGTCAGACGGGCGCGTCCGCTGCGCGATTGCTCGTGGTCAATCACGGGGGCAGGGAGGCGATCGAGGTCTTTGACGTGAATTTCGACGATGTCGACGCAGCGCCCCGGCTGCGTTGGCGGGGTTGCCTGTCCATGCCCCCTGGTCATGTCGCCAACAGTGTCGCTTCCTACAGCGATGGAACCGTGCTGGCGACCGTACTTACCCGGCCGGGAACCAGCATCACCGATTTCGTGATGGGCCGGGTGACGGGCGGCGTTTATGAGCGCAAGCCTGAAGATCTGGCGTTTCGCCTGCTGCCAGGGACGGAGTTGCCCGGCAATAACGGCCTGGAAACCGCACGCGACGACAGCGGATTCTATGTGATAGCCTTCGGCCTGCGCGAAGTCGTCTCCTATGCGCGGCGGGATAGCCGGGCGCCGTTATGGCGGGTGCAGGCGCCCGAATTCATGCCCGACAATATTCACTGGGATGGCGATCGGCTGTTGCTTGCGGGCATGGTCCGGGATGAACCGGCTTGTGGCGGCTTGCGCAAGATCGTGAATGGCGTTGCCGATGGCATGACCTGCCATCGCGGCTATGTCGTGGCCCAGCTCAACCCCGCGACGCGTGGCATGTCCGTGGTGGCTTATGGAGCGCCCGATGCCCTGTTCAATGGCGTTTCCGCGGCGGTCGTCGTCCAAGATGAACTGTGGCTGGGTTCCTATCAGGCGGATCGTATCGCGATCCGGAGCCTTCGCTGAAAACCGATGTACCATTTGGTACATTTCACTTGCACCGGTTCGTTCTTCGGCGTAAAGCTGATTCTGCAAGATCAGGAAGGACATCCTGACGCGCATTGGGGAGGGAGGGGTCGACCATGGGCCAGCGTTTCATTCATGTTCTGAACGGACCCAATCTCGACCTGCTGGGTGTGCGCGAACCCCATATTTATGGCCAGGAAACCCTGGCCGATGTGGAAGCCGCCTGCCTGCGTGAACTGGATGGAAGCGGCGTCAGCCTGGTATTCCGCCAGACTAACGCCGAACATGAAATGATCGGCTGGTTGCATGAGGCAAGGGCGGGAGCCTTCGGGATCGTCATCAATCCAGCCGCCTTTTCCTATGCGGGCTATCCGGTACTGGACGCGCTCAAAATGTGTGATTGTCCGATCATCGAGGTTCATATTTCCAATATCCACAGGCGCGAGGAGGAATGGCGATCGCGCTCCATCATGACCCGGTCGGTCACGGCCATTGTGTCGGGTATGGGTATCGACGGCTATGCGTTGGCGGTGCGCCATCTGCTCCAGATCGACCGGCGGAACGCAGCATGAGGACCGCGACCGACATGCTGCGGCCTACCCGCGCGCGGCTGGGCGTGCTGGCGCTGATAAGCGTCGCCACCATGCTCAATTATATGGACCGCGCCGTGATGGGCGTCGCCGCGCCCGCCCTGACCGCGGAACTGAAGGTTTCGCCGGAGATGATGGGTTTCATTTTCTCGGCCTTCTCCTGGACCTATGTCGCCGCACAGATACCGGGCGGGCTTCTTCTGGACCGGCTGGGCACGCGTATCACCTATGCCGGATCGCTGATCCTCTGGTCCTTCTTCACCCTGCTCCACGGCATCGCGGGTAATGTGGCAATGTTGTTCGGCTTCCGTCTCGCGCTGGGCGTGGCGGAAGCGCCTTGCTACCCGTGCAACAGCCGCATTCTCAGCAGTTGGTTCCCGCAGGACGAGCGCGCGAGGGCCAATTCGGTCTATGCTGTGGGGCAATATGCGGGGCTGGCCTTTTTCAGCCCGGTTCTCTTCTGGGTCGTGGGGAGTTTGGGCTGGCGCGCGCTGTTCCTGATCGCTGGCGCGCTGGGCATGGCCTTTGGGGTGCTGCTCTACGCCCGCTATCGCGATCCAGGCGAGAGCCTCCGCGTGAACTCGGCCGAACTGGAGCATATTCGCCTTGGCGGTGGACTGACGGTGACGAAGCAGGAAGTGAAAATCCCGTTTTCGTGGTCGAATGTGCGAAAACTGATGAGCAAGCGGCAGATATTGGGTGCTTCGATCGGGCAGTTTTGCGGCAATTCTACGCTTGTCTTCTTTTTGACCTGGTTCCCGACCTATCTGGCGACTGAGCGGGGCATGGATTGGCTGAAATCGGGAACCTTTGCTATTCTACCATATATTGCCGCGTCAGCAGGGGTGCTGCTGGGCGGGCAGGTATCCGATTTGCTGATCCGTCGCACCGGGTCTGCCAATGTCGGTCGCAAGCTGCCGATCGTTGTGGGGCTATTGCTGGCGTCGACGATCATCGCGGCCAATTATGTCCAGAGCAACACGCTGGTCATTGCCATCATGTCGATCGCCTTTTTCGGCCAAGGTATGGTCAATCTGGGTTGGACGCTGATTTCAGACGTTGCGCCGCGGCAGTTCATCGGCCTGACCGGGGGCGTGTTCAACCTCTGCGCTAATCTGGCCGGGATCGTGACCCCGATCGTGGTGGGCCTGATCGTGGGTCAGACTGGCTCCTTCTATGGCGCGCTGGCCTTCATCGGAATGCTGGCCCTGATCGGAGCGGCGGCCTATATTTTTGTTGTGGGGGATGTGCGCCGGGTGGAACTAGACTGAAAGGCAAACGCGGCACCAGCGCGCATCAAATAATATACGAACTGGTTAGTAAAAAAAGGGAGGATGGAATGAAGACCGCTTTCAATATGCAGCTTCGCCTCGGCGGATCGCTGGCCGCCATAGCGTTGAGCGCCGGCATCAGCCCGGTCTGGGCTCAGGACCAGGCCGACCCAGCTGCCGCGATCGCACCGCCGGCCACGGACGCCGCAACTGATCAGGCCGAAACCGCCGACATCGTCGTCACCGGATCACTGATCGCGCGTCCGAACAATGTCGCGGTCAGCCCGATCGTCACCGTCTCCGACGAGCTGGTGCAGCAGAGCGGCCAGATAACGCTGGAGGATTCCCTGAACCAGCTGCCCGGCTTTACCCCGTCGGGCAATGCCGGCACGGGCGGACAGGGCGCCGGTGGTCGCGCCACGCTCAACCTGCGCGGCCTTGGTTCCAACCGCAATCTCGTGCTGCTTGATGGGCGCCGGCTGCCCTTGTCCGACATCAACGGCAATGTCGACATCAATATACTGCCTGAATCGATCATCGGATCCGTCGATGTCATCACCGGCGGTGCGTCCGCGATCTACGGGTCGGACGCCATGTCTGGCGTGGTTAATTTCAAGACAGACAAATATTTCGACGGCGTCCGCGCCGACATCCAGAATGGCAACAGCTTCCGAGGCGATTATGGCAAGTTCAACGCCTCGCTGGCGCTGGGCACGAAGTTTGCCGACGATCGCGGCCGCTTGATGCTGGCCTTGAGCTATGGGCAGCGCGATCCCCTGTCGGGTTCGCAGCGCGGCTTCTTCGCCGACAAGGTACCGTCCTCCTTCATCGGGACCGGTGCGTTCGTGCCTGACGCGCTCAACCTGCCGAGCCAAGCGGCGCTGAACGGCGTTTTCGCCCAATATGGTGTTACCAATCCGATCAACCGGACGCTGAACCTCGGCTTCAACAATAATGGTTCGCTCTTCGTCCAGACCGGCGCGATCAACTATCAGGGACCGACGTCCGGCGCCTATGCCGTTGTCGGCGGCAATGTGCGTATGCCTGTGGGGCCACAGTTGCAGATACTGAACGCGTTTGAGCGCAAGTCGGCCTTCGCCAAGGGCGAATATGATATCACCGACTCGCTGACCGCTTACGGCCAGTTCCTCTATGTCGACTCCACCGTCACCACCGAAAGCGGCGGCAGCCTGACGCAGTTCGCACCCTTCACCACCATTCCCGTCACCAACCCCTTCATCCCCGCCGACCTGCGCACGTTGCTGGCGTCGCGCGCCAACCCTACCGCGCCATTCCGCTGGAGCGCACGTTACATCGGCGTGGGCGACAAGGGATGGGACGAGAATTACCGGGTCCAGCAATATCTGGGCGGCTTGAAGGGCACGATAGGCGGATCGTGGAAGTTTGACGCCTTCGCTTCCTATGACGAGACGGTTCATAACCAGTCGATGTTCAATGCGGTGCTGAAATCGCGCGTGCAGACCTTGCTCAACGCCCCCGATGGCGGCGCGTCGCTCTGTGCGGGCGGCTTCAATCCCTTCGGCATCGCCAACGCAAGCAGCCTGTCGCAGGCGTGCCAGGATTATGTGACGGCGACCATCAACAGCCACGAAAGGCTGACCCAGACTCAGGTGCAGGGCCAGGTCAACGGGCCGCTGTTCAACCTGCCTGCAGGGCCGGTCCAACTCGCCCTGCTCGCCGGCTATCGGAAGAATAACTATAAATATGATCCGAGTTCGGATCTGGTGTCCAATAATGTCGAGGCAGTGGTCGGCTCGAACCCGGCACGCGGGGAGATCAGCGTCAAGGAATTCGCGGCGCAGGTGGACATACCCCTGTTGTCCGACACGCCCTTCTTCCATGAACTGGGCGTCGGCGCGGCCTTCCGCTATTCCGATTATAATCCGACCGGCAGCGTGAAGAGCTATGAATTCGACGCGCGCTGGCAGCCCGTCGAAGCACTGCTGATCCGCGGCAGTTACCAGCGGGCCGTGCGCGCGCCCAATATCGGCGAACTCTTCTCGCCCGTCACCGGATCGCAGTTGGCAATCGGTACGCCGCCTGCCGCGATCGGCGATCCTTGTGATATCCGTTCCGCCGCCCGGACGGGCGCCAATGGTGCGCAGGTCCGCGGCCTTTGCCTGGCGCAGGGTATTCCGGCCGCCGCAATCGACGCCTATCAGTTCGCGACCACCGCGACCGGCGGCAATATCCAGGGCAACAGTGCGCTGACACCGGAGAAGGCGAACACGTTTAACGTCGGTTTCGTCTTCAATCCGAAATTCTCGTCGCCCTGGCTGTCGGGCTTTTCCTTCTCGGTCGATTATTACAACATCAAGATCCGCAACGTCATCTCGACCATCAATGGCCTGACGGTGCTCGCCAAATGCTACAATCTGGACGGATCGAACAGCGGCTATTCGAACAGCAACGAATTCTGCCAGCTCATCCAGCGCGACCCGACCGGGCAACTGGTGGCCATCGCCCAGCCCTATCTGAACTTGGGCGCGCTCGACACCGACGGGGTCGATGTGCAGGTGAACTGGTCGCTGCGGCTGTCCGAAGCCGGTATCGGCGATGGATCGGGCAAGTTCTACGCCTCCTCGGCCATCGGCTGGCTGAACCATTACAAGGTCCAGACGCTGCCTGGCAGTGCGTCGCAGGATTTTGTCGGCACCAGCACGCCCGGTCGACCGCTGCCCAAGTGGAAGGCGCTGACCACGGTGGGCTACAGCTCTGACGTGTTCGGCATCGGCCTGCGCTGGCGCTATCAGGGTAAGCTGCGCGACATCAGCGCGATCACGACGCCGGCGGCCGAGCAGGTGGGGGTGAAGCCCTATAATCTGTTCGATGTCTTCTCGACGCTGGACGTCACCGAAAATGTCCAGTTCCGCGCCGGCATCACCAATCTGTTCGACAAGGGTATCCCCTTCGTCGCCAGTTCGCAGAACGGAACGGATGCGGGCACCTACGACATGGTCGGACGGTCCTTCTACGTCGGCGCGAAATTCAACTTCTGACCTTGGTCCGCCTCCGCCGCCCGGGTGGCGGAGGCGGATTTCCTCCTTTTTGGATTTGACGACATTGACCCAATTCCGCCCTGCCACGGAGCGATATCTGACTGGTCTGATCGGTCGCGATATCCAAGCATCCCTGTCCCCCTGGCTGCATGAAAGCGAAGCTGACGCGCAGGGTATTCGGCTGGTCTACCGTCTGTTCGACCTTGCAGTGGAACAGATGGCGGCGGACGATCTGCCGCGCCTGCTCGATGCCTTGCAACTGTCGGGCTTCGCCGGGGTCAATGTCACGCACCCCTACAAGCAGGCGATCATCGCGCATCTCGACGAACTGTCACCGCAGGCCCGGCAGATCGGATCGGTCAATACGGTCGTGTTCAGGGATGGCCGTCGTTTCGGTTTCAACACGGATGTCACCGGCTTCGCGGAAAATCTGCGATCGGGCCTGCCGCCGGCGGCGCGCTTTGACCGGGTGGTTCAAATGGGTGCCGGGGGCGCGGGAGCGGCGACCGCCCACGCACTCCTCGATCTGGGCGTGGGCGAGTTGTCCCTGTTCGATCCCAATGCGCAAAGGGCAGAGGAGCTATGCGTAGCGCTTTGCGGCACATATGGCGCGGGCCGGGCCATTGTGGGGCAGGATCTGGCATCGGCTGCAGGTGCGGCCGACGGGATCGTCAACGCAACGCCGCTCGGAATGAGCGGCTATCCTGGATCGGCAGTGCCAAAGGCGTTGCTGCGTCCCGAATTGTGGGTAACGGACATCGTCTATTTCCCGCTTGAAACGCAGTTGCTGCGTGAAGCGAAAGAGGTCGGCTGCACGACGCTCAATGGGAGTGGTATGACCGTGTTTCAGGCCGTTGGCGCCTTCGAACATTTCACCGGGAGGAAGGCCGATCCCGGCCGCATGGCGGATAACTTTCGGATCGCGCGGGAAGGGGCATGAGCAGCGGAGGCACATGCGCATGATATTCGGCATCGCCACGGTTTCGCTCAGCGGGACACTGGAGGAAAAGCTGCGCGCTGCTGCTGCGGCCGGCTTCGATGGTGTCGAGATATTCGAGAATGACCTGATCGCGTCCCCGCTGCGGCCACGAGAGGTGCGGTCTCTGCTGGATGACCTGGGTCTTGCCTGCCTGCTCTATCAGCCCTTCCGGGATTTCGAGGGGATGCCCGGCGTTCTGCGGCAGCAGGCTCTCGACCGGGCCGAGGCGAAATTCGACCTGATGGGAGAATTGGGGACGGATCGCATCCTGGTCTGCTCCAACTGTTCGCCGCAGGCGCTGGGCGAACGCAGCCGGATCGTCGCGGATCTGCGGGAGTTGGGTGAGCGAGCCGCGAAGCGCGGCATCGTCGTCGGCTATGAGGCGCTCGCATGGGGGCGTCATGTCTTCGATCATCGCGATGCCTGGGCGATCGTCGAGGAAGTGGATCATCCGTCCATCGGCATCATTCTCGACAGCTTTCATTCCCTGTCGCGCGCCATTCCCAGTGACAGCATTCGCGCCATTCCGGCTGACAAGATCGCCTTCGTGCAACTGGCGGATGCGCCGAAACTGGACATGGATCTGCTCTACTGGAGCCGCCATTTCCGCAATTTTCCGGGGCAGGGCGGGCTCCCCGTCAGTGAATATGTCGCAGAGATACTGAGGACGGGCTATCAGGGGCCGCTGTCGCTCGAAATCTTCAACGATCGTTTCCGCGGCTGGTCTGCCGACCTGATCGCCGCCGACGGCCTGCGTTCGCTGCGTCATGTCGAAGATGCCGCCAGTCGCCAACTGGGACGTCCCTCTCCGGTGCCGCCTCCGCCGGACAGGGTGCGGCCAGAATTTGTCGAGTTCGCCGTGGAAGCAAAGGACGTGCGCGCTCTGGAGGGCATGTTCCAGTCGCTCGGTTTTACCAGGACCGGGGTGCATCGCACCAAGGCCGTCACGCGATGGCAGGCCGGGTCGGTCAATCTCGTCATCAATGCGGATGCCGTCGGTTTCGGTCACGGGTTCGCGGTGACGCATGGCGCGTCGATCTGCGCGGTGGGGCTGACGGTGCCGGATCGCGACGCCGTGGCTGCGCGCGCTGCATATCTGGGTATCAAGGCGGTCGACGACGAGGAGGCGCCAGGCAATTTGTCGGTTCCGGCCCTGCGCGGCATCGGAGGCAGTCTCGTCTATCTTGTCGGAGAGGACGACGTCGCGGCCATGTGGGCGGAGGAATTTGCGCCGACAGGCGAACTGGCTGATCCACGTCCCCTGACCATCGATCATCTGGCCGCAGTCGTGCGGATCGAAGAATATCTGTCCTGGCAACTCTACTGGCGATCGCTCCTGGGGCTTCAGCAGAGCTTGCAGTCGGATGTCATCGATCCGTCCGGTTTGGTTCTCAGCCAGCCCTTGCAGTCAGCCGACGGGGCGCTGAGGCTGACACTCAACGCGTCGGAGGCGACCGGAACGCTCTCGTCGCGCTTCGTCGAACATAGTTTCGGCGGCGGCTATCAGCATATCGCCCTCGGCACGTCGGACCTTGTGGCCAAGGCAAAGAGGTTGGCGGAGAGCGGGGCGGAAACCTTGTCCCTTCCCGACAATTATTATGCCGACCTGTCCGCGCGATTCGGATTCGACGCGGACATAAGGGCCAGACTGGCCGGCGCGCATATTCTATATGATCGCAGCGGGGAGGGCGAATATTGGCAACTCCACAGCCGTGCCTTCCAGAAGCGCTTCTTCTTCGAATTTGTGGAGCGCAAGGCGTATGAGGGCTATGGGGCGCCCAATGCCGGGATAAGGCTGGCCGCACAGGAGCGTTTCAAGCCAGGCGTGCTGTGAGCCGGATGTGCAGACATGGGGGGAGGAACGCAGGATCGGACGGACGGTCATTCGTCGGTCCGTCATTCTTTGAACATTCTGCGTTGATGGAAGTTGAAGGGAAAATTTACGCTCGCCGATTATGATGGCGACGGATAGACTTCGGATGTCAGGATCGATTGATGTTAAGCGCTTGGCCAAAGCTGAACCGATCAATCGCTGCTTGGGCTGATCGACGGGGCCGGGCGGTCGTGTCTTTTGTCGATTTCCGGCTTGAACCGCTCATTCCGCTCTGGATAGGAACGGTGGTCCTGATCGCGTTCGGCAAGATCCTGCCCGCGTCGATGCCGGCGCGATCGTTGACGGATGTGGCTACGATGCTGTTGCCCTTCCTGCTTGTGGCGCTGTCTCCCATCATTGGCTATCGCGTGGCGCTCGGTTGCTTTCCGTTCAACCCATTGGCCTCCCAGCCCTCGTTTCGTCTTTGCCGTTTGGGTAGCTGGCGTCGGGTCGATCCGCTGACGGCGCGCGCCAATCCGGCATTTGGGCCCCACGGGTTCATGGCTTCGCTGCTTGCTGGGCTTCTGCTCAACGTGCCCTTCCGCACGGCGGAGTTCCTGGCAGCCGTCCCCGCGATCGGCACAAGCGCCCCGGCCTGGGCGCAGGTCATCATGAATGCCATGGTGCTGGACGTGATCGTCATGAATTTCTTCTATATCGTCTGCTTCGTGATGGCCTTGCGCGCGGCTCCCCTATTTCCGCGGATGCTTCTGTTCGTCTGGGTGGCTGACATCATGATGCAATTGTCGATTGCGCAAGCCGTGGCCAGCGCACCCGACCTTCCGTCAAGCATCGGGCCGGCGGTCAAGGACTTGTTGCTGGGCAACATTCAGAAGGTGCTGATCAGTGCGACCTTGTGGTTGCCCTATTTGATCCTTTCGGATCGGATCAATATAACCTTTCGGGCGCGCATTCGGGCTTGAATCTCCATTGTGATTAATCTTGTCCTTTACTGATACATCGCCGTCCGGCCAATTGACTCGAACGACCCTTCGCTTCAACCTTGTGGTTGGAAACGCGCCAACAAAGGACGCGATGGAGGGGCGGCCATGCATTTCTGCGCACTTGCTGCAAGCCGCGCGCGCTATGCCGCCTATCTTGTCGGTGCTGCGGCGTTGGCGCTGCCGATGTCGGCATGGGCTGACGGCACCTTGGTTGTAACCATCACGCCGGCTGGTCGTTACCCGACCCGGATGCAGGGCGCGACGGTCCCGGCGGTCATCACCGTCGGTCGTTCGGCGCAGATGGTAGGGGAACCGGTCCGTTTTTCCCGCGCGTTATTCTCGTCGGTCGCCGTCGCGCTCGATCAGCGGGCTGAGCGGACACAGCGATCGACTATCGGCAGCCTGCCAATCGCCGGCACTGTCACAAGCGGTTTCGGTATGCGGTTTCACCCCTTGCTGGGGATTCACCGTTTTCATAGCGGAGTGGATCTGGCCGCGGCGAAGGGTACGGTCGTCAGCGCGCCATCAAGCGGTACCGTGACACGGGCGCAATGGGCAGGCGGTTATGGTCTCCTGGTAGAGTTGGATAACGGCAACGACACGATGCGTTTCGCCCATCTGTCGCGTATCAGCGTGGCAGTGGGGCAACAGGTCCGCCAAGGCGAGACGGTCGGCTATGTCGGGGCGACCGGGTTGGCGACCGGCGCGCATCTCCACTATGAAGTCCGCAAAAATGGCCATGCTATAGACCCGCTCGATCGCTGACGCCGGACTGACATAGTTAAGGCGAAAATCTGACGCACTGCATGTCAACGGTTGTCGAAAGCGCGAACCGGGGCATAGCCCATGTCGGCGAGGCCAAGCCGATGAAGGGATCGCTGAGGAGAGCATGTCCCGCTAACAGGGTGCAGCAGAGCGTAGATAATTCCCATGCCGCGTTCCGATCGGCGCGGATATCCGCCCTTCGGATCTATTGTGGAATTCTTGATCGGAGCAGGGATGACGACAGGCTTTTCGCGCCGATCAACGCAAAGCCTGATTGCCTCCAACCCGCGATCCCTCTGCAATCAAGCCAAATTGCCAAATGGGGATGAATTCGTATGCGTGCTTGCTCTGCAGAGAGTGCCGTGCGAGCGCAAGAGATCAGCGCAGGCGGCGGCAGGCCGGCCGCGCGCGGGACAGGAAGGGAAAGGCATGGAAAAGCCTCGCCAAGGCTTTGCCGGACTGTGGAATATCAGTTTCGGCTTCTTCGGCATTCAGATCGGCTTTGCATTGCAGAACGCAAATATGAGCCGCGTTTTCCAGTCGCTCGGTTCCAGCATCGACGATTTGTCGGCTCTTTGGGTCGCTGCGCCGCTGACCGGATTGCTCGTGCAGCCCGTGATCGGCCATTTGTCCGATCGGACCTGGCTGGGACGGTTGGGGCGGCGACGCCCCTATTTTCTCGCCGGAGCGATCCTGGCGGCGATCGCGCTGCTGTTCATGCCGCAGAGCGACGGACTGTTGATGGCCGCGCTTCTGCTCTGGATGCTGGATGCCAGCCTCAACATCTCGATGGAGCCATTCCGCGCCTTCGTCGGTGACATGCTCCGCAAGGACCAGTATGTCTTGGGCTATGCGGTGCAGACCGCGTTCATCGGCGCGGGTGCGGTGGTCGGATCGCTCTTTCCTTACCTGCTCGACCAATGGGGCGTCGCCAATGTGGCGGCAGCAGGGGCGGTGCCGGACACGGTGCGCTACAGCTTCTGGGCGGGCGGCGCAGTGCTTTTTGCAGCTGTGCTTTGGACGGTACTCACGACGAAGGAATATGGGCCGGAGGAGATGCGCGCATTTGATGCCGGCGGCGAGAAACATGCGGCGCCCGATCTCGCCGGCCGCTCGATCGCGCCCTGCTTCGTATGGATGAGCGCGGGGCTGGCGGTTGCGCTGCTGGTCGACGCCTTGGGGATGGAAAAGGAAGTCTATCTGCTCGGCGCCCTGCTGGCAGGCTATGGGGCGGCGAGTCTGGCGGCGATCCTCCTGGCGCGAGCGGGCAGGCGGGATAATATGCTGGCGCATATCGTCGGTGACGTGGCAGGGATGCCGCCGATCATGCGGCAATTGGCGCTCATCCAGTTCTTCAGCTGGTCGGCCTTGTTCATTATGTGGATACACACCACGCCAGTCGTCGCCCAATATATGTTTGGCTCTGCGGACCCGGCGAGTGCCGCCTATCAGGCCGGCGGCAACTGGGTCGGCGTGCTGTTTTCCGTCTACAATGGCGTCGCGGCAATAGCGGCATTGACCCTGTTGCCCTGGATCGCGCGGCGGATCGGCCAGGCACGCACCCACGCCGCGTGCCTGGTGGCCGGCGCAGCTGGCTTTGCCAGTTTCCTGGTCTTGCGCGACCCGCAATGGCTGCTGCTCAGCGAAGTCGGGATCGGCATCGGCTGGGCTTCGATCCTCGCCATGCCCTATGCCATGCTCGCGTCGAGCCTCCCGCCCGCCAAGATCGGAGTCTATATGGGCTTGTTCAACATTTTCGTGGTCGTCCCGCAACTGTTGGTCGCGACGGCGATGGGATCGATCATGAAGGCCTTTTTCCCTGGCGACCCGATCTGGACCATGGCTTTCGCCGCGGCGACGCTTCTGGTGGCGGCACTGGCGTCATTGCGCATCCGAGTCTGACTGATTCGCGCTCGATAGACCGTCAGCCCGCATCGCGCCGGCGATCACCTTGCTTATTGCCCCTACGGAAAGCGTAGCGTTCTGCTACGGATGCACATTTTGCAATCACGAACGAATTTTTCGCACTTGCAGCAAAGCGTCATTTGAACGAAAAGAAACCTGCCTTTCAGGCATCCTCTCCTAAAACTTTCACGGGCTGGTCTTCGGATCGGCCCTTTTTTTGTGCGTCATTTCAATGATCAGCCACGCTCGTGGCGGTAGCGCCGAAAAGTCTAAACTGCTGGTCGCGATGGGATCAACGTCGTTGCGCCGCGTCATCGGCGTGCGAATTACGCCTGGTGAGTGGGCAGATCAATTGGTTGAGGCGCAGTTCGTCCTGCGCTCCAGACGCGAAGGCGTTGCAAATCCAGTCCAGACACCGTGCCAGAAACAGCATGGCCCTCTCCATCCTCTTATTCACCCGATCATAGCATGGGCGCACGGGACGGGAAGGGGGAGAAATAGGGGGCAGTCAAATGATACGGCGCAGTACGGCTTCATGCGCGCGCCTGATCTTGACCAAATTGCCGGGAGAAGAGTGAGCTATTGATCCGCACCGATGACGCGGTAGAGCAGGATGCGGTTGCTCACCAGCGCCAGGTCCGTCGCGATCGCCGATTGACGCGCTCCGTAGAGGGTTCGCTGGCTGGTGAGTGCCGTCAGGAACGTGTCGATCCCGGCACGATAGCGCTGGTCGGCCAGATCATAGGCGCGGCCGCTCGCCGCCACCAGTCGTCGCTGCGCCGACTGTTGTGCGTCGATCGTTCCGTCCCGCGCCAGCGCGTCTGCCACCTCCTGGAAGGCGGTCTGGATCGCCTTCTCATATTGGGCGAGGGCAAGGTCGCGCTGCGCCTTGCTATAGTCGAGATTGCCGCGGTTGGGGCCGCCGAAGATCGGCAGGCTGGCGGACGGACTGGCCGACCAGGCGAAGGCGTCACCTGTGAACAGCGCGGAGAGCGCGGAACTGGCTACGCCGATCGCCGAAGTGAGGCTGATCTTCGGGAATATCGCCGCGCGCGCCGCGCCGACATCGGCATTTGCGGCCTTCAGCTGATGTTCTGCCTGAAGCACGTCGGGCCGCTGGAGCAATATGGTGGAAGACAGGCCCGCCGGCACCTTTGCGATGCCGGCGATCAGGCTGTCGAGCGAAACAGGGAGCAGCGCGTCTTCAACTGGCGCGCCGGCGAGAAGGTCCAGCGCGTTCCGGTCCTGCGCCACCTGCGTGATATTGGCCGCTACGTCGGAAGCGGCTTGTTCGACCGTGGTTTCCGCCTGATGGACGTCCAGCTTGCCTGCAAGGCCTGCGGCGTTCAGCGAGCGGGTGAGGTCGAGCGTCCGCTGCGCGCTGGCTTGCGTCTGGCGGGAGAGGGCCAGCAACTCCTGATCCGCCGCCATGGTCGCATAGGCCGCCGCCGTTTCGGCAATCAGGGTAATCCGGGTCGACCGCGCGCCCTCTTCGGTCGCCAGATAAGTTTCCAGCGCTGATTCCGTCAGGTTGCGGACCCGGCCGAACAGATCGATTTCGAAAGCGCTGAAGCCCACCTCCGCGCTGTAGCTGTTCTGCCGTGCGCCATTCTGTCGGGCAAACCCGTCGGCCGCATCAGCGGTGAGCGTCGGCAACTGGGCGGCGCGCTGGACGCGATATTGAGCGCGGGCCGACTGGACGTTGGCGAGCGCTGCGCGCAGGTCGCGATTGTTCGCCAGCGCCCGCTCGATCACCGTTCTGAGCCTGGCCTCCTGCACCAGCTGCGTCCAGGGCAGTCCGGCTTGACCATCGGGCCGGACGGCGTAGGCCGCCCCCGTCGGCAAGGTCGCAGGCACCGGCGGGGCGGGGCGTTGATAATGCGGAGCCATGTTGCAGCCGGCCAGCAGGAGCGCGGCGCCAATCGGCAGAAGCGTGCGCGTCATGCCGGCACTCCTGCGGCCGGCACTTTGCCGGAAGGCGGAGCCTGACGCTTGTCGGCGCCGAACAGGCGGGCGATGGTGAGGAAGAAGAGCGGCACGAAGAAGATGGCCAGCACCGTGGCCGTCGTCATGCCACCGATCACTGCAGTGCCGATGGCGACCCGGCTCTGCGCGCCCGCGCCGGTGGCGATGGCGAGCGGGATCACGCCGGCGATGAAGGCCAGGCTGGTCATCAGGATCGGGCGGAAGCGCAGCCGCGCAGCCTCCAGCGCTGCATCCCAGGCATTTTTGCCTTCATGATGCGCCAATTCGGCAAATTCCACGATCAGGATCGCATTCTTCGCGGCCAGCCCCATGGTGGTGAGCAGGCCCACCTGGAAGAAGATATTGTTTTCAAGCCCACGCGCCCACACTGCGATGACTGCGCCGACCAGGCCCAGGGGAATCACGAGCAGCACCGCGAGCGGGATCGACCAGCTTTCGTAAAGAGCAGCGAGGCAAAGGAAGACCACCAGCACCGACAGGCCATAGAGCAGCGGAGCCTGGCCGCCGGACAATTGTTCCTGATAGGACAGGCCGCTCCACGCATAGCTGGTTCCGGCAGGAAGCTGCTTCTGCAACGCGACCATCCGGTCCATCGCCTCGCCCGAACTGGCGCCGTCGCCGGCCTGGCCCTGGATTTCGAAGGAAGAGAGGCCGTTGAAGCGCGACACCGTACTCGGTCCCATCGTCCAGCGCGTGGTGGCGAAGGCGGAGAATGGCACCATTTCGCCGGTGCTGCTGGAACGTACCATCCAGTTGTCGAGGTCGCTCGGCAATGCCCGATAGGGTGCATCGGCTTGCATGTAGACGCGCTTCACCCGGCCGCGATCGACGAAGTCGTTGACATAGGTGCTGCCCCAGGCCGAACTCAGCACATCGTCGACATCGGCCTGGGTCAGACCCAGGACCGCCAGTTTCTCGGTATCGACATCGACCTTGAGCTGAGGGGTGTCCTCCAGGGATGCGGCCCGCACACCGGCCAGCATCGGGTCCTTCTGCGCGGCGGCGAGCAACTGGTTGCGCAGTTCGAGGAAGCGTTCACGGCTCAGGCCGCCGCTGTTGAGCAGTTCGAAGGTGAAGCCGTTGGACTGGCCGAGCCCACGGATGGAAGGCGGCGTCATCGCCAGCACTCTCGCATCGCGGATCGCTGCCAATTCCTTGGTCGCGCGGCCGGCGATGGCGCCGGCGGTGTTGGTTGCGCCCTTTCGGTCGTCCCATGGTGCCAGGTTGATGAAGCCTTGGCCGACATTCTCGCCCGAACCCTGGAAGCTGAAGCCCGTCATGATGAAGGCGAAGGCGACATTGTCCTTCTCGTCGTTCAGGAAATAATTCTGCACCTGGTCGATCGCGGCGGCCGTGCGGCCGGATTTGGCGCCGGCGGGCAGCGTCACCTGCACCATCACCTGGCCCTGATCCTCGACGGGCAGGAAGCTGGACGGCAGCCTTACGAAGAGCAGGACCAGCACGGCCAGCACGACGACATAAAAGCCCCAGAACAGCGTGCGCCGGGTCATCACCCGTTCGGTGCGGCGGATATAGCCACCGGTCATCCGTTCGAACCAGCGGTTGAACTTGCCCGCCCAGCCCTGGTGCCGTCTTTCCTCGGCCGACGCCTTCAGCAAGGTAGCGCAGAGGGCGGGCGATAGCACCAGCGCGACGACCACCGAGAGCAGCATCGAGGATATGATGGTGATCGAGAATTGCCGATAAATGACGCCGGTAGACCCGCCGAAGAAAGCCATCGGCAGCAACACGGCGGAAAGAACGAGCGCAATGCCCACCAGCGCACTGCCGATTTCCGTCATCGACTTGATCGTCGCGTCACGCGGGGAAAGCCCTTCCTCCTCCATGATGCGCTCGACATTCTCGACGACGACGATGGCGTCGTCGACCAGCAGGCCGATGGACAGCACCATGCCGAACAGGGTCAACGTGTTGATCGAATATCCGAACAGCGCAAGAATGCCGAAGGTGCCGAGCAGCACGACCGGCACGGCGATGGCGGGAATGAGGGTGGCGCGCCAGCTCTGGAGGAAAACATACATGACCACCACGACCAGGGCGACGGCCTCGATCAGGGTCTGGATGACTTCCTCGACCGACAGCTTGATGAACGGCGTGGTGTCGCGCGGAAAGACGACCTTGTAGCCATGGGGCAGGCCCGCGGACAGTTCCGCGACCCTGGCCTTGACCAGTTCGGCGGTCTTGAGCGCGTCCGCGCCGGGCGCGAGTTGCAGTGCTATGCCTGAGGCCGGATGGCCGTTGAGCCGCGCGGCGGTGGTGTAGCTTTCGTTGCCGAGTTCGACCCGCGCGACGTCCGACAGATGGACGATCGATCCGTCGCTCTGCGTCTTGACGATGATCTTGCGGAACTGTTCGGGAGTCTGGAGCCGCGCGCGCGCCGTTACGGTCGCATTGATCTGCTGCCCCGCGGGGGCAGGATCGGCGCCGATCTGGCCGGCCGACACTTCGATATTCTGTGCCCGGATCGCGGTTTCGACATCCGACGGCATCAACTTGACGGCCGCCAGCTTGTAGGGGTCCAGCCAGATCCGCATCGCATATTGCGAGCCGAAAATCTGGGTTGCGCCGATCCCGTCGATGCGCGCGATGGAATCCTGGAAATTATTGACCAGATAGTCGGCTATGTCGGCTTGGGTCGCGGTGTCGGTTTCATCATAGAGGCCGACCAGCATCAGGAAGTCGGTCTGTTGCTTGGTGACGGTCAGCCCCTGCTGCTGCACGGCGTTGGGCAGCCGGTTGAGCGCCTGCTGCACCCGGTTCTGGACCTGCACCTGAGCTGTGTCGGGGTCAGTCCCCTTCTCGAAGGTGACGGTGATGCGAGACTGGCCCGTCGCCGTCGAGGAGGAGGAAAAATACATCAGGCCGTCGATGCCGGTCAGCTGCTGTTCGATGACCTGGGTGACGCTGGTTTCAACGGTTTCGGCAGAGGCGCCGGGATAGGTGGCACTGATGCCCACGCCGGGTGGCGCGATGTCGGGATATTGGGCAATAGGCAGCGACAGCATCGAGCCGAGGCCGGCGAGCATGATGCCGATGGCGATGACCCAGGCAAAGATCGGCCGGTCGATGAAATAGCGGCTCAGCAAGGCGCGACTCCTATTTCGACGCCGCGACGGCGACCGGCTTGACCTGGTCGTCGGGCTTCACCTTGTCGGTGCCCTCCACGATAAGCCTGTCGCCAGCCTTCAGTCCGCTGGTGATGAGCCACTTGTCGCCGATCGCTTGCGCAGCGGTGACGGTGCGGCGCTCGACCTTGTTCGCCTTGCTCACGACCAGCGCGGTCGCATTGCCCTTGGGATCGCGCGTGATGCCCTGTTGGGGCGCGAGAATGGCGCCTGGAACGACCGATTGGGGCGCGACGACGCGCACGAACATGCCGGGCAACAGCAGTCCGTCAGGATTCGGGAAGCGGGCGCGCAACGTCACTGTCCCGCTGTTCACGTCGACGATCGGTTCGGCGAACTCGATCCGGCCTTCCAGCGGATAATCGGTGCCGTCGTCCAGCTTGAGGCGGATGGTCGCGCTGGCAGGCAGCGTCGTGCCTGCCGCGAGCGAGCGTCGCAATTGCAGCAACTGCGCGCTGGACTGGGTGACGTCGACATAGATGGGGTCGAGCTGCTGGATGGTGGTCAGCGGGTCTGTTTGGCTTGCCGTCACCAGCGCGCCAGGGGTGAAGAGCGTGCGGCCGATCCGGCCGCTGATCGGCGCGCGAACCAGCGTGAACTCGAGGTTCACATTGCTCGTCTGGAGGCTGGCCCTGGCCTGCTGCACCGCCGCCGCAGCCTGGCGCGCGGTCGCGATCACATCGTCGCGATCCTGCGCGCTGACGGCTTCGGTCGCGCCCAGGCTACGATAGCGCTGTGCCTTGGCCTGCGCGGCGGCGGCGGTCGCCTCGGCGCTGGCGAGCGTTGCGAGTGCCTCGTCGCGGGAGGCGCGGTAGAGGCGCTGGTCGATCCGATATAGCGGCTGACCGGCGTTCACCATCGATCCTTCGGTGAAGAGGCGCTGCTGGATGACCCCTGCGACCTGGGGCCGGACTTCCGACATCATCGTGGAGACGGTCCGGCCCGGCAACTCGCTCGCCACGGTGACATTCTGTGTAGCGAGCGTCACGATGCCGACTTCCACCGGTCCTTTCCTGGGAGCCTGTTGCTGGCCACATGCGGCAAGCAGCATGGACAAGGCAATCGGTGCGACCCGAAGGCTCAGGAAAGGATTGGAGATCGGCATGGTATGGATATCGGTCCTTGGCGCGCGCCTTACGGGCCCCTGCGATGCCACCCGGAACGGAAGGAGGGCGGATCGGGCGCACAGGGGGGAGGGTGTGTGCGCCGGCGATCCGGACTTTCCGTCATGGGTTTCCGGCCGGATTGGCTGGAAGGTCATCGCAAGGGCTCCGCTTTGCGTCGGCGGAGGGAAGCCGACAGCCTCTCATCACCATTTTGCCCGTCACGTCATAGCCTGACTTGTTTTCGGATTGGGTCGACCTGTTGCGGCCCATATATCCTTCGTATCGCTTTGTATCAGCCTGTATCGCGCGTGACGCGGCGCAGACTTTCGGCGAATGATCCGCTAGGAAGACGTCATGGTGGACTCATCCCTTACCCGGCCCGCCACCGTGCTGGTGGTCGATGATGATGCGGATATACGCGAACTCATCGTCGGGCAGCTGCAGCAGGAAAATTACAGGCTTTTGTCAGCCTCCAGCCTGGCCGAACTGCGCCAGACGCTGCGTGAACATCCGGTCGATCTGATCGTGCTGGACCTCAACCTCCCCGATGGCGATGGCCTTTTGCTCTGTCGCGAACTGCGGGCCGAAGGAGCCGAGGTGCAGATCATCATGGTTACCGCGCGCGGCAGCGCGATCGATCGGGTGCTGGGACTGGAATTGGGCGCCGACGATTATCTGACCAAGCCGTTCGAGCCGCGCGAATTGCTGGTGCGTATCCGCAACCTGTTGCGGCGTGCACGCAGCGAGCCTGCGCCGCGTGGCGGCACGATGCGCTATGCCCATTTCGGTCCATGGCGGCTCGATCTGCAGCAGCGCCGGCTGGTCGCGCCCGACGATCGTCTCGTGATGCTGTCGTCGGCGGAGTTCCGCCTGCTCAGTCGCTTCATCGAGGAGCCCAATGTCGTCCTCGCGCGCGAGACCTTGCTTCCCGAACGGCGCGCAACGGCCGCTTTCGATCGGTCGATCGACCTGCAGGTGAGCAGGCTGCGGCAGAAGCTGGCCGGGGTGGCCGGCGGCGACGAACTGATCCTGACCGTGCGCGGCGAGGGATATGTGCTGGCAAGCGGGGTCGACTATACATGAAGATGCGGCCGATTGCCCGCGTGCGCGCCTTTTTCGGAACCATGGCCGGCCAGATCTTTCTGATCCTTACGCTCGGCATGTCGGTCGCGGCGATCATCGCGTTGCTGGTTGCGGAGCAGACGCGCCATCACGACTTCGAACGCGTGCGACGACAGCGCGTGGTGGCGAGTGCGGTCGATATCGCCGCCAGGCTGCGCCGCGATCCGGCGCGGGTGGAAGCGATGATGGCCACGCACAATATCGTCGGCGCCTATCCCGCGCCCGATGGCGTATCGCTCAGCAACCCGGATGCCGATCTTGAAGCGTCGCTGAAGGAGCGGTTCGGGATACAGTCGCAGCCCGAAGCCGGACAGGTTCCCGTTGGCCTGTGCTTCCCCCCGAATGACCGGAAGGACCGGGCTGCCGGCCTGGTAGACGCGCCGCGCCCGGATTGCTGGATCGTGCGCTTCACCGATATTGGCGGACAGCGGCGCGCAATGGCACTGACCTTCCCCCGCATCGCCAAACCGCCCAGCACCATCTTCAACCCGCTCTATCTGCTGGTCATTATCGCCGCTTCGGCCGGGCTGGGGATATTGGTTGCGCGCTTCGTGGCCAAGCCGCTGCGCCGGCTGGAACGCGCCGCGGAGGCTTTCTCCCTGTCGCTCGATCCGCAGGACGTGCCGGAAACCGGCCCGGAGGAAGTACGTGCCGCCTTGTCGACCTTCAACCTTATGCAGCGCCGCGCCCGCGCCGGCTTTGCCGAGCGGACGCAATTGCTCGCGGCGATCAGCCATGACCTCCAGACGCCGCTGACGCGGATGCGGCTGCGGCTGGAACTGGTGGAAAATGTCGAACTGCGTGAGCGGTTGCTGGCCGATCATCATGCGATGCTGACCTTGGTGCGCGAGGGGCTCGACCTTGCCAGCAGCGCGGAATCGCGGGAGGAATGGTCGATGGTCGACATCGACTCGCTCCTTGCGAGCATGGTCGAGGATGCGCAGGATCTGGGCGCGCCGGTACGCTTTACCGGGGGCTGCGGCGGGTCGGTGCGGGTCAAGCCCAATGCGCTCAGTCGCTGCATTGCCAATCTGGTCGACAATGCCGTCAAATATGGGGGCAGCGCCGACATCAATTGCGCGCGGGCTGGCGGGCGGCTTCTCATTCAGGTGCGCGACCATGGACCCGGCATCCCCGCCGATCAGATAGACCAGATGTTCGAGCCGTTCACGCGCGGGCCGAGCGGCCAGCCGGGTGGACGACATGGCACGGGTATCGGCCTCACCATCGCCCGGTCGCTGGCTATGAGCTTCGAGGCTGCGGTACGGCTGCGCAATGCCACGGATGGCGGCGTCGTCGCTACCATCGACATGAAGGAATGACGGTCAGGCGCGAAGCATTGCGCCGGCCGCGATCAGTAGCAGCGCAACGACTAGGCCCGGTCGCAGCCATTCGGGGCGGTAGGTCAGGCCGAGCATCATGATCCCGGCCACCAGCGGCAGCAGTCCGCACCAGTTGACCAGCCCGATGCCGCCATGCCAGCCGGGCGCGATGCTGAGCAGCGAGAGGCCGAGCAGGCACCATCCGGTCGGTGCAAGCAGCGGAGCGACCGGGGGGCGGTGCCACGGTCCAGCCAGTGTCCGCCGATGCCGATCCATGCTGGCGGCCAAGGCGAAAAGGCCCAGGTAGAGGAAGCCCGCGCTCGCGATCATGTCGCCACGGCCCTGCGTCGTGTCGGTGCCGGCGGGCGCTTGCGCTGCACCTGGCGGCGGATGACCGGCAGCAGAGCCAGCGCGACACCCAGCAGCAACAGGTTTACGGTCGCCAGCGGCCATCCGTCTGGCCAGATGGGGCCGAGGAACGCGGCCGACACGCAGCCAATGGCAAGCCCGCCCAGCAGCACGGGCCAGCCGATTGCCGGCGGCAGAACCATGCCCAGGGCCAACGCTGCGCCGCTGGTCCACAGCGCGATGGACACTTCCGTCTCCGCGCGGGCGACGATGCCCAGCGGCAGCAAGCGATTGGCAATGAGGAAGGCGACCGCTCCGATCGGCGCACCCGTCAGCACGCCGACATTTAGCCGTTCGAGGATGCGGTTGCCCACCGACAGCGGTGCGCGTTCACGGCGCTTGACGATCCACAGGACCATCCCGGTCGCGATCGCCATCGTCAGCATCGCGCCGCCGAGAAAATAGAGCCAGCGGGTGAGCGAAGGCGCGAAGCGCGCCATGTGGAGGCCGTAGATGGTCTGGTAGGTGCGGATGCCCGTCCGTGTCTCGGTCCACGCCTTGAGGGTGTGGCCGGTTGCGCCATCGAAACTGATTTCGGCGGGCATATAGCCGATCGCCTCGGCGTCCGACGGGTAGACGGTGACGACGGCGGCCTTGTCGCCGGGGTTGAAGACATAGACCCGGCCTATCGGCGTACCGCCGAAATGCCGCTGTGCGGTGGTTAGCATTGGCGCAAGCGGCGCCAACGCTGCCTTTTCTCCACTTGCTGCGCGGGTGACGGACCCCGGCGCCAGATCGGCGTACATTGTCGCCATATCCTCGCCATAAGCACCCGCCATGCCCCAGGGCAGGTTGAGCGAGGCCAGGGTCAGCAATCCGGTGAAAGTGATCATGATATGAAAGGGCATGGCCAGAACGCCAAGGCCATTATGTCCATCGAGCCAGCTACGCTGCCCCTTGAACGGCCGGAAGGTGAAGACGTCCTTGAAGATGCGCTTGTGGGCGATAACCCCCGTGACGAGCGCAACCAGCATCGTCATCGCGGCGAGCGAGGCGAGCAGCCGCCCCCAGGGATAGGGCAGTTCCAGTTCGAAATGCAGGCGATAGAAAAATTCACCGCCCAAAGTTTCGCGCGCGACCGGGGCGCCGGTTTGCGGGTCGAGCGCCTGTGTGCGGTAGACGCCGTCGCTGTCATAGCTGGCCTCGACGATATTGGCCCGATCGTCCGGCGCCGACAGATACCAGCCGGTCGAGTCCTTGCTATTGGCTTGGAGCCAGCGCGTGGCGGCGAGGATCGCCTCTGCAGGCGACGCCACAGCCCGGGCTTCCGGGCGCATCCACTGGCTGATTTCCGGTTTGAATATCGTCAGTGTGCCGGTGAGGCAGATGATGAAGAGGACATGGCCGAGCAGAAGCCCTGTCCAGCCGTGCAGCCAGGCCATACATTGGCGCGCACTGTCGCGTATCATGGCGGCGACGGGACTCATGCGGGCGGTCCCGCCGCCCACGTCCCCAGCGCGAGCAACCCGGCCGCCAGGGCAACCCCCGCCAGCGCGCGCCAGGGGCTGCGCGCCAGGAACGCCCAGATGGTGACGGTCGGGGCGGCAAGATAGGCGATCATCGTGCCACTCGTTACGGCCTCCACCCGGCTCATCGGCAGCGTGCGGGCAAGCAGCATGGCGACCAGCGCCGTCACCAGATAGGCGCCGACCGTCGCTGCCAGGATGCGCAGCGCGATATTGGCGCGATAGCGCCATCCCTGCCGATACGGCTTCAGCCCGGCCGCCATGCCATCAATACTCCACGCTGAGCGTCGCCAATATGTTGCGTGGCGGCGCATAATAGGCCTGTCCCCACATCAGGCTGTTGAGGTGGCGGGTGTTGGTTACGTTGCGGACATTGACGCTGGCGCGGACATGATCGACCACGCGGATGCCGGCCATCAGATCGAGTACCGCATAACCCTTCTGCCGGTACGTGCCCACGTCGACCGCGCTGCGAATAGCGTTCTGCCAGCGCAGTTGAGCGCCCAGCTTCAGATCGTTGAACTGCGGCACATTGTAGGTGCTGGACAGCTTCAACGTCCGGGTCGGTAGCCAGGTGCGCGTATCCTTGCCGTCCTGATCCTCGATATCGAGCCAGGTGTAGCCGCCGCTCAGCGACCAGTTTTCGGTGATATGGCCTGTCATCTCCAACTCGAACCCCTTGGAGGTGGTATCGACGCCGCGATAATAGCTGTCGCCCGCCTGTCCAGCACCATCCGCACCGAACACGCCGGCATATTCCGCAAGCCCCTTCTGCTTTGCGCGGAAGACGGCAGCGGTGGCGTAGAGCTTGCCTCCCAGCCACTCGCTCTTTACGCCCGCCTCGACGCTGGTGCCCTTGGCCGGATCGAGCCGGACATTGTTAACGTCGACCTGCGTCTGCGGGTTATAGATGTCGGTATAGCTGGCATAAAGCGAGATGTTGGATGTCAGGTCGGCGACCAGGCCGGCATAGGGGCTGACCTTGCTGTCCTTGCGATAGAGATCGCTGCCGTAGCTGTAACCGGTGGATTTGAGCCACATGGCGCTGGCGCCGACCACGGCCTTGAGATTGTCGGCCAGGTTGAGGTGTGCGGCGCCATAGGCGCGGGTCAGCCTGTCGGTACTCCGCGCTGCCAGATAGGCGTCGGGAAAGCTTGGTTCTGCAATCAACCCCTCGTCCCACTGGCTGACAGTTGGATAGGCGACCAGCGCGCTGGACAGGGCCGACCATTCCCACCCATCGCGCTTGGCGGTGGACAGGCCGAAGGCCAGGCTATGCTCGCGACCGAACAGGCTGACCGGCCCGGATGCATAGAAATCGCCCAGATATTGCTTGTAGTCGGCTGGATAGGCGCCCGCCATGCCATAGACGCCCAGCCCGGTATCGGCATCAGGCGCGCCATAGGCATAGAGCAGCTTCGCATCCTCTTCGAACCGCTTGTAGGTAAACACGCCCTTCATCGACCAGCCATTGTCGAAGGCGTAGGCCAGTTCGGCAAAGGCGGTCGTGTCGATCGTGTCCCAATAGGTCCAGTCCGCCGAAGTGGATGCCGATCGAGCATGGTCGATCCGGCTTCCATCGTTATAGACCAGCGGCAGCGCGCCCCAGAGCACGCCGTCGCTTTCATTCTCCTGGCGGCTGTAGCCGGCCGTCGCCTTGAGCTGCGGCGTTACCTGCCAACTGATGATCCCGCTCATCACGTCGCGATTATTGCGGTTATAGTCGAGGTAGGAGTCGCGCTCCTGATGGGCGTAGGTCACGCGGACAGCGACCGTTTCGCTGAGCGGCGCGGACATGTCGGCTTCAGCACGCCACAGATTCCAGGAACCGAGCTGAACGGAGCCATTGGCCTGGAAATGGTCCAGCGGGCGCTTGCGCACATAATTGATCGTTGCCGACGGATTGCCCACTCCGGTCAGAAGGGCATTGGCGCCGCGGATGGTTTCCACATTTTCGAACAAGGCGGTATCGAGGTCGCCATATTGGATGCCCCAGATCAGTGGCAGGCCGATGCCATCCAGTTGGAAATTGGTGATGTCGAAACCGCGTGCGTTATAATAGGTGCGGTCCGTCTCGACCCGCTCGACATTGATGCCGACGGCCTGGGAGAGCAGGTCGTTGATATTGGTGAGCGCGAAATCCTCGATCCGTTCGCGACTGATGATGCTGACCGACTGCGGCGTTTCGCGCAAGGTGAGGGACAGGCCCGTTGCCGAACTGCTCGCCTGATTGCCGGCGCCGGTGACGATGATGGTGGAATCATCGACCGCGCCCGCGTCGGCGTCCGCCGGGGCTGCCGCCAGCGCCGATCCGGCCGGTAGGATGGCGACAACGCCAGCAAGCAAGAGATGGTGCAGGTGGCGGTGCATGTGATTCCCCTTTTCGGATGCGACTTGCGCGCCCGTTAGAGGGTTTTAGCAATGCGAGTCAATCGCATTAGCAATTTACGGAAGATGGTCCTGGCTATCGTCTTTCATCTTACGCGACTGCCGATCATGTCCCCCCGGCTCCGGTCGATCGACCAGAGCAGGTCCTTTGCCGCCGGATCCCAGTCGATGGCCTGACCGGGCGAGGCGAAGCCGATCGTGCGCCGCAACTCCAGTGTCGATCCGGCGTCGGGCAGCGCCAGTTCGTAGATTTCCGGCCGGTCATGGCCCGTGACGTACAGGCGTCCTTCGCTGCTCCAGCTCATGCCGGAGCAACTCTTCGGGGCGAAGCGCGCCAGCACGGCGGCAGGAAAGGTCCAGGCTGCCTCCTGCCGGAAGTGGTCGTCCATCCGCACCAGCAGCGTGTAGCGATGGTCGCGGCCTGCTTCACCGCCCTTGCCCGCATAATTGGCAAAGACCGCCCACCATTTGCCGGCATGGCGGTCCATTACGGTCAGCGATCCGGGTCCAAGGCCGAGGCTCAAAGTGCGCAGGTGACGCAGGGTGCGGGTGTCGAATATCTCGACCGCGCTGGTCTGGGGCACGGCGGGATAGTTAGATGCGGCGCAGACCAGTTCATGCCCGACGATGGTGCAACTGTTCATGTGCGGAAACAGGCGGCGCTCGCCCTGCCAGGCCGCTATCCGTTTGCCATCGGCGATGCGATATTTGCCGATCCGGTCATTGTCGATCGCATAGACATGGCTTCCGTCCGAAGCGACGCCCTGGTTCGCCTCGGGCGCGGCCAAGCGGATCAATATGGGAGCGGGAGCAGGCAAAGGGACGTCAGCGCCATCCTGCGCGACTGCCATCGCCGACAGGCCAAGGCTTGCAGCGATAGCAAGAAGAAAGATCGTGCGCTGCGTCATGGTACGGCTCCGATGATGGAGCGGGCAGCGATAGGGCGTCAATACTACAGAAAAATGGCGTTCACCACAGGAGGCTGGCGGACAGCAAGAGGCCGCGCGCCTGATCCTGCGCGCGCAGGCCGAGCGGGGCGTCTGGCGCCAAAAAGGCGCTGCTCGCCAGCCGGTCGGGATCGGCGATGCGCAGGCCGACGGCCAGCCCAGGCAGGGAGGGGGGCTGGAAGCTGACCGCCGCCGACAGACGGATGGCGCGATCAGAGGCCGCGCCCGGGTCAATCAGGGCAGCGGCACTGGTGTGCGCGGCGCTCAGGCTGGCGCGCCAGGCGCCGACCTGCCAATAGCCTTCGCCCGCCAGGCGGCGTTCCTGCGCGACGTCGCCATCCAACTGTTCGACACGGGCATGGCTGTAGCGCAGGGACCAGCCGATAGAGGGCGCCACCTGGTGTGCGGCCGTCATCATGCCCCCCAGCAGCTTGGCCGATCCATGGTTGACGGGAAGGGCGCTTCCCTCTGCGAATGTCAGCCGGTCGTCGAGCCGGCCACGATGGACTCAAGCGCCACGCGGAAGCCCGGCGCCGCGCTCCATCCGGCGCCGATCGTCATGCGGCGATGGCGTTCGGGCCGTAGTCGGTCCTGTAACTGCCGGAAATCCTCGCGCCTCAGTCCCAGCGGACCGCTCATGCCGACATCGGCGTAGGCGCGCAAGCTTTCATCATAGGCGGCGCGCAGCCACAGATTTTTCGTTGCCGTCCAGTGCAGCGCGGCGTGTGGCTGTAACCAGTCCTTGGCGCGCAGATTGGCATTGCTGTAGGCGGCGGTCACATTGGCGTTGCGGTTGCTATATTTGGCGCCGGACCAGCCAAGGCGGAAGCTGGCGCGATCGTCCACGGGCAGCAGGCCTTCGATACGGATCGTGCGGACGCGGGTGCGCGAGAGGTGCCCGGCAAGCGGCAACGGGGCGCGGGCTCCACTTTCGCGCTGTTGCGAAAATTGCATCGTCTGGCGGGCGACGCCGAGGAGGACCGCAGCCTCGTCGCGCGTCGGCGCGGCTTGGGCGAGGCTGAACGGTCGCGGCCCGCGGGGTTCTGCCGGCGCCGTCAGCAGCGTCAGCCGCACCGGCGGCTTCAGCGTGAAGCGCGGGGTCTGGTCGATCGAGTGGATCTGTGCCTGTGCTTTCGGGCAGAGGCAGGGCAGGAGGGCGAGGCCCGTCAGAAGGCCTTTCATGGCATCGCCTTTCCGCCAAGCGCAGCCAGGCGGACTGTCTTCTCCTCCGGTTGACCGGTCGGAGCATAGGTCAGGACATAGCCATAATGGTCGGACAGCGGTCGGCCGTCAGCTTCGTTGCCGAACGGAACTGTTGCTTGCGCGACATCCATGGGGCGGCCGCTGGCGTCGCGGGCGAACAGCCAGTCCTTCGCGCGTTCGGCCGAAGCGTTAAGCGCGTCGCGGTCGATCCGGGCGGGCATGGTCAGGGCTTGCCTTATGCCGCCCAGGGCGGGGGTGACGAACCTATGTCCCATAGGCGCCCATTGGCCAAAAAACGCGGCATTGCGCGCCGGGTCGCCGCCGATGTTCATGTCTCCGCCCAGGATGAGGGTGCGGCCCTGCGGCACATGGCTCCGCACGAAGTCGGCCAGCAGCATCACCTGTCGCGCAAATGCGTGCTGCGAACGGGCGATGGACACGCCGGAGGCCTTGCGCGCATTGAGATGGGTGTTGACGACGCTTACCGGCTCGGCGAAGCCCGGTACGGCGAGATGCGCGATCAGCGTGCCCTTGTTGGCGAGGCAGTCGAACCCGGCGCAGGCGAAGGCGGGAAAGGCCATGCGCGCCTGCCCCAAGATCGGATAGTCGGACAGGATCAGAAGTCCGCTGCCCAGGCGCTTGCCGATGCCCTCGCCCCGCTCCCACCGCCCATTGGCGATATAGGCGCGATCGAGTCTCGTCGCCGGCAGACCGTCGGCCATTGCCGCATCCGGACCGATTGCGACATGCACATATCCGGCGCGCCGCGCGATCGCGGCGGCCTCGCTCGTGAAGGCTTCCTGAAGCAGGACGATATGGGGCTGTCGCCGCTCACGGCGCAGGGTGGCCAGTCGATCGCCGATTTTTGCCAGCGCTTCGTCCCGTCCCCAGGCGATCGGCCAGGGCAGGCCCTGCACATTATAGGTCATCACCGACAGGCGACCGTCGGCTGGCGCGACCGCGTTCAGCCCGTCAAGGGCGGAATAGGCGACGGGGCGGCTACCGGTGGAACCGGTTGCCGCCATCACCGTCAGGCTCGCGAACAGGAATGCGCGCAATGGCTTCAGCATGATCAAGACCCCCGCCGAAGCGCCTAGCGCGGCAATAGGTCATGACCGCGAAACTAAAGCGGCAGGGCGATGAAAGTTCAGGGTCGGACCGCTTCACGAAAAAGACGCGGCGCTGTCATGAAGACCGGGGCCTTCTCAGTCGTGCAAGTCTTTCCAGCCAGTTATGAAGGCTCGCGCTGCTTCCCCGACCTGCTGGGCGGTGGCGCCGGGTTTGTAGAGGGCGGAACCAAGACCGAATCCATTTGCGCCCGCTTCGGTCCAAGGCCGCATATTGCCGGGGTTGATCCCGCCCACGACCAGCATCGGCAGCGCCTTGGGCAGGACGGCGCGTTGTGCCTTGAGAACGGAGGGGCTGGCGGCTTCGGCGGGAAAGAGTTTGAGGGCTGTGGCGCCCGCCTGGACCGCGGCGAACCCTTCGGTCGGGGTGAAATAGCCTGGCATGGAGATCATGCCTGCCCGGACGGTCGCGGCGATGACGGCGACATCGCTGTTGGGGGAAATCACGAGTTGTCCGCCCACGTCCTGCACCTGCCCGACCTGCACGGTCGTCAGCACTGTGCCTGCGCCGACCAGTGCCTGCCCGCCGAAACGGCGCGCGAGCCGGCCGATGCTGTCGAGCGGATCGGGCGAGTTCATCGGCACTTCGATCAGCGTGAAGCCGGCCGCGACCAGTTCGTCGCCGATCGCCTCGACCTCGTCGGGGCGGACGCCGCGCAGGATCGCGACCAGGGGGCAGCGGGCGAAGGCGGTGGCGAAATCGAGACTCATGACAGATACTCCCAAAGGCGGGTCGCGCCGGCGACGAAGGCCGCATGGCTGTCGACCGGCAGCGGCGTGCCGCCCAGCTCGGTGATGGCCCGGCCATAAAGGGCGCCGAGCGCCGGATCGGCGAGCAGGTGGACTTCGCCCGTGCCGGCATGTGCGGCGCAGTCTGCGCCGATCAGTAATCCACTGACGAAGGCGGCTGCATCCGCGCGATCGCGAAGGCCGAGCAGGCTGGCGGGGCGCACGCCGAACAGTGACGCGAGCAGGTCGCCGCGCGCCGCTTCCCGGACGCCTTCGACAAAAGCGTCGCCAGGCGTGACCTCGCCGGTCATTTCCTGGCCGATCAGGGCATGATTCTTGAGCAGCGCGAACATCTCGCCGGTCATCGCGGTGACGAAGGCGGACAGGGCTCCGTCCTCCATCCAGGCCCATTTGCAATGGGTGCCGGGCTGGCAGAGCAGAGCGTCAGCGGGGGCCAGACCGGCGGCGAGCGCGCCGAGCAGCTGAACCTCCTCGCCCCGCATCACGTCGCCGCGCCCTTCCGCCACATGCCGGACGCCGGGGATGATGAGCACGTCCTCCATTGGTTTCACGACAGCGGCGGCCAATGAGTCCAGCGTCGCGGGCGTCGGTACATAGCCCGCGTCGACCCAGCCCCGATTGGAACCGACCATCCCCGCGAGCAGGACGGGCGCGCCGCCATGACGGCCACGCAGCCGAATGACCTCCGCTTCAAAGCCTCCGGACGGCACCGCGGTCACCCCCAGCGAATCCCGCTCGGTCTCCACAACCACGCCATTCTCGATCCGATAGGCGCGGCGATTGGTCGTGCCCCAGTCGACGGCGATGAAAGTCTGCTGCCCCATATTGTCCGAGTATATCGGAGCGGCGATTTAGGCAACCGGTCAACGTTGGATGATGAGCGAATCCGGCCGCTTTCGCGGCACCCATTGTCCGCGACCGGGGAAGTTTTTCAGCACCTCGCCATCCCATAGCCTGACCGTTCGACGCTGGAAGCGCCATTGGCCGTCCGCGTTTTTGACCGCATGATCGTCATACCATCCGGCAAAGCGCAGCAGATAGGGCGGTTCGCCTTCGCATTCCGTCACGAAGGCGAAGGAGCGCATGGCGCAGCTGCCGTCGTCCTGCGGCTTATACTGGGTCTGTGTGACATGATGCTGGCGGCCGGGGAAGCCGGGGGCATTGCGATAATGTTCGGCGATTCCGCGAATTCCCTCATGCCCTTCCCATATGTCGGGGTCGTCGAACACTTCCTCCACCATGCGCGCATCGGGAGTGAAGCAGGCGACGAGCGCCTCGACGTCGCCGGTGTCCAGCGCCCAGCTATAGGCGGCGATCAGGTCTTGCAGCGCGATCCGGTCCTCGATCGGAAGGGATGGCATGATGGTCGCTCTCCTTGTTTGCGTCTCTTGACGTAATAATAACAATCGTTACGATTGTCTGCAACAAGAGAGCAGATCATGCAAGCGAGAGGATGGATGGGGAAGATCATCATTTCAGGTGCTTCGGGTGCATTCGGGCGTGCGGCGGCGGAATTGCTGCTGGATCGCATCGCCCCACATGAGGTGATCCTGCTGACGCGCACGCCTGCCCGGCTGGCTGATCTTGCAGCGCGCGGGGCGGATGTGCGCTTTGCCGATTTCGACGATCCATCAAGCCTGCCCGGTGCCATGGAGGGGGGGCAGAAAATGCTTCTCATCAGCACAGCGCGCGTTGGAACCCGCGTCGGCCAGCACCGCAACGCCGTGGAAGCGGCGGTCGCGGCAGGCGTGCGGCATATCGTCTATACCTCGATCATCGCCGCCGATCAGCCGTGCAATCCTGCCATCGTGAAGCACGATCATCGCGCGACCGAGGAGATCATCGAAGGCTCCGGCACGTCCTGGACGCATTTGCGCGACAGCCAATATGCCGAGGCGATCGCCGGCCCGATGACCATCCCCGCGCTGATGGCTGGGCGCAAGCCCGACAATTGCGGTGACGGTCCGGTCGCCTTCGTCAGCCGCGCCGATTGCGTCGCGACCGCCGTGGGCGTGCTGACGCAGCCGGGCCATGAAAACCAGGCCTATGTGCTGACCGGCCCCGAACTCATCACCATTCCGCAGGCGATGGCGATGGCCAGCGAGATCGCCGGAAAGCCGATCGTCGTCAGCCAGGTCGATGATGAAGCGATGTTCGCCTATTTCGATGCGCTGGGCGCCCCCCGCCATGCGTCCGACATCGTGCCGGATGGTCCTATTCCATGGTCCAGCGACGACATGGTGACGTTCGGTCAGGCGATCCGCGAAGGCTATTTCGCGGAAAGGACCGACTGGGTCGAACGGATCACCGGCCGCAAGCCCAAGACCCTGCGCGAGGTGATGCTGGCGCACAAGGGAAGCTGGCCACTGTGAGAAGGGTGTTTCTGGTGATCGCCGGGTTGCTGGCGCTGGCGGGTTGCGCGCGCGGCGGCGGCGATGCGGGCGCGGGCGACGACTGGCCCTACACCGGCGGCGATGTCTGGGGCAGCCACCACTCGCGCCTGACCGACATCGACAAGGGCAATGTTACGCGGCTGGGTCTTGCCTGGTCCTATGACCTCAATACCAACCGCGTGCAGGAAGCGACGCCGGTGGTGGTCGATGGGATCATGTACACCAGCGGCAATCTGGGCCGGGTTTATGCGCTCGACGCGGCGACCGGCAAGCCGCTCTGGACCTTCGAGCCGGAGGTCGACATGCAGGCCAATCGCTCCGCCTGCTGCGACCAGGCCAATCGCGGCGTCGCTGTCGCGCAGGGCAAGGTGATGGTCGGTGCGCTCGACGGGATGCTCTACGCGCTCGACGCGAAGACCGGCAAACGTCTTTGGAAAGCTGACACGGTGGTCGACCATGGCCGGGGCTACACCAGCACCGGCGCGCCCGAAGTGGCGGGCGACCTCGTCATCATCGGCAATGCCGGCGCGGAATATGACGCGCGCGGCTATGTGACCGCCTATCGCATCGCGGATGGGGGACAGGCCTGGCGCTTCTACACCGTGCCGCATGATCCCGCGCAGGGGCCGCAGGAGGACAAGGCGCTCGACGCGGCGCTCAAGACCTGGGATACCAGGAGTCGCTGGGACATTGGCGGCGGCGGCACCGTGTGGGACGCGATCAATTATGATCCTGCGTTCGATACCGTCTATATCGGTGTCGGCAATGGCGGCCCCTACTCGATTGCGACGCGCTCGCCCAAGGGCGGCACCAATCTCTATCTCTCCTCCATCGTCGCGCTGGACGCGAAGAGCGGAGCGGTAAAGTGGCATTATCAGGAAACGCCTGGCGACAGTTGGGACTTCACGGCCACCCAACCGATGGTGCTGACGCAGATGGAGGTAGACGGCGAGGTTCGGCCGGTGATCCTCCATTCCCCCAAGAACGGCTATCTGTTCGTGCTGGATCGCGAGACCGGCAAGCCGCTGCGCGTCAATGCGCTGGTGCGGACAAACTGGGCCAAGGGTTTCAGCGAGACGGGCGTGCCGCATATGACGCCCCAGCGGGTCGATTACTGGAACGGGCCGCGCATCATCTTCCCGGCGTCGGCGGGCGCGCGCAACTGGTATCCTGCGGCTTATGATGCCGAGCGGAAAAGCTATTATGCCCATGTGCTGGACATGGGGAACCTGATGTTCACGGTGCCGCCGGGCACGCCGGCGCAGGCGCGGCGGCCCAAGGCATTGAATGTCCAGACGACCCTGATCTTCACCCCGCAATTGCAGAGCGTGTTGCCGACGCTGCCGCCCGCGATCCGAGAGCAGGTGGAAAAGCTGCCGGAAATGCGGTGGGTGAAGGACAAGTCCTACGTGTCCGAACTGCGCGCGATCGATCCGCTGACCGGAAAGGCGCGCTGGTCGGTCGCGACCGAAGGCTGGCAGGACCGGATGGGCGTGCTGTCTACCGCATCGGGCCTGATTTTCCACGGTACGATCGGGGGCAAGCTGATGGTGCGGGATGCGGACAGCGGCGCGCTGTTGAAGGAGATCGACACCGGTAGCTCGATCATGGCCGCGCCCATGACCTATCGCGTGAAGGGCGTGCAATATGTTGCGGTCGCAACGGGCTTTGGCGGTGGCGGCTGGGGCTATGTGCCGCGCTATTCGGCCGCCTACCGCTACGGCAATGCCAACCGCATCCTGGTGTTCAGGCTAGACGGAGGGGCGGTCGAGAAGCCGCAGCCCTTGCCGCCCGTAGAGGTCGCGGCTGCGCCGCCAGCGCAGAAACCGGGCGTGACGCGGGCTACGATCATGCAGGGGCAGGCGATGTTCTTCCAGAATTGTGCGATCTGCCACAGCAACCAGTTACGATCCACCGCGCCGGACCTGCGGCGGATGCAGCCGGCAACGCATGAGATGTTCGGAGCGATCGTGCACGATGGGCTGCTGCTACCGGGCGGGATGCCCCGCTGGGACGATCTGCTCAGCGGCGAGGATGTGGATGCGATCCATGCCTGGCTGATCGACGAGCAGGGCAGGCTTCACGCGCGCGAGGTGAAGATGCAGGCGGCGGGCCAGCCGCTCGACGCGCCCAGCGCCGCCATCATGTCCAGTTTCTAGGAACGACCATGGAAGAAAGTGACATCATCGTCGTGGGCGGCGGATCGGCCGGCTGCGCCATGACCGGGCGGCTGGCCGAGGCGGGGCTTGCCGTCACCCTGGTCGAGGCGGGCAAGAGCGACCGGCATATACGGTCGCGCATCCCGGCTCTGACCAGCGCGATCGTCCAGAACCCGACCTATGATTGGTGCTATCAGGTCGAACCGGACCCGTCGCTGGGCGGCCGGGCCGACATCTGGCCGGCGGGCAGGATGCTGGGCGGCGGCAGCGCCCTGAACGGCATGATGTTCATCCGCGGCCATCGGTGGGATTATGACGAATGGGCGCAACTGGGCGCGGAGGGATGGGACTATCAATCCGTCCTGCCCTATTTCCGCCGGCTGGAGGATAATGAACGCGGTGCGGATGCCTGGCGCGGCGTCGGGGGGCCGATCGCCGTGTCCGAAGGGCGCGCGCGCTATCCGATCACCGACCAGTGGATCGCGGCGGCACAGGCGGCGGGCATATCGCGGTCGTCGGACCTGAATGGGGAGAAGGCCGAGGGCGTCGATTATGTCCAGGTGTCGCAGCGGGGCGGCGAGCGCTGTTCGGCGGCGCGGGGTTATCTGCACGATCGGCGCGGCGGCAACGCGCCCAGGATCCTCTTGGAGGCCCAGTTGCTGCGCCTGCTGATCGAGCGGGATCGCGTTGTCGGCATCCTCTATCGGCAGGACGGCGTCGAGAAGGAATTGCGCGCACGCCATGGCGTGGTGCTGAGTGCCGGCGCGATGAACACGCCCCGCCTGCTGATGCTGTCGGGCATCGGCCCGGCCGATCATCTGCGCGACCATGGCATAGAGGTGGTGCGCGACCTGCCGGGCGTGGGCGGGAACTTGCAGGACCATGTCGGTACCCATGTCGTCAATGACGTCGATGTGCGGACACTGAACAACGACGCGCGGGGGCTGCGCGGCGCGTGGCAGTTGCTGCGCTACGCGCTCGCGCGGCGGGGCGCGCTGACCACGGCGATCGGTCATGCGCAGGCGTTCGTGAAGAGCCGGCCGGATTTGCCCGCGCCCAACCTCCAGATCAGCTTCGCCGCCTTCGCCTTCGACTTTGACGAGAAGGGGCGGTTGATGCTGCGCCGGAACCCGTCCGTCTCGACCCTGGTCGGGCTGATGCGGCCCAGCCATCGAGGGCGCATCAGCCTTGCGTCGGCAGACCCGTCCGACGCGCCGAAAATCGAACATCGGCAACTGGGCAGCGAGGATGATATCGACCAGATCGTCGAGGGCATCGGCATTGCCCGGTCGATCCTGAGCGAGGCGCCGATCGCAGCGCATATCAGGAGCGAACTGCGCCCCGGCAAGGCGCTGACCGATCCGGAGCAGTTGCGCGCCTATGTGCAGATGGCGTCGATTCCGCTCTATCATCCGGTCGGCACGGCAAGGATGGGTCGGGTCGATGATGCCCAGGCGGTGGTCGATCCCGATCTGGCGGTCATTGGCGTCGATGGGTTGTGGGTCGCCGACGCATCGGTCATGCCCAGCCTGCCCGCTGGCAACACCAATGCGACCGCGATCATGATCGGCGACAAGGGCGCGGACCATGTGCTGCGCGGAATCAGACAGCGAAGTGGACAGTTGTGAGCCGTTGCGCCGGCTTGCAATAATAATAACGATCGTTATCATTTGATCGCAGGACGAGGAGCAGATCAACGTGCGAGTCTTTCCCGAAACGATCCATTTTACCGGCCTAAACACGCCCGTCGGCATCGAATGGTCAGCGCGTAACCTGGATGTCGTCGGCGTCATCCCCGCCGAGATCGAGGGCGCCTTCTTTCGCGCGGTGCCCGATCCTGCGCACCCCCCGATGTTCAAAGACGACATCGTCCTGTCGGGCGACGGCATGGTCGCCAAATTCACCATTCGAGGCGGCACGGTCGATTATGCGATCCGCTATGTCGAAACCGAACGCTATGCCCTGGAGAGGGAGGCGCGGCGCGCCTTGTTCGGCCAATATCGCAACCCTTTCACCGACGATCCGAGCGTCGTGGGGCGGGACCGCACCGTCGCCAATACCACGCCGGTCTGGCATGGCGGGCGGCTGTTCATGACAAAGGAGGACGGGCTTGGCTATGAGGTCGATCCCGACACGCTGGAGACGATCGGCCGCTGGGATTATCATGGCGCCTTCACCTCGCAGACCTTCACCGCGCACCCCCGCGTTGATCCGGTCACGGGGGAGATGTTCTTCTTCGGCTATGAGGCGGACGGCCTTTGTTCGACGAAGATCGCCTATGCCATCGCCGATCGCGACGGCAATCTGGTGCGCGAGCAATGGTTCGATCAGCCCTATTGCTCGACTATCCATGACTTCGCGATCACCGAAAACTACGCGATCTTCCCGATCTTCCCGACCACGGCCGATCTGGATCGGCTCGAGGCCGGCGGGGCGCATTGGGCGCACCGGCAGGATCTGGACAGCTGGGTCGGCATCATGCCGCGATACGGCAAGGTGGAGGAGATGCGCTGGTTCAAGGGACGACCGGGCATTTCGGCCTTCCATCTGGTCAACGCTTATGAGGAAGGCGACCTGCTCCATCTCGATCTCTGCCTGTCGGACACCAATGCCTTCGGCTTCATGCGCGAGGCGGGCGGTATCCAGCGAGACCAGCGCGACATAGGCGGCGGGCTGACTCGCTGGACCTTTGACATGGCGAAGCCGGGCGAAGCTTATGAGGAAAGACTGCTCGGGCCGCCGGGCGACATGCCGCGCCTGCGCGACGCCGACCAGGGGCGACCCTATCGTGTGGCCTGGTATCTGTCGATGAATCCGCAGGGTGGACCACCGCTGCCGGGCGGGCCGGTCGGGGCTGCGTTCAATGCGCTGCTGCGGATCGAACCGGGCAATGGCCGGATCGACATGATGGGGCTGGAGCCGGGCATGGCGATCAGCGAGCCGGTCCATGTCCCCTCGGCGCAGGCCGATCATGAAGGCTGGCTGCTGACGGTGGTGGACAGGCAGACGGGGCTGGTGGACTTCCAGTCCGAACTCTGGGTCGTGGATGCCGGCGCGATCGCCGCGGGGCCGGTCGCCCGCGTGCCGATGCCGCTGCCGATGCGGGCGCAGGTTCATGGCGCCTGGGTTTCTGCAGCGCAATTGGCGGCGGCAAAGGCGCGCCAACCCGCTTGACAAAATACTAACGATCGTTATGAATAGTGGGGAGGCGAAGACCTCTCCGCTGCGGGCGGAAAAGATGGACGGCCGTGGGTCGGGCAAGAGGATGGCATGGCAGGTCGATGCACGGCATCGCCCCACCGGAACCGGCAAAGGCTGGTCCGGCGCTTCCTCCCCTGCGCCTTGCGGCCATCATATGAGGGAGGAAAAGAAAATGGCGACAATCTGGAAGAGCCGGTTTCAAGCACATGCGGCGGGTCTGGCGCTGGCGTCGGCGATGATCGCCGCGCCCGCATGGGCCCAGGAGGCGGCAACGCCGGAGCAGCCGGCGGATCAGCCCGGCGCCGCCGACATCATCGTCACGGCCCAGTTTCGCGCGCAGAACTTGCAGGACACGCCCATCGCGATCACCGCGGTGTCTGCCGACACGCTGGCGGCGCGCAGCCAGACCAGCGTCACCGATCTTGGCCAGTTCGCGCCCAACGTCGCGCTGGCGCCCGCGACCAGCATCCAGGGCAATGCCGTCGCCGCCTTCATTCGCGGCGTGGGGCAACTCGACGCCAGTTTCGCGCTGGAGCCGGGCGTTGGTATCTATATCGACGACATCTATTATGGCACGACCTTCGGCGCGGTGATGGACCTGACCGACCTGGAACGGGTCGAGGTGCTGCGCGGGCCGCAGGGCACGCTGGCGGGCAAGAACAGCGTCGGCGGCGCGGTCAAGCTGTTCAGCAAGAAGCCCGATTCGACAACCGGCGGTTTCATCGAGGCGACCTACGGCCGGTTCGACCGGCTGGAACTGCGCGGCAGCGCCAATGTGCCGTTGACTGACGACCTGTTCCTGCGGGTGTCGGGCGTGTCGAAGAATGTCGACGGTTATATGAAGCTGCTCGACTATGGCTGCGTCAATCCGGCGTCGGGCATCCCCACCAGCAGTGGCAACAAAAATTGCCGGATCGGCACTGAAGGCGGGATCGACGTGATGGCGCTGCGCGCCGCGCTGCGCTACGCGCCAGCCGGAGCGCCGCTGGAAATCAACATCGTCGCCGATGTGTCCAAGGACAATAGCGAGACGGTCGCGACCAAATTGCTTTATGCCGACAATCCATCGGTGCGCAGCTATGTCGCGGGCGATCCTACCGCCGGCATCCCGTTCGACAGCCGCTTCCTAACCGGCGCCAAGAGCTATAGTTCCTACGCCACTTACGCGACCGGCGGCAATTATACGACGGTGTTCGGCATCCCGACCCAGATCGCGCCGGGCGGCTTCACCGCCAGCCCGACCAGCACGGTCAAGGCATGGGGCCTGTCTGGCACGATCGACTATGATCTGTCGGACAGTCTGAAGCTGAAATCGATCACCGGCTATCGCAGCGCCGACGGCACCAGCGCGATCGACGTCGACGGATCGCCGCTCGCTATCCTGTTGCAGCAATTCACCTACGGCCATGAGCAGTTCACGCAGGAAGTGCGCCTCAGCGCCAATTTCAACGATCTGGTCGACCTGACCGTCGGCGGCTTCTATTATAACGCCACGGACACGATCCAGGGCCGCAGCCAGATTCCGACCCTGCTCTTCGATTTCCTGTCGGACGACGTGATCAAGAACCGCAGCGCCTCGGTCTTCGCCCATGGCGAATTTCATGTCACCGACGCCTTCAATATCATCGGCGGGCTGCGTTATACCGACGACAAGAAGACCTATCGCTATTCGCGCCGCAATGTGGACGGCAGCTTGCCGAGCGGCGCCTTCTTCACGCCGAACTTCCTGCTGGTCGGGCTGGATGGGCTGACCGGCACGTTCAAGGGCAACCGGGTCGATTACCGCATCGGCGTCAACTATCGCTGGTCGGACGAACTCATGACCTACGCCCAGCTATCGACCGGCTTCAAGGGGGGCGGCATCAATCCGCGCCCGTCCGCGCCGGACCAGGTCCAGACCTTCGGCCCGGAAAAGCTGACCACCTATGAAGCCGGGTTCAAGGCCGACCTGCTCGGCCGGATGCTGCGCCTGAATGGCGCGGTGTTCCTCAACAAATATAACGATATGCAGCTTGTCCGCTATCAGTGTCCGGAAAGCATCGTCCTGTCCTGTTCGGTGCCGTCCAATGCGGGCGATGCGGAGGTGTTCGGATGGGAGCTGGAAGCGCAACTGCGCCCGGCGGACGGTCTGTCGTTCGATGCGTCGGTCGGCTATCTGGATTTCGACTATAAGGCGATCACCAACCCGGCGACTCTGGTGACGAAGGACATGATCGCGCCTTTCATCAGCAAATGGCAATTGTCGGCGGGCGTGCAATATGAAGCGGACCTTGGCGGCAGCGGCACGATGACGCCGCGGATCGACTGGTCCTGGCGCTCGAACTTCTATTATAACTCGGTCAACAACCCCTATAATCTGATCGACGCGCCCAGCCTGGTGAATGCGCGGCTGACCTATCAGGCGGCGGACAAGGACTGGTCGCTCAGCGTCGGTGTCACCAATGTCTTCGACAAATTCTATTATAATGGCGTGGCGGAAAATGTCGGCACTTTCGGCGTCGTCACCGGCACGGTCGGCCGGCCGCGCGAATGGACCGCGACCGTCAAGAAAAGCTTCTGAGAGGAAATGGACAGCATGATTCCCGCAGGCATCCGCATCGCCCATCCCGACAAATTGTTCATCGGCGGCGCGTGGATCGATTCCACCGGCGATGGCGTGATCGAGATCGTGTCGCCCAATAGCGAGGCGGTCATCGCGCGGGTCGCCGACGGCACGGAAGCGGACATGGACCGCGCCGTCGCGGCTGCGCGCACGGCGTTCGATGACGGGCCATGGCCCAGCATGGCCCCCGCCGAGCGCGGCGCCATTGTCCGGCGGATGGGCGCGGAGCTGGAAAGGCGCGCGCCCGAACTGGCGGCGGCCTGGACCGCGCAGGTCGGTGGCCTCGCCAGCTTCGCGCCGGTCATGACCGGCGGCGCGACCGCGACGCTGATGGCGATCGCGGGCTATGCCGATACCTATCCCTTCGTGGAACGGCGCCCGTCGCACATGGTCGACACCGCGATCGTGGTGCAGGAGCCTGCGGGCGTAGTCGCGGCGATCGCGCCGTGGAACGCGCCCTATGGCATCATGTCGGCAAAGGTCGCCTATGCGCTGGTCGCGGGCTGCACCGTCATCATGAAGCCCTCGCCCGAAACCCCGCTGGAGGCGTATATCATAGCGGAAGCGGCGGAGGCGGCGGGGGTTCCTGCAGGTGTCGTCAACCTGGTGGCGGCCGGGCGCGATGCGTCCGACCATCTGGTTCGCAATCCGGGGATCGACAAGGTGACGTTCACCGGATCGACGCTGGCGGGCAAACGGATCGGCGAGGTGTGCGCCGGACGGGTGGCGCGCTGCACGCTGGAACTGGGCGGCAAGTCGGCGGCGATCGTGCGCGACGACTTCCCGATCGAAGTGGCCGCCGCGATCCTGGGCAACACCATCACCATCATGAGCGGGCAGGTCTGCGCCATGCTCAGCCGCGCCATCGTGCCCCGGCACCGGCATGACGCGCTGGCCGACGCCATCGCCAAGGTGATGCAGGGCATCCGCATCGGCCATAGCGATGCGCCCGATACCCAGCTGGGCCCGGTCGCGATGAAGCGCCAGCTGGCGCGGGTAGAGGAGTATGTCGCGCTGGGCCGGGAGAGCGCCGATCTGGTGACGGGCGGCAATCGTCCGGCGCATATGAACAAGGGCTATTTCATCGAGCCGACCCTGTTCGCCAATGTCGATAACGCCAGCCGCATCGCGCAGGAGGAGATTTTCGGCCCGGTTCTGTGCCTGATCCCGGCCGAGGATGAGGAGGATGCGATCCGTATCGCCAACGACAGCAGCTTCGGCCTCAACGGATCGGTGCTGACCAACGACGCTGACGCCGCCTATCGCATCGGTCGGCGCATCCGCGCGGGCGGCTTTGGCCAGAATGGCATGAAGCTGGAATTTGGCCTGCCTTTCGGCGGCTTCAAGCAATCGGGCATCGGCCGCGAGGGCGGGGTGGAAGGGTTGCAGCCCTATCTGGAAACCAAGACGATCCTGCTCGACGGCGCGCCCGCGGGTTTCTGAGGATGATCGCGCTGGACGCGCAGGGGCGCGGAACCGGGGCGGCGTTCACTGCCGCCCGGATCATCTTCGGCGGCTGGTTCCTGTTTTCCGGGGTGGAATATTTCACGCCCTTCGAATTGCAGCCGCTGGGCAATACGCCGCTGGCGCGGGAGTTCACGCTCGCGGTGATCCACAGTGGCCTGTTCGCCTGGATCAAGCTCATGGAGATCATCGTCGCGCTGCTGGTGCTGGCGAACCGGGCGATCCTGCCCGCAGCGCTCGCCTGCGTGCCGCTCAATATCGTGATCGGCTATTGGAATTTCGTGCTCGATCCGGGCGTGGTCGAATATGCGTTCGGGATCGTGACGCTGATGTTGAACGCGATCCTGCTATGGCCCTGGCGGCAGGAACTGGTCGGGCTGTTACGCTGGTAGAAAAGCAAGAACGAACCTTATTCGAAAAACGCCACCGCCCGCACCTCGATGCTGGATCGCGTCTGCGTGTCGGGCAGGCTGCTGTCGTGGAATGCGGTATGGGGGCAGCGCCACGTTACATCATGATCGCTGTCCTGGAATTTGAACAGCAGCACATCGTCCGCCGCCATGTTCGAAAAATACCACCAGCGGTGACGGTCCCGATGGCGGAAGATTGAGGCGGCGATCATCTGGTCCTCGCCTGCGACCGGCGCTGTCAATGCGTCGCCGACCGGCAGCTCGTCCACCACGAACAAGGTGTTGGACGTCGCCTCCTCATCGGACACAGTGCGGCCGTCGCACACGGCCAGCGGCCAATCCTGCGGGCCGGGCGTAAAAGTGCGCCAGAAACTGACGCAGACATAGCGTTTATAGCCCGGCCCATCGGGGAAGGCGGCGGCATAGGCGCGCTCGGCTGCGCGGCGGCCGGTGATTTCATTATAATCGACATGCGCCTCGCCCGCCGGTGGCTGGATGCCGCCTTCATGGCGGTAATTCTCGACCTTTTCCTGGGCGCGTGCAGTGAGATCGGCGGAGGTGCGGATCATCCATCCGCCCGCCGACACGCAGGTTGCGCCGGTCAGCGCGCGGATCGCGTCTTCACATTCGCCCAGATAGAGCCGATCGACCTCCTCCTTGTCGAAGAAATCGGCGATGCCGCTGCGATGTTTGCCCAGCATGAAGCCATGCGTGTCGAAACGGAAATGATCGCGGATCGGCATCCCGTCGCGCACCATCATGCGATGGTCGCCATAGGTGCCGGTGTTGATCTCCACGCCACGCGACACATAGCGCCGCGTGACGAAATCGCCTTCATCGAGATAGCGGATCAGCGCGGGCGCCTGCCGCGCGCTATCCTCGACATCGGCTGCGATCGGCAGGCTGGCCATTAGTCGACTTCCTCTGGCAGCGCGCCGATCACCGATTTCACCTCCAGAAATTCTTCCAGCCCGAACTTGCCGAATTCGCGACCATTGCCCGATTGTTTGTAGCCGCCGAACGGCATGTCGAAGGCCAGGCCACCGACATTGACGAACACGGCTCCCGCCCGGATGCGACTGACGAACTTGCGCGCACGGGCGGGATCGCCCGCGACATAGGCGCCCAGCCCATAGGGCGTGTCGTTGGCGATGCGGATCGCGTCCTCATCATCTGCATAGGGCATGAGGACGAGAACGGGACCGAAAATCTCCTCCTTGGCGATCGTCATGTCCGGCGTGACATTGGCGAAGACGGTGGGGCGGACATAACTGCCCGCGTCCATGCCTTCGGGACGGCCGGTGCCGCCGGTGACCAGGGTCGCGCCTTCGTCGATTCCGGACTGGATCAGGCCCTGGATACGCTCCCATTGGCGCTGACTGACGACCGGGCCGATATGATCGCCCTCGATCTGCGGATCGCCCACCTTCTTGGCGGCGAACAGCGCGCCGACCTTTTCCGCCGCTTCGTCATGCTGGGACTTGTGGACGAGCATCCGGGTGGGCGCGACGCAACTCTGGCCGCTGTTGAGCAGCACGCCGCCCACGCCGCCCGGCAGCGCCTTGTCGAGCGGCGTGCCTTCCAAAATGATGTTGGGCGATTTGCCACCCAGTTCCTGCGCGACGCGCTTGACCGTATCGGCCGCGTTCTTGGCCACCATGATGCCCGCGCGGGTGGAGCCGGTGAAGCTCACCATGTCGATGTCGGGATGCTTGGCGAGCGCGGTGCCCACGCCTTCGCCATCGCCCTGCACCAGGTTGAAGACGCCCGGTGGCACGCCCGCCGCGTCCAATATCTCGGCAAAGATGGCGGCGCAACTGGGCGCTTCTTCGGAGGGCTTCAGGATCATCGTGCAGCCCGCTGCCAGCGCCGGGCCGACCTTGGCCACGATCTGGTTCATCGGCCAGTTCCACGGCGTGATGAGCGCCACCACGCCGATCGGTTCGCGCACGACCCGATTGTCGCCGATCTTCTCGGAAAATTCGTAATTCTTCAGCGCGTTGAGCGCCTGCCTCAGATGGCCCAGGCCCGATCCCGCCTGCGCCGTTTGCGCCATGGAGATGGGGCAGCCCATTTCGGTGGCGATGGCGCGGGCGATGTCGGGCACGCGTTTCTGATATTCACCGATGATGCGTTCGAGCAGCGCGATCCGTTCTTCGCGGCTGGTTCGGGAGAAGGTGTCGAAGGCGTGGCGCGCGGCGATCACTGCCGCATCCACATCGGCCGCCGTGCCCAGTATCAGGTCAGCGGCGCGTTGGTCCGTCGCGGGGTTGATGACGGCCATCGTCCGGCCGCCCTGGCTCTCGACCCACTGGCCGTCGATATAGTGCTGGAGCGTGTTGGGCATGGGATGTCCTTATGCGGGGAGGAGACCGAGTTCGGCGTCGGTGGCAGGCGTGCCCCATTTATCGCGCGGGGGCAGGGGGCGGTCGCGCCAGGGCGGGTCGAGGGTGAAGCTGGAGATGCGACGGCCTTCGGGCAGGCGACCGTTGCCACCGCCCTGGGCGTAGTCATAATAAAGCGTCATCAACTCGCGATGGCCGTGGTGGCGCTGTGCTACCGGATGCGACAGGCAGGCGTCCCGCCAGCGCAGGAGCCGCGTGAGATGCAGGGGGATCTGATAGGCCTCATAATAATCGAGGAACCAGAGCCGTTTGAACATGGGCGTAAAGGCGACCTCCGCCCAGCCGAAGCGGTCGAACAGATAGTCGCCGTCCGGCGCATAATGGCGCAGAAATGCGTCCAGCCGCGCATATTGGGCATCAACTTCGGCCCGGTGCTCGTCGCGCCTGGCCGGATCGCGATTGAGGATCATGCGGTAACCCGCGCCGGTGAACTGGCCATCGGTCGCGCACAGCATCGCCTCGACTGCATGGTCATATGGGTCTTGCTGCGCCACGGGCGGGTCGGGAAAGCGATCCTCGACATAGCGCATGATGACCATGCTTTCCTTCAGCGTCTCTCCATTTTCCAGTTCCAGAGCCGGGAGCGCGGTTGTGCCGTGCGTCTTGGCGAGCAGCCATGCGGGGCGCGGATGCGATATGTCGATCTCATGGTCGGCCATGATGCCATCCAGTCCCTTGAGGTCGAGCAGCAGCTCGATCCGTTCGGAAAAGGGGCAACCGGGAATATGGTACATTCTGAGCTGCCCCGCGGGCGGTTCGTCCTGCCAGGTCATGGGATCAGGCCGCTGTCGCCGCAGCCGGGCGAGGTGGCATTTCGCTCCTGGAGTTGGCGAACATGGCCTGCGCGGCGGGGCGGGCATTGATCCGGTCGATCCAGGCGACCAGATTCGGGGTCGCGTCGGGGTTGACGATGTCGGCATAGCCGAACTGCATCCCGTTCGCGATCGCGAAGTTGCAGATGTCCGCGAGCGTATAAACTTCGCCCGCCAGCCAGGGACTTTGCGACAGGCGCTTTTCGAGCCGTTCGATCGATACGCGGATCTTGCGCATTTCCTCGTCCAGTACCGCCTGGGGGAAGCCGGCGCGGGCGCTGCGCCATTTGGCCTGCTGTTCGGGGATGGGGATATGCTTCAGTTTCTCCTCGAACTCCTCGTCGGAGAGTTTGCGCGCCATCGGGCCGATCATCCGCTCCCAGCCGATGGTCGACACGCACCAGCAGAAATATTCGTCCACCCATTTGGTCCAGACGCGCATTTCCGCGATCTGTACGGGATCGGTCGGGCGCAGGCGCGGCGCGTCCGGAAAGGCATCCTCCAGATATTCGCAGATGACGGTCGATTCCGTGATGATATGACCGTCATGATCGAGCGCGGGCACCTGGCCGCGCGGATTGATTGCCTTGAACCAGTCCTCATGATGCTCGAACCGGGTCGGATCGACAAAGCGGGGCGTGAAATCCAGCCCCTTTTCGTAAAGGGCCAGTAGCGGCTTCAACGAATTGGCGGCCGGACCGAAGCTGTAGAGCGTCAACATGCGCTATCCTCACCTTGTTGCTTGCGGCGTCTGATGCGCCTTCGCCAACAGGTGGTGCCGGGCGATCCTGTGGGCCGCAAGTCGTCTGTGGATACTATCAGTGGCGCTACCCGGCAGGGGGGAGCGCTCAACCTGTCAGTCTCAATGATAGCGCCGCCACTCGTCTTGCAGGGAGGGCCGCGCTTTGCTTTGGGGACGGGAAGAAAAGTCGGAGAGGATGATGCTGGAACTGCTGACGTCGGAGACGCCCAATGGCTGGAAAGTGTCGATCCTGCTGGAAGAGCTGGGCGTGCCCTATCGGGTGACGCCGATTTCGCTGACCGACAGGGTACAGAAGCAGGACTGGTATGTGGCGATCAATCCCAATGGCCGCATCCCGACTCTGGTGGACCGTGATGCGGGGGATTTCGCCATCTTCGAATCCGGCGCGATCCTGCTCTATCTGGCGGAGAAGTTCGGGCGCTTCATCCCCGCCGATGCGCAAGATCGTAGCCGCGTGATCCAGTGGGTGATGTGGCAGATGTCGGGGCTTGGCCCGATGATGGGGCAGGCGACGGTCTTCAACCGCTATTTCGACGAGAAGCTGCCGGCAGTGATCGACCGCTATGTCCGCGAAAGCCAGCGGCTGTTCGGGGTGTTGGACACGCGGCTGGCGGATCGCGATTTTCTGGTCGGCGATTATTCGATCGCCGACATCGCCTGCTTTCCCTGGGTTCGGGGGCATGACTGGGCGGGTGTCGACATGAGCGGCTTTCCCCATCTTCAGCGCTGGTTCGACCGGATTTCGGTGCGGCCCGCAGTGCAGCGCGGGCTTCTCGTCCCCACCCCGCCACCCGCCGAGGAGATGGCGGAAAAGACCACCAGGCAAGGAAAGACTATTCTCGCGTGAGCGCCTATCTCCAGCGGATCGTCCGCATCGAATGGGGGCATTGCGACCCCGCCGGCATCGTCCATGCCCCGCGCTATTTCGACATTTTCGGCGAAACGACGATGCTGCTGTTCGAACGCGCGGGCCTGCCCAAAAAGCGCGAGATGATGGCGACCATGCCCTTTGCCGGATTTCCCATGGTCGACGTGTCGGCGCGATTTTTCTTGCCGACCGCCTATGGCGATGATGTGCTGGTGGAGGCGGAGGCGCCGGTTTTCGGCAATAGCAGCTTCACTGTCGCGCATCGGCTGTCGCTGGACGGCCGGCTGTGCGTGGAGTGCATCGAAAAGCGCGTCTGGACTGCCCCGGACGCTAACCGCCCGGGCGGGCTGCGGGCGGAGCGGGTGCCTGATTCGGTGCGGGCGCTATTCCTATAGCCTTGGGTGAAACCGAATGGGGTGGGTCTGTAAGCGTTCAGCGCCCGGCAAGGCTGAGCGGGCCATGACGGTTTCCACGAAAGAGGGAGACGCGTCATGGAGCAATCATTCGGCCTTTCCGACAGGCGCAGCCTGATCGCGACCTTGGCGTTGCTGCCGCTGGCGGCCTGCGCCACGCCGATGGGGCGCTATACGGTCGAGGAAGCGGTGCGGCGCTTGCTGGAACTGTCGAGCGAGCGTGCCTTTTCCCGGTTGACCGAACCGGGTGGCTTCTATGACGATCAGCTCACGCGGATCGCGCCGCCGGACCTGGGTGGCGGGAAGGGTGGAGCGGTGCTTTCCGCGCTGCTGCGGACCAATGCCGTGCGCAACCAGGTGGCGATGGCGCTCAACGATGTCGCGGTCGATCTGGCCGACAATGCCGCGCCGGTCGTGATCGACGCGGTTCATCGCATGACGCTGGCGGATGCGGTATCGGTGCTGCGCGGCGGACCGACGGCAGCGACCGATCTGTTGGCGCGCGAAGCGCGTGGCTCGGTGGTCGAGGCGCTGATGCCCGGCGCGTCGCAGGCGTTGCGGTCGGACATGTTCGAGATGCTGTCGGCGGCGCTGGCTGCGACAGGCGGCAGGGATTATGCGGCGATAGCCGACAATGTGTCGGGCCAGATCGGCGACGCGATCTTCCGCGCGATCGGGCGCGAGGAAGCGGAAATTCGCCGCGACCCGCGCGCGACCGGCGACCCGATCCTGATGGCGTTGCTCGGATAGGCCTTGCTTTCCTTGGCAGAGCGTGGTGACGCAGGCGCATGGAACAGAAATTTCCCGGCGTCGCCAGCATCCCCTGGGATCAGCCCGCGACCATGATCGACCTGGATGGCAAGCCGCCGCTGATCGGCACGATCCGCGACTGCGCCGTCCATTTTGGCCTCTACAAGCCCGATGCCAAAGCGCAGGCGCGCATCCTGCTGACCCAGCCCGTCCATCGGGAAGGGCGCAAGACGCGCACCTGGCTGCTGGAACCGGAGGAGATCGATGCGCTGGCCGAGCGATTGAAGCGCGAGACCAACTGACAATCAGGCGGCGGTGGACGGGCGTCAGGCTGTAACTGGCGCCTCCGTTTCCGCCACCAGCCTGGCGAGTCGCTGTGCGCTGACCTCGTCCAGCGGCGCGAACAGCAACAGGCGCTGGCCCGGCGCTTCCTCGATCGCATAGCTGGTGTGGCGGAACATGATCTCGCCCACGCCCGGCATGTCGGCGATGTTGGTATCCTCGAAATGCGCCATGATGTCGGATTCCTGCCAGTAGCGCTGGAAGAATTCCGACTGGTCCATCATGTCGGCGATGATGCCCTCGAACACTTCGGGCTGGGCGGTGCGGCTATAATCCCATTTGAAGCGGGCGATCAGGCGGCGGCACATATCCTGGAACTTGTCCGGGTCGGCGCGATAGCGCGGGTTGAGCATCAGGATGCGGAACAGGTTGCGTTCTTCGCGCGGTAACTGGCTATAGTCGCGAAAGGCATGGGCGACGAGGCGGTTCCAGCCGATCACCGTCCAGTCCTCCACCATCACCAGCGCGGGAATCGACAGCGCATCCATCAGATGCTGGGTGCCCGCGTGGATCGTCTCATCGGCGCGGCGGGCCAACGGCGGGGGGCGATGCTGGGCGAGCGCAAAGAGAAATTCGCGCTCGTTGGGGCTGAGGCGCAGGGTGCGGCTCAGTCGCTCCAGCATCGGCGCGGATAGCTGGACCTCGCGCCCCTGCTCGAACCATGTGTACCAGGTGACGCTCATCCCCGCGAGCGTCGCCACTTCCTCGCGCCGCAGACCGCGCGTGCGGCGGCGTTCTCCCGCTGGCAGACCGACTTCGGACGGCGCCAGCTTGGCGCGAGCGGCTTTCAGGAACCGCGACAATTCTTCCCTTTGTGCCATGCCTTATCCAGTTACTCGCAATAATGGGACATCCACCGGCCTTCTTGCGGGCCGTCTCCTCTGCAAGACCCGTTGGTCTGCGGTCGGCAGCATAGCCGACAGTGAACAGGAGAGGTAGATTGGCTGGCAAGCTATTTGTGACCTGCGCGGTGACGGGAAGTTCGCCGATGCCGGCGCATCCCGACTTCCCCTTCCGCCCGGATCATGTCGCCGCCGAGGCGCTGGCGGCGGCGGAGGCCGGCGCGTCGATCATTCATGTCCATGTGCGTGATCGCGAGACCGGCGCGCCGTCGCAGGCGCTGGAGGATTATCGCGAAGTCGTCGGCCTGATCCGGGCGAAGAATGATGAAGTGATATTGAATGTCACCACAGGGCCGGGCTGCACCTGGATGCAGGGGGACGATGATCCGGCGGTCTGCGGCCCCGGCACGCTGATGTTCACCGCCGAGCGGCGGCTGGAGCATATCCTGGATTTGAAGCCCGACATGTGTACGCTCGACATCTGCACCATGCAGCTATGGGGCGGGGTGGCGATCAACCTTGACCCCATGATCACCAGGATGGGGCACATGATCCAGGATGCGGGCGTGTTGCCGGAGATCGAATGCTTCGAGGCGGGGGACTTTGTGTTCGCCGACGACCTGATGGCGAAGGGCGCGATCCCGAAGAATGTGCCCTTCACCTTCGTTCTGGGCACCAAATATGGATTGCCGGCGACGCCTGAGGCGATGCTCTATGCGAAGAACCAGATTCCGCGTGGGAGCCAGTTCACCGGCTTCGGCGTCAGCCGGCACAGCCTGCCCATGGCGGCGCAGTCGATGCTGCTGGGCGGCAATATCCGCGTCGGGTTCGAGGACACTATCTATCTGCGGCGTGGCCGGATGGCCGCGGACAATGGCGAGATGGTGCGCTGGGCAGTCGAGATGGTCGATCGGATGGGCGGCGACATCGCCAGCGCCGGCGAGGCGCGGGCCATGCTGGGCCTGAAGCAATAAGGAGAGGACAGGATGACGCAGGCAGCAGGTGCGCCGATGGGCGATGTACGGGGCAAGACCGCTTTCATAACGGGCGGGGCGAACGGAATCGGGCTGGGCATTGCGCGGGCGCTGGTCAGGGCCGGGGCAAATGTGGTGATCGCCGATATCCGCGAGGACGCGCTGGCACAGGCGAAGGCCGATCTGGCCGCCGATGCGCAGGTCGAGACAGTGCAACTCGACGTCACGGATCGCGCCGGATTCGCCCGCGCCGCCGATGCGGCGGAGGCGCGGTTCGGCAAGATCCACATGCTGATCGGCAATGCCGGCATAGGCGTGATGGGGCCGGTGCTGGACGCGCGCTACGATGACTGGGACTGGGGCATGGGCGTCAATCTGGGCGGGGTCATCAACGGCCTGGTCACCATCCTGCCGCGCATCAAGGCGCATGGCGAGGGCGGACAGATCGTCACCACATCGTCCCAATCGGCGCTGATCCCGATCAGCTATTCGGCGATCTACACCGCCGCCAAGGCGGCGGTGCTGGGTATTTCGGAGGCGATCCGGGGCGAGCTGGCGGCGGAGAATATCGGCGTTTCGGCTTTCATGCCCGGCCCGGTGCAGAGCCACATCGCCCATTCGGGCGAATTGCGGCCGGCCGAATATCGCAGCGACAGCGGCTACAAGCAGCGCGAGGAAGAACTGGAGAAGCGGCCGGTGTCGCCGCTCTGGATGAGCGCGGACGAGGTCGGCGAGCGGGTGCTGGCCGGCATATGCGATAACGATCTGTACATCCTGACGCATCCCGAATTCGCGGACGGGATGCGGACCCGGTTCGATGCGATCCTGGCGTCGATGCCCGATGAGGCGATCAACCAGGATCGGGCGAAGGAGATCGGCTTTCTGCTGTCCAACCCGGTGTTCGACGACCAACTGGCGCGGCACAAGGGCAAGGAGTTGGCGGCATGACGAGGATCGCGGGACGCACCGCCTTCATCACCGGCGGCGGATCGGGCGTGGCGCTGGGGCAGGCGAAGGTCTTTGCGCAGGCGGGCTGCAAGGTCGCGATCGCCGACATAAGGCAGGACCATCTGGACGAGGCGCTGGCCTGGTTCGACGGGCGCGGGCATGAGGTGATGGCGGTAAAGCTGAATATCACCGACCGCGCCGCCTATGCCCGCGCCGCCGATGCGGTGGAGGCGCAGCTGGGGCCGGTCGAGCTGCTGTTCAACACGGCGGGGGTGTCGATCTTCGGGCCTTTGCAGAACGCCACCTATGATGACTGGGACTGGCAGTTGGATGTCAATCTGCGCGGGGTCATCAACGGCATCCAGACCTTCGTCCCGCGCATGATCGAGCGGGGCAAGGGCGGGCATATCGTCAACACCGCGTCGATGTCCGCCTTCGTGGCGCTCAAGGGCACGGGCATCTATTGCACGTCCAAAATGGCGATACGGGGCCTGAGCGAATGCCTGGCGCTCGACCTGGCCGATCATGGTATCGGCGTGTCGCTCCTCTGTCCCGGCGCGGTCAACACGAACATCCACGAGGCGGTGCTGACGCGCCCGGCGCACCTTCAGGACACCGGCTATTATGGCGCCGATCCCGTTGTCATGGCGCACCTTAAGCAGGTGATCGCGGTCGGCATGGAGCCGGAGGTGCTGGCCCGCTATGTGCTGGAAGGCGTGGAGGCGAACCAGTTCTACATCCTGCCCTATCCCGAATTTCGCGGGACGCTGGAGGAGGTCCACCAACAGGTCTTGGCCGCTCTTGCAAAGCCCGAGGACGACCCGGACTATGGGAAGCGGGTCGCGCATGGCGTGCCAGGCGGGGAAAGGCGCGAAAAAGTCAACGGCGCATAGGGGCTGCCTCTGGCCGGATGGAAAAGGGGCATGTCCGGCCAGCTTTTTGATTTGCGATGAAAATTTTGCCAACAGAAAGGATATTGCGCCGTATATTGGGATATTACCCCCAACAGATTTTCTGCCGATCGGTTCTAAATCCCGGATTTCCGAGCTTTTCATCAATTGGCACGCCCCCTGCAAAGCATTGGGCACGGTCCATCGGGATCGTTCAAAGCAAGTTCAGGGAAGGACATGACCATGAAGACCATTGCCGCCATCATCGCCGCCGCCGCCATTGGCAGCTTTGCCGCGCCCGCCGCCGCGCAGGGCCAGTATGGCAAGCCCAAGGTGAGCTATGATGCCAAGACCCAGCATTATTGCATCAAGCAGGTCCAGCCCAGTTCCATCGTTCCCACCGTCAAGTGCCGCACTGCGAGCAAATGGGCCGAGGCCGGCGTGACCATCACGCGCAAGCCGGCCGTCCAGCTTGCCCAGCGCTGAGGCGAGGGGCCTCCCGCATCGATCTGATCGGGAGGCCGTCCGCTAACAAGGCGCCATGCCCGACTTATGGAGGAATCCTTCGCTTCACGCCAGGAGCATGGTTTTCTCCCAATCTGCCGTCTGGGCAAATCCGTTCGAGAAGAAAGTCGACCGTCCTCGACGAACGGAAGTTCCATGTCGAGCCGACGCGTGGGTCGGGCGATCGACCGCATGAAGGATGCGGCATGTGGCGACGATACGCCATGCCGCCCCGACCCGTATCGGCATTCCTTCGCTCTTGGCTTGCCTGCGCCGATATGGGAGAGGTGAAGCAGGGTCGCAGGCAGGATGGTGGAAAATAGACATATGTGCATTGCGACCGACAGGATTGCGCGTCGCGCCAAGTGCTGGGGCATCGCCTTTCTGCTGGCATCGCTGGTGCCCGCGTCCCTCCATGCGGCCGACCCGGCCCCATTCGAACTGTCCGGTCCATCCCTGCGCGTCATGGTGATGCGCGGCGCGCAGAGCCTGCCGATCGCGCAGGTGCCGAGCCTGTCCGAGGGGGATCAGCTCTCCATCGAGGCGGACTTGCCGGATGAACAGGGTGCCCGTTTCATCCTGGCGTCCGCATTCCTGCGCGGGGCGACCAACCCGCCGCCCAAGGATTGGGTGAGGTTCGCCGAGACCTGGAAGAAGAAGGCCAATGACAGGGCGCTGACCGTGACCGTGCCCAAGGGCGCACGGCAGATGGTGCTGTTCCTGGTGCCCGACACGGGCGGGGCGGAGGGGACGCTGACCGACGCGGTGCGCGGCAAGCCGGGCGAATTCGTCCGGGCGACGCAGGATCTGAACCAGGCCTCGCTCGACCGATCTCGGCTCGACGCCTTCATGGCCGCGATTCGCGCGCAGGAAAATACCCATCCCGAATTTCTGCGGGGCGTCGCGCCGATGCTGGCGAACAGCCTGTCGATGAAACTGAATGAGGAATGTCTGTCGAGGGTTGTCGAATTGCAGGCGGCCTGCCTGCTCGACAATCGGGAATCGCTGGTTCTGGCGGATGTCCACAGCAGTTCGATGGCCGAGACGCTGACGGGAGCGCCGACCGATCTGGCGTTGCAGCTGAGCGCTACGCGGGAGGCGGGCTATGGCTATTACAGCGCCTATATCGGCGTGGTGCGCGATGTGGCGAAGATTTTCGGCGCATTCAGTAATCCGCAGTTCGACTATCTGCCAACGCTCAGTGTGCGCAAGGGCGATGGCATCGGCCTGTTGCTGAACGCTGCGCCCTCTTTCCAGAAGCCCAAGTCGGTGATGGTCGTGGCGATGCCGGCGATCGAGGCCGACAGCCCGCCGCGCCTGCGCAATGCAGCCGATGCGCCGATCTGCGCCGTGCGCGCCGGCACCGTGCTGCCGGTCGAGGGCGCGCCGCTCATCTATTCCACCGCCTATGCGCGCGACGTCAAGCTGGCGCTGAAGGCGGCAACGGGCGAGATGGCGGAACTGCCGGTTACGGCGCGGGCGGATCGGGGCGGCTATGTGCTGGCTGGCGCCGACCTGCCGTCTACCTTCAAGGGAACGGTGCAGGGCCATCTGTACGGCCATTGGGGATTCGATCGCCTTGAAGGACCGGACTTTACGCTCCAGTTGCCCGATGGGGGCGGATGGGCGGTCGAGGGCGAAGCGCCTGCGCTTGTGGTCGGCCGCGACAATGGGCTGGTCTTGAAGGGCGGCGCGCCGGCCTGCGTCGAAAGCGTGACGATCCGTCAGGGCGATGGACCGGTTCAGTCGATAGGGTGGAAAGTCCAGGGGCGCGACGGGCTGGCGCTGACATTGCCGCTCGCGGAGCGCAGGCCGGGAACGATCGATCTGGCGGTGAAATATCAGGGGGTCGCTCAACCGTCGACCATTACTCTGCGCAGCTATGCCCAGGCAAGCCGCCTGGACGGCCTACTTCTCCATACCGGCGACAGGCAAGCGCTGCTCTCGGGGCAGCGGCTCGATCAGGTGGAAAGCGTCGAAATTGCCGGCGTGATCTTGCGGCCCGACGGGCTGACGCGCGACGGGTCTATCGACCGATTGAGACTGGCGATGCAGGGGGAAGGGGTGGTTCCCCGGCAGGGCAGTCAGGTGAGCGCCCGGGTCAGCTTGCATGACGGGCGAACCGTTGGCCTGGCGGTAACGATAGCGGCTCCACGTCCGCAGATCGGGCTGCTGAGCAAGGATGTGACGCCGGGCGCACCGGGTGGCAGCGCGGATCTGGCGCTCGATGGCGACGAGGTGCTGCCGGATAGCGGTCGGCTCGTCTTCTCCGTCGAGGCCAAGGGGGAGACGCATTTGACCGCTGCCGACGCCATCGAAGTGGCGCCGATCGATGGTAGCGCCGCGCTTCGCCTCACGACGGCCGATGGTCTGCGCCTGGAAAGTCCGCAGGTGATGGTGGCGACGCTCGACCCAGACGCGCTGGCGCCGCTTTTCGGCCCGCTCCGCTTTCGCCTGGCGCGGGGCGGGGAGGTCAGTGACTGGCAGCCGCTGGTGACTCTGGCCCGGTTGCCGCGGATCGAGGGCGTGGCCTGCGAAGCAAAGGAGGGAGATTGCACGATCCGTGGCCGCGACCTGTTCCTGATCGACGCGGTCGGGACGACGCCCAACCTCGATCAGGCCGCCCAGGTCGCGCACGGCTACACCGGTTCTGCCCTGAAGGTGCCGGCGCCGCCGGACGGGAAGCTTTACCTGCGGCTCCGCGATGCGCCGGCCAATGTGGTCACATTGCCTGCCGCCTGACCGTATCATCCAGATTTGTGTGGTCCCACGCGGATGGAATGGCCTATAGCGCAAAGGAAAATGATCGTATCGCCGGATGATGGGCTGGTCGATAATCCAATTATTTTGCTGATCCCGCCATGGGCGTACGCGCATCGGCGCGGCATGTTTCCGGCATATTCCGCATCTGCTGGAGAGGATCATCATGAAAACCCAGGTCGCCATTGTCGGCGCAGGGCCGGCCGGACTGTTGCTTGGTCATCTGCTGCGAGCCGAAGGCATCGATACCATCATCGTCGAGCGGGCGTCGCCCGATTATGTTCTGGGACGCATCCGCGCGGGTGTGCTGGAGCGGACCACGACCGACCTGATGGACCGGCTGGGCCTGGGCGCGCGTATGCATGCCGAAGGGCTGCCGCATGACGGGTTTCACCTGGCCGACGGCGAACGGTTGATCCGCATTGACATCGCCGCGCTGACAGGCAGGCAGGTCAT
>NZ_CP081002.1:300000-547500 GCF_029590555.1 Sphingobium sp. V4 | reverse complement strand
ATGGGAACCACGTTAATATTCGTGGGCCTGGTGGTGTGTGACGGATGGCGTAACTTGTTCGGCCTTATTGGATTGGTCCGGGCAGGGAAGTTGTCCCAGGAAATAGCCCCACCGTATAGACCGTACCCTAAACCGACACAGGTGGAATGGTAGAGTATACCAAGGCGTTTGAGAGAAGTATCCTGAAGGAACTCGGCAAATTGCCTCCGTACCTTCGGAAGAAGGAGGCCCCATCTTAAGGCAACTTTTGATGGGGGGCACAGGCCAGGGGGTAGCGACTGTTTAGCAAAAACACAGGGCTCTGCTAAGTCGGCTTCAAGACGACGTATAGGGCCTGACGCCTGCCCGGTGCCTGAAGGTTAAGAGGAGGAGTGCAAGCTCTGAATTGAAGCCCAGGTAAACGGCGGCCGTAACTATAACGGTCCTAAGGTAGCGAAATTCCTTGTCGGGTAAGTTCCGACCTGCACGAATGGCGTAACGACTTCCCCACTGTCTCCAGGATATGCTCAGCGAAATTGAATTCTCCGTGAAGATGCGGAGTACCCGCGGTTAGACGGAAAGACCCCGTGCACCTTTACTGCAGCTTCAGAGTGGCATTAGGAAAGAACTGTGTAGCATAGGTGGGAGGCTTTGAAGCGATGACGCCAGTTGTCGTGGAGCCATAGGTGAAATACCACCCTGTTGTTTTCTGATGTCTAACCTCGCACCGTTATCCGGTGCAGGGACCCTCTGTGGCGGGTAGTTTGACTGGGGCGGTCGCCTCCTAAAGAGTAACGGAGGCGCGCGATGGTGGGCTCAGGACGGTTGGAAACCGTCTGTTAGAGTGCAATGGCATAAGCCCGCCTGACTGCGAGACTGACAAGTCGAGCAGAGACGAAAGTCGGTCATAGTGATCCGGTGGTCCCTCGTGGAAGGGCCATCGCTCAACGGATAAAAGGTACGCCGGGGATAACAGGCTGATGATTCCCAAGAGCTCATATCGACGGAATCGTTTGGCACCTCGATGTCGGCTCATCACATCCTGGGGCTGGAGCAGGTCCCAAGGGTTTGGCTGTTCGCCAATTAAAGTGGTACGTGAGCTGGGTTCAGAACGTCGCGAGACAGTTTGGTCCCTATCTGCCGTGGGCGTCGAAATTTGAGAGGAGTTGACCCTAGTACGAGAGGACCGGGTTGAACATACCTCTGGTGTACCAGTCGTCCTGCCAAGGGCGCAGCTGGGTAGCTATGTATGGACGGGATAACCGCTGAAAGCATCTAAGCGGGAAGCCTCCCTCAAGATAAGATTTCATCGAGCCGTCGTAGACCACGACGTTGATAGGTCGGATGTGGAAGTGCGGTAACGCATGGAGCTAACCGATCCTAATTGCTCTGTTCGCGCTTAAACGGTTCAGAAATGAACCGCAGAGTCCCACCATCAACGACAGCCTTGAAAAACCTGTCGAAACATGGCGGTCGTTAAGCCAGCCAGGATATCTCAACACACCCCGCACGGGCATCGATTATACCCAACAAAGCGCCAGCTCCATTGCTTGGTGACCATAGCGTCAGTGACCCACCCGATCCCATCCCGAACTCGGCCGTGAAACCTGACTGCGCCGATGGTACTGTGGCTCAAGCCCCGGAAGAGTAGGGCGTCGCCAGGCATTGAAGCTCGCGCTTTGTTCAAAACCCATTCACATCCCAAAAAGGGCGGCCCGTAAAACAGGCCGCCCCTTTTTGCTGCAAAAAACTGCCTCCTCAGGCAGAACAACGTCGCGGGGTGGAGCAGCCCGGTAGCTCGTCAGGCTCATAACCTGAAGGTCGCAGGTTCAAATCCTGCCCCCGCAACCAATATTCCCAATAACCTAGTGGATTGATCGGAACGAATGAGTCCGTTTGAGGGATTCCCATGCTGTTGGTGCCGTGCGACGATGCGGCGTAAGCGGTCAAAATCCCCCACATGACCTTGAGAGCGGGGCTGTAATTTGAACGATCAGGCGGCGCTTGCGATGCTGCTGAGTTCGAACGAGGTGTTCGCGGCGTTGGTATTGGTCCAGCAGTAGGGCAACAGATCGTCGATCGGATCGGTATCCGCGCGGGTGATGATCCGGGTAAGGACATCGCAGAGATAGGCGTAGGGGTTGATGTCCAGCATCTTGCAGGTTTCGACCAGCGAGGAGATCGCTGCCCAGTTTTCAGCGCCGAGTTGGTGGCCGGTGAAGAGTGCATTTTTTCTTTGGAGAGTCACCGGCCTGACGGCCCGTTCGGCGGCGTTATTGTCGATCTCGATCCTGCCGTCGTCGAGGAACCGGGTAAAGCCCGCCCAGCGCTTGAGCGCATATTTCATCGCATCGCTCGTTGCCGATCCAGCCATCATGCGCGGTGCGGTGGCGGCGAACCAGGCATGGAGCTTGTCGACCAGTGGACGGGTTTGCTCCTGCCTGACGGCAAGGCGTTCATCGGCCGTGCGCCCCCGGATTTCCTTCTCGATGCGATAGATTTCGGCAATGCGCTGCAAGGCGTCCTGCGCGACCGGGGCATCGCTGCCTGCATCGACGAAGCCGCGTCGCAGGTGAGCCCAACAAAAGGACTTCGTGACGCCGGCGTCGGCGCCATCGTCCTTGCCGAACTGGTCATAAGCCTGCCAGGCATCGACCTGTAGGATGCCCTGGTATGACCCCAGCAACTGCCTGGCCCACATTTTTCCGCGTCCCGGCATATAGGTATAGAGCGCCAGAGGCGGATCCACGCCGCCATGAGCGCGATCGTCGCACACTATGACCCACATGTAGCCGGTTTTCGTCTTGCCCGTTCCCGGCGCCAGCACCTTGACCGTAGTTTCGTCGACGAACAGGCGGGCACGGGCAAGCGCATCGGCGCGCATCCTGTCGGTGATGGGCATCAGCGCAGCGATGCCACGACCAACCCAGTTCGCCATAGTGGCGCGGCTGATCTCGATGCCTTGCCGGGCGAAGATCTTCGATTGCCGATAGAGCGGCAGGTGATCGCAATATTTATTGATCAGAACATCGGCGATCAGCGCTTCGGTCGGCAAGCCGCCCGGCACTACATGCGCCGGGGCCGACGCCTGGCGAACGCCGTCGCTGCAGCAGCGGCAGGCATAGCGGGGTCGGATCGTCACCATCACACGATGCTGGGCCGGGATGATGTCGAGCCTTTCGGACCGGTCCTCACCGATCTTGTGTAGCGCCCCGCCACAGGCACATTCCAGGCTTTCGGGCTCGATCACTGTCTCGAAGCGCGGCAGATGCGCTGGCAGTGATGCGCGCTCGGCATCCGGAGCCCGTCGACGACGCGGCCTGAGGCCATAACGTTCGGCCTCCTCGGCGGCCTTGTCCTGCAAGCCATCGGCTTCGCCAAGGGCGACGCCCTGATCTTCCAGCGTCAATGCCAGTTGATCGACCGGGAGCTTTTCCGAACGCTTGCCGAAGGTCGAGCGGTTGATCAGCTTGAGGATATGTTCGAGCCGCGCCGCGCGAGCGCGCTCGGCCAGCACCATCGCCTTGAGCTGCTCCACATTATCGGGAAGCTCGTCATATCCAACCTCCGGGCTGGTCTCGAGAGGGGGTTCGGGATGCGCCGCCACGCCCGTATTCTAGCCGGTTTCGCACGGCTGGGAACACCCCTGCGCCAGACAGAATCAGGTGTGCGATCTACTGTGCATGAAGTGGTTTTGGCACGCGCGGCACATGCATGCGCGACCAGTCCAGCCCCTCGAACAACGCCGAAGCCTGGGCCGCCGACAGCTTCATCACGCCGTCTCCCGGTCGGGGCCAGCGGAACTTCCCATCCTGCAACCGCTTCGTCACGAGTACGAGCCCGGTGCCATCCCATAGCAGGAGTTTTATCCTGTCTGCTCGGCGTGCCCGGAAGACAAAAAGCATGCCAGAGAATGGGTCGAGCTGCAGTTCCTGCTGCACCAGTGATGCGAGGCCTACCATGCCCTTCCTGAAGTCCACAGGTTGCGTCGCGACAAGCACCTTCAACGGCCCGGGCGGGATGATCATGTGGTCACCCGCGCGGCCAGAAGCACCCGCTCGATATGGTCGGCATCGACGTGCGACGGGATGCGGATCGACAGCCCGCGGGTCTCGATGACGATCTCACCGCCACTCCTCGGGCTCGCGGGCAACGATGGCACTGCAGGCGCCGGTGGCCCAGAAGATAGCGACGGTACGGGAGGTGCCGGCGGGCCTTCGATCACTGCGGGAACAAAGCCCATCCCCTCGGCCCGCTCTCGGAAACGCCCTCGCCAGTTATAAAGCTGTTGCGGGAGCATGCCATGACGCCGCGCCACTTCGGCCACATTCGCTCCCTGCTTGAAACTCTCCTCTATGATCCGCGCCTTCGCCGCCGGCGTCCATCCACGGTTGCCATTCGACAAGGGAATGACATCAAGACGCTCGGCCTTGCCTGCCCTCCCACCCCTTTCAGTTTCGAAATTGGTTTCGAAATCACCACTCATCGCCACCTCGCATATGCAAGGCTCAACACCTACCAAATCGCCAAATCATGAAAATGTGGGGGATTTTGACCGCTTACGATGCGGCATGAGAACGGGTATCGAGATCGAGGTCACAGCACCGGACACGAAGCGGCTTGAAGCGATTGTTGCTGCGCGCGGTCTTCACCAAATGCCTACCCGCCGCCCTATCCGGATGGAGGTGGAGCGAAGCGGAACCGGAGGCCGGATATGGCGGTGTCGCCGTTTCTGGCGCCGGCGGTCGGTAACCCAAGCTGCTGTGCGGGCGCACGGTGTTGTAATGCCGCCGCCAGGCTTCGATCAGCACCTTGGCCTCCGCGAGGCTGTAGAAGATCTCGCCATTGAGCAGTTCGTCGCGAAGCGACCCGTTGAAGCTTTCATTATAGCCATTCTCCCATGGTGATCCCGGTGCTATGTAGAGCGTCTTCACGCCGATCTGCCCCAGCCATTGCTGGACGGCCGTCGCGATAAACTCGCTGCCATTGTCGGACCGGATATTGGCTGGCGGGCCGCGCGAGATGAACAGGTCCGCCAAGGCTGCCAGCACATCCTCATGCTTGAGCTGTCGCGCGACGATGAGCGCCAGGCATTCCCTGCTGGCCTCGTCGATGATCGTCAGGATGCGGAACTTGCGGCCGTCATGCGTGCGACCTTCGACGAAGTCGTAGGCCCACACATGCCCTGGATACTCCGGCCGCAGGCGGATACATGATCCCTCGTTGAGCCAGAGCCTGCCACGTTTCGGCTGACGTAGCGGGACCTTCAGCCCCTCACGCCGCCAGATACGCTCGACCCGTTTATGGTTCACCGTCCATCCTGCATGACACAGCAATGCTGTCACCCGGCGATAGCCGTAGCGACCATATTGCTTTGCCAGCGCGATGATGTCCTCCGTGAGCGCCTGTTCATCATCTGCCCCGCGCGGGACCTTGCGCTGCCTCGATCGATGCTGGCCCAGCACCCGGCAGATCCGTCGTTCGGACACCGGAAGCTCTCGTCGAACATGATCGATGCAGCGTCGCCGCCGAGCGGGGCTCAGAAGTTTCCCCTGGCAGCCTCCTGCAGGATCAGCTTGTCCAACGTCAGGTCGGAGATCGCCCGGCGTAGCCGCAGGTTCTCCTTCTCAAGATCCTTCATCCGCCGTGCCTGGTCGGTCTTCAGGCCGCCATATTCTTTGCGCCACCTGTAATAGGTCTGTTCGCTAACCGCGATCCGGCGGCACGCTTCGGCGGTCGATGCCCCCTGCGCCAGCACGATCTCAACTTCACGCAGCTTGCCGATAATCTCTTCCGGCTTGTGCTTCTTGCTTGGCATTCGATGTCCCTTTCGTGGTCCAGACTATCATAGTCTCTGGGCCACTCCGCAGGGGGCAGATCAATACGGCGAGCAGATTAAGGTCGAGGCCGCGAAAGCGCATAATCCATCCATTCCATGATTGGATACCGATAAGATCAAATGATTTAACCTATGCGCCTTTCCTGTCTAGGCTTTCCTGACAGACGCGCCGGATCAGGCGCGCGTATTTGGAGAGGAGACGACCATGAAGGCAGCCCTGCTAGCGACCGCCGCCGTTTTTCTAGCGCCGATCTCGCCCGTTCACGCCCAGGCGGTAGCGGCGGACGATCAGGCGACCGGGGGCGGCATCGCGGACATCATCGTCACGGCACAGCGCCGGAGCGAAAATCTCCAGAAAGCCGCCATCGCCGTCAGCGCCGTTACCGGTGACACGCTGGTGCAACAGAGCATCACCCAGGCCAATGACCTGACGCGCGTCGTGCCTGCGCTGCAGGTCGCGCCTGCGGCATCGTTCACGCAAATCTATCTGCGCGGCGTCGGCACGTTCGGCGCCAACGCTTTTGCCGAACAGGGCGTCGCCTTCAATCTCGATGGCGTGTATCTCTCCCGCCCGGCCGCGCCAGCGGGCCTTTTCTACGATCTCGAACGGGTCGAGGTGCTCAAGGGACCGCAAGGCACGCTTTACGGCCGCAACGCCACGGGCGGCGCCGTGAACGTCATCACCGCCAAGCCCAAGCTGGGCGAGACGAGCGGCTATATCAACGCCGAATATGGCAATTACGACGCGCTGAAGGGTTCGGCCGCGCTCAACCTCCCGTTCGGCGACAAGGTCGCGTTTCGGGTCGCGGGCCAATATGTGAAACGCGACGGCTATTATAGCGATGGCTATGACGATGAAGATACGCAGGCCGTGCGAGCTCAATTGCGGGGCGAGACCGGCACGGGGCTGGATGCCACCCTGTCGGTTGATTACGCCCATGTCGGCGGCATGGGGTCGGGGGGCACGATCATGCCCCTGCTTGATGGCAAGAAGCGTCTGGGGCCAAGCGATCCGCGCGTCATTGCAGCCTATGTCGCCCGCTCCCCCACGCGCCCGGTGCCGCAGGCGATCGCCAGCGACGATGGTTATCAGGATAACCACTTCTTCGGCGCGGCGCTGACGGTCAATGCCGATCTGGGTTTCGCGACGCTGACGGTGGTGCCGGCCTACCGCAAGACGGACCTTGATTTCCGGTCCTATGCGTCCAGCTTCCTGATCGACATTCAGGAAAAGTCGAGCCAGATGTCGCTGGAAACCCGCCTTGCCAGTCGATCCGGGCCGCTGCAATGGGTGGTCGGCGGCTATTATTTCGCCGAGGATGTCAGCGCCCGGCAGCTATTCGACCAGGCGAGCAACGGCACGCGCATCAATTCACAGTTGCAGACCGAAAGCCTGGCGGCTTTCGGTCAGGCGACCCTGTCGCTGTCGGATCGGTTTCGGGTCACCGGCGGCCTGCGCTACACCACCGACAACAAGCGTCAGTCGACCGAAGCACACACCCTGCCTTTCGTCGGCTTCGTCAATCCCGCGCAGGGCAATTTCACGCCGATCATCCTGGATATCGTCAGCAACCCGCGCACCGATGTCGATTTCAACAAGCTAACCTGGAAGGCGAGCGTGGAGTTCGATGTCGGACCGCGGTCGCTGCTCTATGCTTCCGCCGCCACGGGCTTCAAATCCGGTGCGCTGTTCGCGGCGACCGGCCGCAATTATTCCGCACCGGAAAATATGCGTGCTTATACGGTCGGATCGAAGAACCGCTTCTTCGACAATAAGGTGCAGCTCAACGCCGAAGCCTTCTACTGGAAATATAAGGACCAGCAGATATCCCATCTCGGCCCCGTTCAGGTCGCAAGCACGCCGGGCGGCCCGATCTACGGCCCGGTCTTCACCACGGAGAATGCCGGCAAATCGACCATCTACGGCCTTGAGCTGGAAGCGCTGTTCCAGCCGACGGCGAACGACCAGTTCTCCGCCAATATCCAGTATCTTCACAGCAAATATGACGAACTATATTATCAGGCCTATTCGACCACGGGGACGGCGCCTGTGATCGGCTGCACCATTGCCCCCACGACACAGACCGGCGCGTCGGCGGCGGCGCGTATCTATGATGTCGACTGTTCGGGCCGGCCATTGGTCAACGCGCCCAAATGGGTGTTCAACCTGGGCTATGAGCATGGATTCCAGCTGGGCGATCATGGCCGCATCACCGCTGCTGCGGATACGCGGATCGAAACATCGCGCTATCTCTCGCTCGATTTTCTCGATCTGGGCCGGCAAGGCAGCTATATGATGTCGAACGCGCGTCTGACCTACGAGACGCCATCGGGCAATTTTTCGCTCACCGGCTTTGTCAACAATATCGAAAATGAACTGGTGTTCGCCAACTCGCTGCAAAGTCCGGCCAAGCCTGGTGTGATCTACAACCAGCTTCGCCCGCCCCGCACCTATGGCGTGCGCGCGGGCTTTCGTTTCTGATCTGGCATATAGGGGCCGACGCATAGCATGGGCGGATAGGCGGAATGGCAATCCCGCCTACCGCTTTGTCGCGTTACTAGTCGGCATGGACGGGTCGCGGCCCAGAAACAGTTGCGCGATCAGCGTGCGAAACCAGACGATCGCCGGATCGCCGTCGACCCGTCGATGCCAGAATTGCTGAAGGCTGATGAGAGGCGTTTCGAACGGCGGCGGCAACAGTTTGAGCGGTGCCATGGTGGCCAGGATGGCCGCGACCGCATGGGGCACGGTGGAGATCAGGTCGGACCCGGCGACCAACAGCGGCACGCTCATGAAATGGGGCGACTGCAACTGGATGCGGCGCGACAGGCCCAGTTGCTGCATCCGCGTTTCGACCAATTCCTGGCTGCGCCCCTTTTGCGACACCAGAATATGACCCAGGCCCAGAAACTGGTCGAGCGACAGGCTGTCGCCGATGGTCGGGTGATCGCGCCGCACGATGCAGCTAAAGGGATGATCGAACAGGGTCTGGCACAGGAAGCTGCTGCCCTGAAGGTCCGGGAAATAGCCAAGCGCGATGTCGACCACGCCGTCCGCCATCGCCCTTTCCAGTTCCTGGGGCGGCATGGAATGACAGCGCAGGGTGGCGCCCGGTGCGCAATCCTTCAGCACCTCCAGCAGGGTCGGCAGGAAAACCAGTTCGCCGATGTCCGACGTGCTGATCGAAAAACAGCGTTGCGAACGGAGCGGATCGAAGACCGGCAGCCCGATCAATTCCGCGTCAACGGTCTCCAATATCCGCCGGACCGGTTCCCGCAGCCGATCGCCCATGGGCGTGGGCTGCATGGCGTTGCCGATGCGCACCAGCAAATCATCATTGAAAAACTGTCGCAGCTTGCCGAGCGCGAAACTGACATTGGGCTGGCTCATGCTCAACCGCCGTGCGGTGGCATGCACCCCGCGCTCCTCTAGCAGGATGTCGAGCACCACCAGCAGGTTCAGGTCCAGTCTGCGGTAATCCATATAACTGATCTACCATATCAGTATAACTAGTTACACCGATTAGTTCTAACCGCGCTAAGCCATGTGTCAGACAAAACAGGAGAGCGCATTGACCCAGCCACCCGCATCCGCCGGCGAATCCTCTTTCCTTACCGACATCTGGTATGTCGCGGGGTGGGGCCATGAACTGACGCCTGGCGCGCGCACCGCCCGCACGATCATGGATCAGCCGTTGGTGTTGTTCCGCACAGAGGCCGGGGCGGTCGCTGCGCTGGAGGATCGCTGCTGCCACCGCGCCATGCCGCTGAGCGAGGGGATGGTCGTCGGGGACAATATCCGATGCACCTATCATGGCCTGGAATTCGCGGCCGACGGCGCCTGCGTCCGTATTCCAGCGCAAGACAAGATTCCGCCCACTGCGCGTGTCCGCCGCTATCCGCTCGTCGAAAAGGACGCCTTGTTGTGGATCTGGATGGGCGACGCAGCGAAGGCCGACCCTGCCGCCATTCCCGATCATCCCTGGCATAATGATCCGGGCTGGGCCTGGCGCAGTGCCCATTATGACGTGCAGGGCAACTGGCAACTGCTGGTCGATAACCTCATGGACTTGTCCCATTTGCCCTATATCCATCCGCGCACGATCGGCGGCGATCCCGAATTGCATTTCAGGACGCCGACGCAGGCGACCCGGCTGGCGGACGGCGTCCGCGTCGAACGGCGGATGCCTTCCTCGGTCCCGCCGCCGACCTATGTCGCCGCCGCCGGCTTTGCGGGGCTGGTTGATCGCTGGCAGGAAATCGAATTTCATCCGATGTTCATCCGCATCCACACCGGCGCCTGCAACGTAGGCACGGGCGCCTATGACGGCGATCGATCGCATGGCCTGTCGATGCTGGGCTTCCATGGCATCACCCCGGAAACCGAAGGCACCACCCATTATTTCTGGTCGATGGCGACCAACATCACCCAGGGTGACATTCCCGACCTGGTCTTTGAACAGACGGCGCGCACTTTCAAGGAAGACCAGATCGTCCTGGAGATGCAGCAGCGGCGGATCGCGCGCGAACCGGGTCGCCCGATGCTGGACATCGCCAGCGACGTGGGCGGGCGGCAGACCCGCCAGTTCATCCAGCGCCTGTTCCGGGCGCAGCGTGGGGAAGACACCGCCGCTGCATAATCCACGAAGTAATATTATTTTGCCATCAACGGCCCCAGTTCCGCTATCCGCCCGCCGGGCGCCGCCTGCTGTAACAGGCGGCCGAGCAATTCTATGGCGTCCTCGGTCTCCGCACGGTCGGGCAGATAGCGCTTCGCGATGGACAGGCCGCGAACCGACCACACCATCAGGCGCATGATCGCCAGGGCCTGCGCCTCGTCGCCTCCAAAGGCGCCCCGCATCACGGCAAGCGCCGATCGTTCGACCGCTTCCTGCATCGGCACGACCAAAGCCGCCAGTTCGGGATCGCTGCGCGTCGCCTGCAATATCTCCAGCACGGCCATGCCCGACGGGCGGCCTAGCACCGCCCACAGCAGGCGAGGCCAGTCGTAGAGATGATTGCCAAGTCCCGTGCGGGCGCGGACATCCTCATATTCCGCCATTTCGTGATCGAAGACATGGCGCACGACATCGGCCATCAATGCCGCCCGCGTCGCGAAATGATGCAGCATGGCGCCGCGGCTGACGCCCGCTGTCTGCGCGATGAGCGTGGTGCTGGCCCCGGCATAGCCCCATTCCCCGATCGCGGCGATCGTGGCGTCTATCAGCGCCATGCGGGTCGTGGCGGTGCGCTCCTCCTGGGTCCGACGGAGTTTGGGTATGGTTTGGTCCTGCATCTGGTCTTCCTCGCCGGTGCACGGCTGATGCCGCGGCCACCGATCCTGCTCTCTCCGATGGCCCGCTGCTTGGCATGTATAACGAAAATCGATCGATATCCATAACAACAATCAGGATTGACTGTTTGTATAGCAAAGACCTAAGCGGGGGGCAAGTGCAGAGGATCTGCACATCCAGGGAGGATAGGATGCGGAAAGCAATATTGTTCGCGGGCGCCAGCCTGATCTCGGTGGTCCAACCGGTCCAGGCGCAAACCGCCCAACCCAGCGAAGGCGTCGCCGAAATCGTCGTCACGGCTCAGCGCCGGGCCGAACGGCTGCAGGATGTCCCCGTCAGCGTGACCGCCCTTGGCGGCGATACGCTCAAGTCCCGCAACCTCAATGATCTCACCCAGGTTGCGCTCGCCGCCCCCAGCCTGCAGGTTGGCAGCGACAATAGCTTCGCGATCCGGGGCGTGGGCACCCAGGCCTTTGCCACGACAATCGATTCGAGCGTCGCAACCGCGCTGGACGACGTCAATCTGGGCCGACCGTTCCTGACCCAGGGGTTGTTCAACGATGTCGAGCGCGTCGAAGTGCTCAACGGGCCGCAGGGGCTGTTGTTCGGCAAGAATGCGTCGGCCGGCCTGCTCAACGTCGTATCGACCCGCCCAAACATCGGGACGTTCGCCAGCGAGACGAACATCGAACTGAACAATCGCGACACGCCGGGTAGCAGCGATGCGTCATGGTCCGCCATCGCACGCCAGACGGTCAATATCCCGGTTGGCGACACCGGCGCGCTGCGCGTCAACGGCACCTATTCGATCGAAGAACCAGGGACCCATTTCGTCGGCGCCAGCGGTGTGCGCAACGATCTGGATCGCAAACAATATGGCATCCGCGCCAAATATTTGCAGGAGATCACGCCCGCGCTGGAACTCTATGTGATCGGTGAATATGCAGAATCCCATGGCGTTGGGGGTATTTTCGACCGCACCTATCGCCAGTTGGGCGCAGGTAGCGTCAATGCCGACCCCCTGGCCGCTTCGGGCATCGTCGCAGGCGACCGCAATTTCGCCGTTGCAGGCGATGGCGGTTTCTGGCGCGACCTGAAACTGGGTGGCGCGCAGGCCGCGCTGACCTATACGGCCGACAACGGGATGGTCGTCAGCAACATCGCCGCGTGGAAATTCTATAATTTCAATTCGCAACTGGATGTCGATTTCACCAACAGCAATGGCGCGAACATCAATCGTACCAATGCCGATTATGACCAGTTTTCCAACGAATTGCGCGTCGCCCTGCCGGCGGACAATCGTCTGTCAGGCCAGGCCGGTCTCTATTATTTCCATTCCACCATAAAGCAGAGCAGCCAGATTGCGGGCAATAACTACCTGCCCGATTTCCTGCTGCCTACCTTCCCCTTCTGCGTCGGCGCGGCCGCCGTGCCCGGCGCCTTCCCCCCCACCTGTTCGACCAGCAACAGCTATTTTCTGGGGCGCGACAATGTCTATAGCATGAAGACCGACAGCTATGCCGCCTTTGGCCAGCTGACATTTGCCGTCACCGACCAGTTCAAGCTGTTCGCTGGCGGTCGCGTAACCCGCGACGAAATCAGCATCGACCTGGATCAGAATCGGGGCGCTTATTTCGTCACCCTTGGCGTGCCCGGTGCCCTATCGGAAAGTTTCGGCAATACCGACTTCAGCTGGCGCGCGGGCGGCCAGTATCAGGTGACGCGCGACGCCATGATCTATGGTTCCTACGGCCGTGGCTACAAGGGGCCGGGCTTCAACGACACCGGCGCGACCGCCAATGCGCCGTTGGTGGTGCAACCGGAAAAGTCGAACACTGCAGAAATCGGGTTCAAGACGAGCTGGTTCAATCGTCGCCTGATCGTCAATGCGTCGGCTTTCCACACCAAGTTCGACAATTATCAGACCCAGTCGCTCGACACCCAGCTGCAAAGCTTTATCGTCCAGAACGCGGCGTCGGTGACGAGCAAGGGCGTCGAACTGACCGTGAACGCCAATCCGCTGCGCGGGCTGTCGATCAACGGGTCGGCGACGTTCCTCAATTCCAAATTCGACGATTTTGCCGGCGCAGAATGTTATCCCGGTCAGGCGACACCCAGCTGCGCGACCACGGGATCGTTCAACGCCCGCGGCCGCCGCACGCCCACAGCGCCAAAATTTACCTCGTCCGTGCAGGCGATGTATGAAGTGCAGACGTCAGGGACGGTGCATCCCTTCATTGAGGGTAACTGGTATCATCGCACGGCGATTAACTATCTGATCAACGGCGCGCCCGGCGCGACCGTGCCGACGCTGGACCTGATCGGGGCCAGCGCCGGCGTGTGGCTGGACAACGGGATGCGGCTTTCCATCTTCTGCAAAAATTGCACGAACCAATATAATCCCAATTTCATCGGACTGGACGCGGGAGACGCTATCGCGGGCGTAGCCTCCTATCAGCAGCAGTTCGGGTTCGATTCCGTGCGCACGATCGGCGCCAACATCCAGTTCCGTTTCTAAAGGATGGCCCCGATGCTTTCCAACATTTCGCGCCGCACGATGATGCAAATTGCGGGAGGCAGTCTTGCCACGACGCTTGCTGGCCCCGCTCTCGCCGCTCGGCGCAAGCTCCGCCCCGACTTCTTGTGGGGCGCAGCGACCGCAGGGCATCAGGTTGAGGGCGGCAACGTCAACAGCGACAGCTGGGTCATGGAACATCTCCAGCCCAATGCCTTCGCCGCGCCTTCGGGCGACGCCTGCGACAGCTATCATCGCTGGCGGGAGGATATGGCGCTGGTCAAGCAGATGGGCCTCAACTGCTATCGGTTCGGCATCGAATGGTCGCGGATCGAGCCTGCGCCAGGCGAGTTTTCGATCGCCGCGCTCGATCATTATCGGGCGATGGTGGATGGCTGCGCGGAACTGGGCATCAAGCCGTTCATCACCTATTCGCACTTCACCGTGCCGCGCTGGTTCGCGGCGAAGGGCGGATGGGAGGAAAGCGCCAATGTCGATCATTTCCTGCGCTTCTGTGAGCGCGCGGCCAAGGCACTGGGCACCAACTACAGCCATGGCCTGACATTCAACGAGCCCAATCTGGCGGCACAATTGTCCTGGCAACCCGGCTTCCGCGCGACGATGCCCTATTTCGCGCAGGGCAATGCCGCCGCCGCCAAGGCGGTTGGCAGCGACCGCTTCTCCTCCACGCCGGTCTTCGATGCTGCGCGCGCGGCCCCAATCCAGGCTGAAGCGCATCGCCGCGCGGTGGACGCGATCAAATCGGTCCGGCCGGACCTGCAACTGGGCCTCAGCCTGGCCGTCGCCGACGAGCAGGCCGGGCCGGACCCAAGCGGCCTTCAGCGCAAGATCGCCCATGTTTATACCCCCTGGTTCGAGGCGGTGGCGAAGGATGATTTCGTCGGCGTCCAGACCTATGGCCGGGCCGTCGTCGGCAAGGATATGGACCTGCCACCGCCAAAAGGCGTGGAATTGACCCAGACCGATACGGAATTCTACCCGCAGGCGCTCGAAGCGACCGTCCGCTGGGTCGCGAAGGCCACGGGCCGCCCCGTGATCGTCTCGGAAAATGGCGTGGCGACCACCGACGATAGTCGCCGCGTGGCCTTCATCGACCGCAGCCTTGCCGGCTTGGGTCGAGCCATCAAGGATGGCGTCGACGTGCGGGGCTATATCCACTGGTCGCTGCTCGACAATTTCGAATGGAACCGCGCCTATACCGCGCAATTCGGGCTGGTCGCGGTCGATCGGACAACCTTCCGCCGCACGATGAAGCCTAGCGGCTTGCATCTGGGCCGCTACGCGCGCGACAACAGCCTCTAGCGCGCGCGCTCCACTTTCCTCTCGCCTCGCCAAGGACTGTCCCATGCCCGATCTCGATCGCCGTTCCTTCCTGGCCACCGGCGCCGTCGTGGGATGGGGCGCGCCGCACGCCATGGCCACCGACAGGGCGTCAGCGGCGGTCACTGGCCTGCGCACCGCAATGCGTGATGCACCGATCGGAATCGGTGATCGGCAACCGGCGCTGTCCTGGCGCATCGAGGGCGGGGCAGGGACGATGCAGGCGGCCTATCGCGTGCTGGTCGCCTCCAGCGCAGCGATACTGGCGCAGGATCGCGGCGACCTGTGGGATAGCGAGCGGACGGAAAGCGCCGATTGCACCGGCATTCTCTACGCCGGATCGCCACTGCGATCGGGCCAGACCTGCCATTGGAAGGTCCAGATATGGGATCTGGCCGGCAAGCCTTGCTGGAGCGCGCCCGCCACCTGGGACATGGGCCTTCTGGAGCCGGGCGAATGGTTGGGCGATTGGCTGGCGGTCGAGGACGCGACCGAACGCGACGATCGCGTCGCAGGGGTGCAATGGGTCGGTGGCGCGGCTCCCTCGCCTGCCGCGCCGCGGTCGTTCCGCCTCGCCTTTTCCAGCGGCACCGGTGAAGCCCTGCTGACGATCGTCGGCGATGGCGTGATGTCGCGGTTGATGCTGGATGGTGCGCCGATCGCTTTGCCGGCCCGCGATCCCAATGCCTTTGGCGGCGCACCCGCCACCCGCATGCCGCTACCGCTCAGCGCGGGCGACCATGTTCTAAGCGTCGATATGGCGCCGACACCCGGCTTTTTCGTCAAACCTTTCGTGTCGCTTGCCGCGCAGATCCGCCTCGATGGGGCGGCGGGCGCGACCAGGCGGATCGCCACCGGCTGGGAAACCCGAATGGGGAACGAGGGCGATTGGGTACCCGCCAAACCGCTCGATAAGCAGCCGGTCTTTCCATGGCCACCCACGCCCGCCCGGCTGCTGCGACGCGCCTTTGCCGGCAAGGGCGAAGTTACCCGCGCGCGCATCTATGTCGCGGCCCTGGGCGGCTATCGGCTGTGGCTCAACGGCCGCCGGGTCGACGAAGACGAATTGCAGGGCGAACCAGCCAATTACGCCGCCCACATCCCCTATCGCGTGCATGACGTCACGTCGCTGGTGCAGGATGGTGACAATGTCGTCGGGGCGATAGTGGGCGACGGCTATTATGCCAGCTATCAGGCGCCAAACGGCCGCTACGCCTTTGGCGAAGCGCCGCGCCGCCTGCGACTGATGCTGGAAATCACGCGGCGTGACGGCCGGATCGAGCATATCACGACCGATGACGACTGGCGCCACACCCGCGCGCCCGTGCTAATGTCCGAAATCTATGCCGGCGAGGATCAGGATCTGCGCCTGTGGCCGACAGGGTGGAACCAGCCGGGGTTCGACGATGCGCGCTGGGATCGCGCTTGGCATGCCCCAGCGCCCACCGCACCGTGCGTCGCGGCACTCGCAGACCCTGTCCGCGCGACCAGAATATTGCCCCCTCTATCCATTCGCAGGGTGGGTACGTCGCGCCATATCGTCGATTTCGGACAGAATTTCGCTGGCCGCGTCCGGTTGCGGGTCAAGGGCGAAGCCGGGCAGCTTGTCCGTGTCCGACATGCCGAAATCCTGTCCGCAGACGGCGAACTGGACCGCCGCAACCTGCGCGCCGCGCGCGCCGAGGATCGTTACCAGTTCAGCGGCATGGCCGACGTCGAAACGCTCGAACCGGTATTCAGCTATCAGGGCTTTCGCTATGCGGAGGTGGATGGCGTCGCCGTCCTGACGAACGACATGATCGCGGGCATCCAGCTTTCCAGCGCGATGCCGGAAACCGGCATGTTCCAAATCGACGCGCCGACCGTGCAGAAACTGTGGCTAAACACGCTATGGAGCCAGCGCTGCAACTTCATGGGCATCCCCACCGATTGCCCCCAGCGCGACGAGCGGCTTGGCTGGACCGGGGACGCGCAGATATTCTGGGACGCGGCGAGCTTCAATATGGATGTCGGCGCCTTCACCCGGTCCTACAGCCGCATACTGCGCGCGGCACAGGGCGCGAACGGCGCCTATCCGCTCTGGGCGCCCTCGCCCGAAGGCCTGGGGTGGGGCACAGACAGCGCCACGCCGGGTTGGGCCGATGCCGGCGTGATGCTGCCCTATACGGCCTATCTGCACAGCGGCGATCGCACGGTGGTCGATGAAAATTGGTCTGCAATGACGGCCTATGTGGGGGGCATATTGTCGGCCAATCCAGACGGACTGTGGAATAATAAGCGGGGCGCGGACCTGGGCGACTGGCTGGCGCTCGATGCGAAATCGCCGATGGACGAAACCACGCCCAGAGCGTTGATCGGCACGGCCATGCTCGCGCGGTCGCTGGATCAGGTAGCGCAGATGGCGGAATGGACCGGTCGCACCACCGAAGCAGCCCGATGGCGCGCGCACCACGCCCGCGTGCGCGACGCCTTCGCCAAAGCCTTCGTCAAGGCGGACGGCACCGTCGGCAACGGCAGTCATTGCAGCTATATCCTGGCATTGCGCCTGGGCCTCGTTCCCGACGCCTTGCGCGCAAGGGCGGGCGCTCTGCTCGCGGCAGACATTCGTCGGCGCGGCACTTTGCTATCGACCGGCTTCCTCGGCACACCCCTAGCGCTGGACGCATTGGCCGATGCGGGCGAAGGCAAGCTTGCCTGGGACCTGCTACTGCGCACCGACTTCCCGTCATGGGGCTATATGGTGAAGCGCGATGCGACGACGATCTGGGAGCGATGGAACGGCGACACTGGGGACGTCGCCATGAACTCGTTCAACCATTATGCGCTCGGCGCGGTCTGCGGATTCCTTTATCGCCGCATCGCCGGCATCGATCCAATCGAACCGGGCTTTGCGAAATTCCGCGTCGCGCCGGTGCTCGACAGTCGCATCGCCCGGTTTGGCGCTCGCGTGGACAGCGTCAGGGGTCGTATTGAGACGCGATGGTCCTATCGAGACGAGCGCGCGCAACTGGAATTGACCGTTCCACCCAATTCTTCGGCAGAAGTGCGCATAGCCCAGAAATTGCGATCGATCGGGCCAGGCAGGCACCAGCTCAGCTTTTGAGAATAGCATTCCAAGGGGCGCAGACATAACGCAAAAACGGGAGAGAGCCATGAGCGCAACTATAAGATCGTTGGACATCGATCGCCGACAGTTCGTCGCTCTGGTAGCGGCAGGGGGCATCGCGGCATCATTGCCCAGCTCTGCTTCCGCCGCGTCCAGGTCTGGCCCGACCTACGCCGTCCCTGCGAACCGATGGGTTGTCACGACGCAGTCCGATACGTGGCGCTTGGCCGATCACGTGCAGCAGGTTGCGCCCCGGACGCCGGTGCCAGGCGATATCGAACTACGGCTCGATGACGCACAGCAGGTGATGGAGGGTTTCGGCGCCTGCTTCAACGAAATGGGATGGAATGCGATCAATTTATTGCCGTCATCCGATCAGGACGCGATCTTTGAAGAATTGTTCAGTGACAGCGGCATGGGATTCAGCCTTTGCCGGATGCCGATCGGCGCCAATGATTTCGCCCGCGATTGGTATTCCTACGACGAAACGCCCGGTTATCTTGCCCTGAAAGACTTCAGCGTAGCCCATGACGATGCCACGCTGGTGCCATTCATCAAACGCGCGCAACGCGTCCGGCCGGATCTCAACCTTTGGGCGTCACCATGGAGTCCGCCGACATGGATGAAAAATAATCGCCATTATGCCTCCGTCCCCAATCGCCCTGGTTGGCCCGAAAACGGCCTGAAGCCAGACCAGCAGGGTGCCGAAGGCTCTGACATGTTCATCCAGGACGAACGCTATTTCGCCGCCTATGCGCGGTATTTCGGCAAGTTTATCGACGAATATGCCAAGCGGGATATCAACATTGGCATGGTGATGCCGCAAAACGAGTTCAACTCCGCACAACCCTTCCCAAGTTGCTGCTGGACACCGGCCGGCCTTGCACGGTTCCTGCCGCATCTCGGCCGGGAGATGGAACGGCGCAATGTCGATATATTCTTGGGCACGATGGAGCGGCCCGATGACCGCCTCTTCAAGGCTGTATATCAGGATAAAGCGGCGGCGGCGGTCATTCGCGGAGTCGGCGTTCAATGGGCGGGCAGAGGCGCACTACCGTTTATCGCCCATAATCATCCGACGCTTCGATATTATATGAGCGAACAGGAATGTGGCGACGGGAAAAACGACTGGCGCTACGCTCGCCATGCTTGGACGCTGATGAAGCAATATCTGACCAACGGATGTCATGGTTATAATTATTGGAACATTGCGTTGGTCGATGGCGGCGTGAGCCGCTGGGGTTGGGCGCAGAACTCGCTGCTGAGCGTCGATCGGAACAAGCGGACATATCGCTGGAACTACGAATATTATCTCCTGAAGCATCTGGCAGGTCTGGTTGGTACCGGGGCTAGGCGAATTTCATCGATCAGCTGGACGGGCTACGAAGACGTCCTGGCCTTTCTCAATCTGGATGGCAGCGTCGCTATCATGGCGCATAATTCCACAAGCGTTCCCATGCCTCTCCGTATTGGTGTGGGCGGCAAAATCCTCGAAACGGTGCTTCCGGCGGATTCCTTTGGATCGCTGCTGTTGAAAGCCGAACTCAACGCTTGAGCCGGACATGAGGATGTTCTTTTCCATTAACGCGATCCGGCATTTAGTCGAGGAAATGAAAATGATGACACGCAGACTTGGCGCTTTGCTGCTGACACTTGCCATCGTCGGAAGCGAAGCCGAATTGGCGGCGCAGCCCGCCGCCATGCCACCGGCGGTACCCGCGGCGGCGCCGAGCGAAATTGACGCTATCCATCTTGACTCTGCGCGCGGCAAGGCCTCGTCGGAGGTCTGGGCCAAGATCATGGGCAATTATGTTGTCAGGAACGTGACACAGCCGACGATCACGCCGGTGCTGCCCGACCCTGCCAAGGCCAATGGCAAGGCGATCATCGTGGCGCCGGGCGGCGCCTTCATGATGCTGTCTCTGGGGTGGGAGGGCTGGAATGTCGCAAAGTCTCTTGCCGACCACGGCTATGCCGCGTTCGTCCTCAAATATCGGCTGCTGCCGACTCCTAAATCCGAGGGTGAGGCCGGTCCTTTTGTCCTTCGGAAAATGAACGCTGGCCTTATGGGAGAGGGCAAGATGCCCACTCTCCAGAACCCGGACGCAACGCAAGACGGCTTGGCTGCTTTGCGCTTCGTACGCGCGAATGCCCAAAAATATCACATCGATCCCAAGAAAGTCGGCATGTTGGGTTTTTCAGCCGGGGCGATGTTGTCCCTGAATACGGTACTCTCCGCAGCGCCGGGCGAGGGCCCTGATTATCTTGTTTATGTCTATGGTCCACAGGCCGCTATCGACGTGCCGGCCGATGCGCCGCCGATGTTCGCTGCGATCGCCTTTGACGACCCTCTTTTTCAAACGGGGGGCTTTCCGCTCACCCAGGCTTGGCATCGCGCGGGCAAGGCGGTTGAACTGCACGCCTATCAGTCGGGCGGTCATGGCTTCGGTATGGGATTTCCGGGCTCGACCACGTCGCTCATCATGAGCGAACTTCTCGCTTGGCTTGACATGCAGGACCGGCCCGCACCCGCGCCTTGATCTGCGATGACGGGTAGCAACGATCTTGCCACCGGTAGGCTGACGCGCAAGCGACAGCGCGGTTCGGGATCAGGTGGTGATCGCCACCAAGTTCGGGTTTGAGAACGGCCGCCCAAGCGATGGCTTGAACAGCCGTCCCGAACGTATCCGGGAGGTTGCGGACGAGGCGCTGTCGCGGCTGAGAACCGATTGCACTGACTTGTTCTACCAACACCGTGTCGATCCGAACGTCCCGATTGAGGACGTGGTTGTAACGGTTCGCGACCTGATCGCCGGGGGCAAGGTCAAGCATTTCGGCCTGTCGGAAGCCGGACCGGACGCTATCCCTCGCGCCCACGCGGTGCAGCCCGTGGCGGCACTTCAAAGCGAGTATTCGATGTTTTGGCAGGAAAGGCGCACGCTCAATCAGGTCCGCGATTGGCTCGGCCAGATCAACAGCTAACGGTGTTGAATTGCTTTCCGGTAAACTGGCTTTTAAGCGAAGCCTTCAAGCAAGCTCATAATCTCTGAGCGGCCGTTTCCGTCAGATTCGGTCGCTCTCGTTAGCATGGCCAGATGTCCTGATGTGTGAAGGGTTTCGGGCGCTTGCGTACGAAAGCCTCCAGTGCAGGAACCCGCGGGCCCCATGCGCTGGCCGCGTCCCATCGCATGGTGTGAGTAGCCCCTAGATTTCTGGACGCCTTCTATCCTAATTTTGAGGACAGGAGACGACGATGGGGAAGCCTAATTTCAGCGATGAGTTCAAGCGTGATGCGGTGGCCCAGATCACCGAGCGCGGGTATCCGGTAGCGGAGGTTTCTGAACGGCTCGGCGTCAGTCAGCATTCGCTGTACGCATGGAAGCGGCAACTGGCGAAGGTGGTGTCTGGCGATGCCAGCAAGGATGCCGAGATTCGCCAGTTGAAGCGCGAGCTGGCCCGGGTGACCGAGGAGCGCGATATACTAAAAAAAGCCACCGCGTATTTCGCCAGGGATGCAAAGTGAGATACGCATTTGTTGCCGAGCATCGTGACCAGTTCCGGGTTCGATCGATGTGTCGGTGCCTGCGCATCCAGCCCAGCGGCTTCTATGCCTGGCAGAAGAACCCGTTGAGCCAACGGGCCCGGGAAGATGTTCGGCAGACGAAGTTGATCCGGCAAGCCTGGAACGACAGCGGCAAAGTCTATGGCTACCGCAAGTTGCACGACGACCTACTGGATCAGGGCGAGACCTGCTGCCCGAACCGTGTTGCCCGGTTGACCAGGCTGGCAGGTATCAAGGCGCAGATCGGCTACAAGCGTCGACCGGGGAGCTATGGCGGCAAGCCATCCCTGGCGGTTGACAATACTCTGGACCGGCAGTTCGACGTCGCTGCCCCCGACAGGGCCTGGGTGACCGACATCACCTACATCCGCACCCTGGAGGGCTTTGCTTATCTGGCCGTTGTGATTGATCTCTATTCCCGCCGCGTGGTGGGCTGGTCGATGCAGAGCAGGCAGACCACCGATGCGGTGCTGCAAGCGCTGCACATGGCGGTATGGCGGCGCAAGCCGAAGCAGCGGGTGCTGATCCATTCGGATCAGGGCTCGCAGTTCACCAGCATGGACTGGGCTGCCTTCATCCGGGCTCACAATCTTGAGCATTCGATGAGCCGGCGCGGCAACTGCCATGACAATGCCGTCGCCGAGAGCTTCTTCTCCTCGCTCAAGCGAGAGCGCATCCGACGCCGGACCTACAAAACACGCGAGGAAGCCCGGCAGGACGTGTTCGATTACATCGAAATGTTCTACAACCCGGTGCGCAAGAAGGTCAGAAACGGGATGCTGTCACCCGCCCAGTTCGAACGGCAGCAGATTTTGAAAGCAGAAGGCGTCTAGAAAACTAGGGGCTACTCAGCCATGGGCCTCACAGGCATCTCCAAGAGCTCCGTCAGCAGGCTGGTCGAGGAGATCGACGAGCGGGTCAACGCCTTCCTGAACAGGCCGATAGGAGGCGAATTTCCGTACGTCTGGCTCGATGCCACCTACATAAAATCCCGCCAGGGGGGCAGGATCCTGTCGACGGCGACAATAATCGCTGTCGGGGTGAGCACCGATGGCCGGCGTGAGGTGTTGGGCGTCGCCACTGGCCCCACCGAGGCGGAGACCTTCTGGAAGGGCTTCTTGCGGTCTCTCGCCGATCGCGGGCTGCGGGGCGTCAAACTTGTCATCGCCGATGATCACAAAGGGCTGCGCGCCGCCGCCAGCAAGGTCTTCCATGCTACCCTGCAGCGCTGCCGAATCCACTGGATGCGCAATGCCCTCGCGCATGTGTCGACCAAGCAGCGGCCTGCGGTCACAGCGATGATCAAGACGATCTTTGCCCAGGAGACCTCTCAGGAGGCCCATAAGCAGTGGCAGACAATTGCCGACGCCTTACGCGACCGCGCTCCCAAACTCGCCGAAATGATGGACGCCGCACGAGAAGATGTCCTCGCCTATACTGCCTTCCCGAAGGACCATTGGCCCCAGATCTCCAGCACGAATCCTCTCGAGCGCCTCAACGGCGAGATCAAAAGACGGTCCGATGTCGTCGGCATCTTTCCCAATGATGCGGCCGTGATCCGCCTCGTCGGCGCCCTGATGCTCGAACAGCAGGACGAGTGGGCCGTATCACGCCGATACATGAGCCTTGAAAGTCTCGCCCCAGTCAGCGACAATCCTCTCAAGCTGCCCGGCGTGGCGGCCTGATCCAGTCCGATCCTCTACCAAGGATCCGCGCTGTTACACCATCCCGCGGGGCACGATCGACCGTGCTCGAGGTGATGCGGGCATCCACCTGCTGGCGGATCAGCGCATGGGGAACGGAGTAGTAGAAGCCTTCGACCTCGACATGATAATCGAGCCCGACGCGGACCAGTTTCCACTCGGCATATTCATAATCTGTCGGCGGCAAGGGCCTGAGCGCAGGCCGATCCAGGGTCTCCAGCAGGTCCGCGCGACTGACGCCGAGCTTGCGCATCGGCCGCGTGTTCATCTGTGCCATCACAATGCCGACCGCCGCGTTCGCTTCGTCCAGGGAGAAGAAGGTCTGATTGCGCAGCCGGCCCAGAATGTAAGTCTGGGCAAAGCGCACACCGGCTTCCACGGCTGCCTTGTCGCGGGGCTTTTTCGGCCGCGCCGGGAGTACGCCTACGTCGTAATGCGCCGTCATCCGCCCGTAGCTGCGGTTGATCTCCGGGTCGTAGAAGGACGCTTTGTTCACCCCGCTTTTGAGATTGTCGGGCACGAGGAGCCTGGGCACCCCCTTGAGATGGGCAAACAGCCGGACGTGCGAGCCGATCCAGTCCGGCAGGGCTTGCGACCAGGTCACCTCGGCGAAGGTGTAGTTCGACGCCCCCAGCACCGCGACGAAGATTTCCGCCATCCGGATTTCACCGGTCACCGGATCAGTGATCCCCAGCCGCTTGCCGGAATAGTCGACGAACAGCTTGTCGCCGGCAACATGATGTTGCCGCATCACCGGCGACAAGCGCTGCTGGAAAGCCCGCAGCAGCTCACAGAAGCGCGAATAGCCATAGCCATAGCCATCGGGGCAAATCTGGCGATATTCTTCCCACAAGATCATCATCGTGACCGCCGGCCGCCGCAGTTCCCGAACCAAGTGACCCCATTCGGGTTCGGGGCGCTTGCGTACGCCCACGCCGGCCCCGCCACCCGGTCGCGCAAACAGTCGCGCCTCCAGCACCTCGTCAGTCAGATCATCGGGCAGCGGCCAGAATAGCTGCGCCGCCGCCGCGCGATTCAACGCATCCTGGACTGTACTGCGCGCCGCTCCCACCGCGCGCGCAATCTCGCGCGCCGACGCCCCCTCGTGATGCATCCGCATGATGCGCCGTAACTGTCGCATGGTCAGCATTCTCCTGGCCGGCATCAAGCCCTCCGTCCTCGTTCAAAGGACCAGGCTCATGCCTCAGTTGCTGACCCGCTCGGGTGCCCTATTGCTCCAGCCTCGGCGGCCGGCTTCCCGTCGGAACGGTGGCCGGCTTCGCGTCGGAACGCTGGCCGGCTTCGCGTCGGAACGCTGGCCGGCTTCAGCCCGGAATGGTGGCCGACTTCGTGTCGGAATCCCTGGCCGGCTTCAATCGGAATTCGCACCAACGTCGCGCCGTTCGAGCGCAAGCGGCCCGCGCGCAAGCCCTTGCCCGAACATCTGCCGCGAGCGCGTTGTCATCGCCGCGCCCGATGCCTGCCCCTGCTGCGGCTCGGAACGGTTGTGCAAGCTGGGCGAGGATATCACCGAGACGCTGGAGGTCGTGCCGCGCCAGTGGTAGGTGGTCCAGACCGTGCGGGAGAAATTCTCCTGCCGGGATTGTGAGAAGATCACCCAACCGCCGGCGCCGTTCCATGCCACGCCCCGCGGGCTTTTTGGCCCCAGCTTCCTGGCGATGCTGCTGTTCGAGAAGTTCGGCGCGCATCAGCCGCTCAACCGCCAGCGTGACCGCTATGCCCGCGAGGGCGTGGAACTGAGCCTTTCGACCCTGGCCGATCAGGTCGGCACCTGCACCGCTGCGCTGATGCCGCTCTATCTGTTGATCGAGGCGCATGTCCTGGCCGCGGAGCGGCTGCATGGCGACGATACGACGGTGCCGGTACTGGCCAAGACCAAGACCGATACGGGCCGGATCTGGACCTATGTTCGGGATGATCGACCTTTTGGCGTACCGGCACCGCCTGCGGCGATCTTCCATTATTCCCGCGACCGGCGGGGCGAGCATCCTGTGGGCCATCTGCACAGTTGGAGAGGCATTCTTCAGGCTGATGCCTATGCCGGCTACAATGCGTTGTTCCATGCCGACCGCCTGCCGGCGCCGCTGACCCGCGCCCTTTGCTGGAGCCACGCGCGCCGCTATTTCTTCGAGCTGGCCGATGTCGCCGCACAGCTCAAGAAGCGCCGCAAAAAGGCCGTCGTCTCGCCACTGGCGGTGGAGGCGGTCCGTCGTATCGACGCGATGTTCGACATCGAGCGCGCCATCAACGGCAGATCAGGGCCTCTGCCATGTCCCGATCAGGCCATTCGAAATCCGGGACATGGATCAGCAAGGGCGACCGATCGTCCACCAGTCCGTCGTCCAGTTCCAGCCTTCGTCCCCCGCCACGCGGACCGCGCCACTCCCTTGGCCCAGCAAGCGGATGCGCGTTTCCATGCCGATATCGTCGCGGCTGCGGAACTGCTCGGCCACGCGCCGACTCACCAGGTCAAAAATGTCCAGGAACAGGCCGACACTGGCAAGATGAACGCCGTCAAAGGCGACTACGCCTGTTGCAGGATGTGCGCAGCGGTCAGGAAACGGTAGCGTCGGCCCCTCCTGGTCAACGCCATAGGGCAGACAAAGGCACCGCAGCCAGCCTATCGCCAAAGGGCACGGCCTCGCTGCTGTCATACAGCACTACGCCGTAGGCAAAGCGATCACCGCACGCCTCTGCCAAAGTACGCAATCCACCAAAGTCGCTTGATCGCACTGTCGCCGACGCCTTGATTTCGATGCCCGCGACCATGCCATCATCCCGCTCTAGCACGATATCCACTTCGCGCATTTGCTGGTCGCGGAAATGATAGGGCCGCAACCGTTGGTCAGTGGCGGTCATGAGCTTCAAAACTTCGGAAAACACAAAGCTTTCGAGCAGCGACCCCAAGAGTCCACGGTCAGCCTTTACGCGCTCGAACGTAAGACCGCGCACGGCAGCGAGCAGGCCGGAGTCGAGGAAGTGCAACTTGGGTGTCTTGACGATGCGCTTGAGCGTGTTGGTGAACCAGGGCTGCAAGGTCGAGACAAGGAATAGCTGTTCCAACAGCCCAACATAGCGTTGGCCTGTCTTGTGGCTGACATTGATGGCGGCGCCGAAATGTGAATAGTTGACCAACTGGCCCGAATGCTCAGCCAGCAGTCGCACGAATTTTGGCAAATCCGTCAGTTTCTCGATATCCGCGATTTCCCGGAGATCGCGGGTCAGAACCGACGTCAGATAGGATTGCGCCCAATCCTGGCGCCGCCGCTCGCTTGAGCGACTGATTGCCTCGGGAAAGCCGCCGAGCAGCGAAAGACGAACCAGATCGTCTCCGACAATCGCATCCTGAATGCCTTGCAGACGCCCGCCGAAAAGGCGGTCAAGAAAGGTCGGCGAACTGCCCTCAATCTCAGCACGCGCCAAAGGAAGCATTCGCAGGGTTTCCATCCGACCGGCCAGACTGTCCGCCACGCGCGGCAAGGTCAAAACGTTGGCGGAACCTGTTAGTAGAAAGCGGCCGGGTCGATAGTCCTCGTCCACGCTCTTCTTGATCGCCAGGAGCAAATCGGGCGCGCGCTGAATTTCATCAATGATCGCTCTGTCCATGCCACGGATAAAGCCAGTCGGATCGGACTGCGCGGCTTCAAGAACCGTATGGTCATCGAGCGTGACATAGGCCCGGCTTGCGTCGCCCATTTTGCGGACGAGTGTGGTTTTCCCTGCCCGCCGTGGTCCTACGATCAGGACCACAGGCGTGTCTGTGAGGGCTTCAGCTACCCTTGGTTCTGCTAATCGTTTGTACATACCCGACCCCCGTCGATGGTTGGAACTAGCAAATATGATAATTGGAAGTCAACTGTCTGCAATCTGGGAGCAGCGGATCGGCCCATCGGGAGCGTCGTTGTGGCGGCTGGACATGAATTGCATCTTCTCGCCACCGGGCGCACGTTGGGCTGTCTTGCCGGCGTATCACAGGCGCTACAAGATGATCGAAACCTTGCCATTTAGCGAGTCGCGCATAAATGCCTGAAATTACTCCATCTGCGCCGTTGATCCTAAGCGACGTGATCGAGGCCGTCGAATTTGTCAGCGCATCGCAAATTCATGAATTTCAGGCCTATATCTGCAAGCGAACAGGGCGCATCCTGTGCATGGACGAGGGCCTGGGATCTGAACACACGGCGGAGTTGCCTGATGATCCCGTGGCTGCGGGCTTTGTCGCCGTTCCGCACAAGCACGACCTTGATCTTGGAAAACCGCTGGCGTTGAATTTTGTCGCCGATGAACTGCCCGCACTGCTGGGCGAGGCCAGAGACATTTTCCGGCGCAAGGGGGCCTACAGGCGGTTCAAAGATCTGGTTCAGGCTCAGGGGAAGCTTGAGTGTTGGTACGCCTATGAGGCGTGCGAAACCGAGGCGGCAGTGAGAAGCTGGTGCGAGGAAGTCGGCTTGCCCCTGGACGACACAGTGACGGACGAAGATGAGTTGAGCGAAGCACCCATTCATGAGGTGCCGTGCGAGCAATGCCGCACCGCCGTGCCGGATTTTGAGATGACCTACTTCGGCAGCAACGATATCGGATATCGAAATCTCTGCAGCCGTTGCTGCAATGAGGAGATCGCCCGTGAAGCCGGCTCAAAGTTTGACCATGTCGCCTTCCAGCCGGTTCATATGTCCGATGCACGCGGCAACCCGCATAACTTTCATTTTGTGCTGCGGCATTTGAGCTCAATGCTGTCGCTGGAAGCTCTCGAGGTCAAAGGCCGAGAACGCATCGGTTACGAATTCCGGGTCCATGGTTCCGCCGACGCCGCCCCCTTCATACTGATGCAGCGGCTCCTCGAGCGGATGCGTCGTGATCTTTCGACCACCTACCTGGTCGAAGGGGAACAGGGACTGGGAATTTCTGGAACGACGGTGCGCGGGCAGATCAGCTGCGATCCCGAAGCCGCCGATCGTCTGCCCGTGCTGGTAATCGACGGACGCGAGGTGAGTTGGGACGAATTCGGCCGCATGCTGATGACCTTTGAGGGGTGGAAGATGCACCTAGAAATTGAAGAACCCAGCGACGAAGTTTGAGGGAGAGCAGGCCGACCATCCTTCTCCTCGTCCCATACGATCAATCATCCGGCGGAATATAGTCAGGCCAAAAGCCGGATTCCGGGTCCTCCCGCTGCACCTTGCCACCTGGATCAGCCTTGGCCGGTTCGGGCGGTGGAGGCGGGGTCCACGGGACCGCGAAGCAAAAAGTGCCGCTAAGCAACACTTTGAAAAAGCGCAATAAAATTTTCTATTAAGTGTATAAGCGTCGGATTTTGCGTAAACATTGCCAGGGGCGGCCAGGCGGGCTCACCTTTGGAGGCCGGATAAAGCGGATCGAGAAGAGCCGCGACCGCGTGCCAATCAATCAGCGATACCAGCGTATCGAGCGATGTCGGCGCGCCTGATCCGTCGTAGCAGCTACGGCATCCAAAATGTAGCGCAGCGCAGATTATGACGTTATATATGACGTCATGTATGTGCTGGATACGAACATTCTTGTCGCCGCGCTCTGGTCGCGGTCTGGAGCATCGTATCCAATCGTCCAGAGCGCGCTGAAAGGCGAAATCCCATACGCTGTGTCTGTCGCGCTGGTGTTGGAATATGAAGCTGTGCTCAATCGAGCAGCGATGCGCGAGGCGAGTTGGGCGTCGAAGGAGGAGTTGGACCAAGTGTTAGATGCTGTCGTCGGACAGGCGCGGCGGATAATGCCGATCAGGACTAGGCTTCGTCCGATGCTGAGCGATCCGGCGGACGATATGGTTCTGGAGTGCGCGGTCCAGGCCGGGGCGGATGCCATCGTCACCATGAACGTGCGGGACTTTCTGCCGGCACGGGAATTATACCGGGTAGATGTGATCAAGCCTGGTGAGTTGTTTTTACGCCTCGAAGGAGGAGAGACGAAATGAGCAATTATCCTTTGCGGCTGCCGGATCATGTTATGGCGGAAGCCAAGCATCTCGCGGAGCTGAACGGTACGTCGCTCAACCAGTTCCTGTCGTCGCTGATTGCGGAGCGGGTAGGGGAGTTGAGGGCAACGGCAGATATCCGGCTCCGTGCCGAACGCGCAAATCCGGCTGCTGCGCTTGCAATCCTCGCGCAGGTGCCAGATCGGCCTCCGCTTGACGGTGACGAGTTGCCTGGAACGCATTGATGGAGCTTCGGCTCAATAACGGGGGGGTAATGCACCCTTGCGCACAGGCAATTCACCGTACGCACGGGTGCTACCCATAAAGTGACTTAGTTCCAACAGATTTTGGAAAACTTTCTGCATCCTGGGAACAATTTGGCAAGCGAAATTTGCTCTTCCCATTCCAGGGCGGGCAAGCAAATTTGAACGGCTAATTTGACCGGGTGTGTCTAATACACGGATGTCAGGCACAACGTGATGGCCAACTGGTAGCGTGTCGATTTGAGCATGCCCGTTTGTGTCAGCGCTCCCATCGCGACGAGTTCATGCAAGTCGCGAGTGGCGGTCGCACGCGAGGTACCGGTGATCGTGATGTAATTGGCCGCGCTGAGTCCGTCCGTAAAGCCGTCAATCCCTTCCCTGAACATGCGGGCGATGACCCGCGCCTGCCGTTCGTTCATCTGATCGCGGAAGCGGTCGTAGAATTTGACCTTCGCGAGGAGGAGGTCGATCAGCGCGAGGCTGTGTTCCTGAGCGTCCAGTACCGTTTGCGCAAAGTAGGTTAGCCAGCCGGTGATCTCGTTTCACTTGTTGGCTGCCTCCAGGGCGCCATAGTGCGCGGAACGGCTGCGCTGCATGACCTGCGAAAGGAGCGAATGCTATTGAGTTAGTTAATATGAATTAAATATTATTACAGACCCAAGTAAAAGATACGCCCCCGCGCGTTCGAATCAAAGTGCATCTCGGCGCGGCCGGGCAACCGTTCATCGCAGGATCGGACTTGCGACCAGGCGGTCTGATCTCGTTGCTGCTCATACCGTTCCTGAGTCGCGATACTTGCTGCCCGTGGTGCAAACGCCCCAATATGACACGGTCCGATAGTGCTGAATGTGATAGAAGGCCAACCCACAAGAGCGGAGCGAGGAATATCGGCCAGCCTCGCTCGTTTCCCGTCGCCGGCCCCGACACCGGAGCATTGCCGGTCCAGCCACTAGCATTCGCATCGAAGTTGTGATATGATAAAATCATATTGTGATGGAGGTAGGCATGGCTGCGAAGGCAATCACGATAACACTCGGCGAAATGTCATCGCACGCCGAACGCCATCTGGCGTCTGGCCGATATGGTTCTATGAGCGAAGTGATGCGAGCGGGTTTGCGCGCGCTGGATCGCGAAGAGGCTGTATTGGATGAACTGGTGCGCGTCCGCGTTGCAGAAGCCCTAGCTGATCCTCGCCCCTCCATGCCGCTCGACAAGGCATTTGCACAGGTTAGGGCCTCGATCGCCAAGGCATGACCTATAATGTGCAACTGTCGGCTTTGGCGGTCGAGGATTTGATTGCACTTCACCGATGGGTGAGCGTGGAAGCCGATACTCCCACGGCAGACGGTTATCTAACCGGAATTGAAGAACGCATTGCAGCGTTGGCCGATTTCCCCCATCGTGGATCTCCCCGCGATGACTTGGTGGCAGGTCTGCGGACGCTGACATTGGAGCGCCGATTATTGATCGCGTATAATGTGGACGGGAAAGTCGTCACCGTCCAGCGCGTCATCAATGCGTTTCGCGACCTGGCACCGATTGTTCAGAACTCTTGAATTGGCTTGTGATTGCCGTTTCTGCTGTCGACCCAGGCTATGTGGAAACGTCTTCGTGGCCATGGTTGATAGATATTGGCCCGGCCGAGTTCAACAGCATCGTTCGCAGCATCGCGTCGCCGGACTTGGAGATGCCTCCGTCATAATCGATCTCGCCCGACAGATAGCGCCGCGGCGTTAAACCGACATGCGCGCCGACCGCCTTGGAATGGACGAAGCGATGTGGCTGATCGACGGTCGCACGGTAGGTGAGGGTGTCAACGGCACAGTAATTTTCCCCGGAACGGGCAAAGTAATATTTCCCACTTTTCGGTTTGAGGTTCAGGATGCGGGCATCGGTACAGCTCCATTTTTGGGTGGGCGCCCGCGGCGACGAGGTTCTGTCGGCGCTGGCGGCGTGATGCGGGCAGTCGAGCGAACATGCTCAGGCAGCGGGTCGGCATGACGCCTGTGCGCCCATTTTCGACCGCCGATGATCAATATGGCCGTCGTCGATCATTCGTTCGACGGCCAGGATGCCCCAATGAGTGGACATTGGAACGGCGAGTGCCGTCGAAGCGATGCGGCTCAGCCGTTCGGATTCTTGCCGCCGGCGGCGATCCATTCGTCGATCACGCGCTCGAGGGTCGGCAGCGGCACGGGGCCTAGACCGAGCACCGTGTCGTGGAACCAGCGCTGGTCGAAGGCGCTGCCGAGTTTCGCTTCGGCTTCCGCACGCTTGCGGCGCAACAGCATCTCGCCGAGCTTATAGGCGAGTGAAGCGCCCCGGCTTTTCAGGAGGCGGTTTTCATTGGGCTATGCAGCCATATTGAGGTTCTCGAGTGCTGCATAGTAATTGTCTTCGGCCTCAGCGGGTGGGATGTGCCCGATAGGGCCGAAGAGCCGCTGATTGTTGTACCAATCGACCCAGCGCAGCGTTGCCATTTCCACGGCCGAAACGCTTGGCCATGACCGCTGCCGCCAGATGACCTCGGCCTTGTAAAGGCCGTTGATCGTCTCGGCCAAGGCGTTGTCGTAGCTGTCGCCGTCGCTACCAACCGAGGGAACGAGCTTGGCCTCGGCCAAGCGCTGGGTATAGTTCATCGCGAGGTATTGAACTCCCCTGTCGCTATGGTGGATCAGCCCGTCATCGGGACCTGGCCTGCGGGCATGAATCGCCTGCTCCAGAGCATCCAGAACGAAGCCTGCAGTGGCTGATGTGCTGACCTTCCACCCCACAATCCGCCGAGCAAAAGCGTCAATCACGAAGGCGACGTAGACGAAGCCCGCCCAGGTATGCACGTAGGTGAAATCGACAACCCACAGAGCGTTGGGCCGGCTGACCCGAAACTCCCGATTGACCTTGTCCAGCGGACACGGCGCCTTCGGGTTGCTGATGGTGGTGATCGTCTTCTTTCCACGCCGGACGCCCGCCAGCCCCATGGCGCGCATCAGCCGTTCCACCGTGCATTTCGCCACCATGATGCCTTCACGCCGCATTTGGTGCCAGACCTTGCGTGCGCCATAGAGGCCGAAGCTGGCCTCATGGACCCGCTTGATCTGCTCCCTGATCTCCTCATCGCGCCGGGCACGTGCCGGACGCCTTCCGGGATCGGCACGGCGCGCGGCATGTTCACGATAAGAGGAAGGGGCGATTGCCAGCTCGCGGCAGATCGGCTCGATCCCCAAATCCTCGCGATGGGCGTCGATAAACGCCATCATCATCTGCCGGGGCGGTCGAGCTCCGCCATCGCAAAATATGCTGATGCCTTGCGCAAAATCTCGTTGGCCCTGCGCAGTTCCTTCACTTCGCGCTCAAGGAGCCTCAGCCGTTCCCGGTCATCGGCGGCAAGCGCCGCTGGCCCCGCTCGTCGGCTCGCCTCCTCGCGGCACCAGCGGCGCAGCGTCTCCAGCGAGCAGCCGATCTTCGCCGCGATCGACTTCATCACTTCCCATTCCGAGCCATATTCAGCTCGCTGCTCCGCCACCATACGGACCGCCCGCTCGCGGACCTCAGGAGAAAATTTGTTCGTCGTCTTGCTCATCACGGATGCTCCTTCTCACAAGTTGGAGCCTCCTGAAAAGCCGGGGCGCTTCAGAGCGCTTGTCCCGGTGTGTTGATGTAGCGGTCGACCTCGGTCGTCACCTCCAGGTCCGACAAGGCGGTATGGCGCGCGAGATAGTCGATCGCCTGCTGCCGGCTCCAGCCCTTGTGGTGTACGCCGGTGTCGATCACCAGCCGTGCGGTACGCCAGATCTCGTAGGATTCGCGGCCAAATTCCTCTTAGGGGGTCTCGTAGATCCTCATCTTGGTGCCCGGCCACTCGACGTAGAGACCCCAACCTTCGCCATAGCCGGAGAAAAAGCTAGCCTTGCGGATCTGCGGACGCTGCGGGCCTTCCTGGGCCAGCCCGAACTGGAGGCTGTGTCCGGGAACACATTCGTGCAGGGTCAGCGAGGGAAGGGTGTAAAGCGGGCGCGACGGCAGATCATAGGTGTTCATCATGCAGGTATCCACCGCACCATTACCCGAGGCCGCGAGCGGGGCCATGTTGGCGGGCGTCTGCACGATCGAAAAGCGACGGCGCGGGAGCATCCCCAGCGTGTATTTCAGCTGACCATAAGCCTTGTTGGCGACGTAGGTCGATTTGGCGACGAGTTCATAGGGGGTCTTCGCGTAGAATTGCGGATCGGTCTTGAGGAAGTGGATGAAGCCCGGCAGATCGCCGGTCCAGCCTGCCTGCTTCATCGTCGCCTTCATGTCGCCTTCGATGCGCGCGACCTCTTCGAGCCCGATCTCGTGGATCTGGTCGGGCGTGAGGTCGAGGGTGGTATATTCCCGAACCTTCGCGGCATAATAGGCCTTGCCGTCGGGGAGCGCTTCGGCCGCGATCGAGGTGCGGGCATGGGGAATATAGTCGTCCCGCATGAAGGCGGCGAACTTCGCGAAGGCGGGGGCCGCGAACTGGCGGATCGCGGCTTCGCCCTGAGTCCGGAGTGCGGCCTGGTCGGCGGCGGGGATGCTGTCGGGGATGTTCGCGAACGCAGCGTAGAGTGGGTTGCCCGCTATATTGTCCACGCCTGCCGACAGCCGCATCTGGTCGTTGATGTTCCAGTTCATCCGAACGGACGATCTGATAGGTGCCCTATCTCTGCATTGACGCCCCCGGCAATGTCGTGGGCGGCAGCGGTGGGCTCTTTGGCTTTCGTGTCATCGTCGATCCAAGTCAGCCGGCGACCCGCGTGCGCCGCGAGGGGCCAGGGGATGTGCGACTGGGCGCATCCTATTTCGTGCCCCTTTCCGGCGTTGGACTGACTCTGATGGGGCAGGTGAAATTGCTGACGGCGTCGCAGCGCAAGAAATTGGGGACCGGCAAGCCAGATTATATGGTGGGCGCAGAGCTGGCGAAAAGCTTCGGCCGCGTTACGCCCTTTGCCGATCTTTCCTACACCATATCGGGGGACCCGGAGAGTTTTGACCTGCGTAATACCCTCTCGGCTCGGACCGGCGTCGCCGGGCAGATTGCCGCTGGCTTGCGGGGACATATTTCCTACGATTATGCCCAGAGCCTCAGCCGCCCCGCCCCCGACCAGCAGCAGATCTCGACCGGGATCAACGCGGGTCTCACGAACCGCCTGTCGCTCGGATCGTATGGCAGCGCCGGGCTGTCGCATGGCGCACCCGATCTGGGCGTCAGGCTGTTCTAAAGACATTTTCTTCTTCAACACTCTCGGGTGCGGTTGCCCGTTGCGCCCGTGCCTGGCGTGCCGTCTAATGCCAAGTGGAGATTTCAGGAGAAGTCGGCTTGGGCACAATCGAACGCGCAGCGCGCGCCATGTATGAATCCGTTCAGCCGGAATGGGATTGGGATGATCCCGATGCCGAGCTGCTGCGCCGCATGTACAGGGACAATGCGCGCGCAGCGATCGGGGCGATCAGAGAACCGACGGATGCAGTGGTGAGCGCGGGATATAATGAACTTGTGCGTTACAATAGCGCGGCCGATGCATGGCGTGCCATGATCGATGTCATTCTCGGCGAGCAGGATTAGTGGCTTGTGCCAAGACCGATCTCGCGCCCGGCCTTGGGCTGGCATCGCCGCGCCTGATCGGCTAGGCGCGCCAGACGATAGCGAAGGATCTGACCGAACTGGGCAAATGGGTCGCGGCGCAACATGGCTGGCCCGCGGCTAAGGCGTTCAAGGCTTGGACGCCCGATGAGGTGGCTGGCGCAATCCTGACCCGTAAAGCCCTGGAACTTCTCCGCGTCATGCCCAAGGCGGTCGATCGAGCGGCTCTGACCTGTGCCTATGCGGTCCATCTGCTCGGCGATTGGGAGGCACCCTTTCAGGTGGTGGCCGGTCGGCTTCGCATCGAAGGCCACGATGCGTTCGAGGATGATCTGCGCTTGGCCGACGCGCTGGACAACGCAAAGAATTTGACGCCCGGGATCAACCATCTCTGGGTCATGATGGGATCGCAGATCGTCGATATCGCGCTGTTCCGTGAAGCCTATGGCGCCCGAGGCCCGGCCCAGCTCGCGCATTTCGTCCATCAACAGTTCGGGCCGGAAAAGGCGCTGTATGTCGACGAATGGCGGCTGGCCCGCCGGCGAGGGATATCCTATGAGCCCACGCATGTCCTCAGCAAGGACGAGGTGACGTCATTCATGGCACGAGCGCATCGCGCGCTGGAAGCCCGCTAGACAGCCATTTGACCGCCCGAGACAGATCGGGCGCCAGTGTGACGGCAACAAAGACTACAGGTCCGGGAGTCGTTCTTTCCGAGAATGCTTTTCAGCGCGCGATATCCTCGCGCCTGATTTGCATATCGGTCAGGTGCAGGAACGACCCCTGGCGAAGAACGGGAATTTTCATTGACCGTGCTCTGTCGGCCTTGCGGCGTGTCAGCGATCGGACTATATTTAGTTCGAATTTGGTCTTTTAAGGTCGTGCATGCGATATTCGAGTCAGGTGAAGCCAATCAGCTATTTGAAGGCGAATGCTGCTGAGGTGCTGCTCGACCTCGCAGAACGGCGTGAGCCGCTGGTAATCACGCAGAATGGCGAAGCCAAGGCTGTCATCCAAGATGTTGCGACCTTTGAGGAAACGCAGGAGGCATTGGCGCTCCTCAAGTTGCTCGCGATCGGAAACCAGGATATCGAAGCGGGGCGTACGAAGCCCGCACGCTCGGTTGTTGCTCGGCTCAGGAAGAAGGCTGCGTCCAGTTGACAGGGACCGGACGGTATGAAGTTGAGCTTACCCACGGTGCGGAAGCCGACCTCGAAGCAATATTCGACTATCTCTCCGACCATCGGTCCAGCGATGACGCTGCGGCGCTCCTGGAAAAATTCTTGGAGAAGATCGAAGCGCTGGAGCAATTCCCGCTCCGCGGCAGCGTGCCGAAGGAACTGGAAGCACTCGGGATTAGGGAATTTAGGCAGCTTCTCCTCCATCCCTATCGGCTGATCTACCGTGTGACGGGGAACCGCGTAATTGTTCTCCTCATTGCGGATGGTCGGCGAGATATGCAGGCGCTGTTGGAACGCCGATTGCTGGGCCGATAAGGACATAAAACATACGAGTTGGAGGTCCGTTTGCCGTCGAAACGGGGACTTGTACGAGTCCGCTGCGCGGGAGTGGCGCCCAGATTTGATATTACGCTGATCATGCCGACGAAGCGCCTGGCTTGAGCGGGCCCCGGCACAGGCAGTCCCTTTCGACTCCTTCAATTGAGGAGTCGAACGATAGACCTCGCCGCGGCGGCCGAGACCGCGCGCCGACTGCAAACGATACCTGGTGTTGGGCCACTGACCTCCTTAGCGATCGAAGCCTTCGCACCACCGATGGAAAGCTTCCGATGTGGACGTGACTTTGCTGCATGGCTCGGCTTGGTCCCACGTCAGTTCTTTTCAGGAGGAAAAGAGCGGCTCGGGGGAATGTCCAAGGCTGGGCAGTCCGACATTCGCCGGCTGCTGATCATCGGCGCGATGTAACGCCTGAACCAGCTGGGGGGTGCAAAACGATTGAAAAAGGATCGTGGTTGGCGCGCATCTCAGCCAGGAAGCCGCGGATGCTTGTGGCGATCGCACTGGCGAACAAGATCACCCGCCGCTGGGCCAGGCGCGGCACCCGGCCGTCGGCGCCCAAAGATCAGAGGACGAAATCAGCCTACATCTTCGGCACCATCTGCCCCGAACTTGGCAAGGGGGCGGGCCTGGTCCTCCCGTTCTGCAACACCCAGACCATGTCGCTGCACCTGGCGGAGATATCGCTCGCCATCGAACCTGGCGCCCACTGAGTGCTGCTGATGGATCAGGCCGGGTGGCACATGACCGGAAAGCTGGACGCGCCTCAGAATATCAGCATCGTTCCCCTGCCGCCGAAATGTCCGGAGCTCAACCCGGTCGAAAATATCTGGCAGTTCATGCGCGATAACTGGCTGTCCAACCGGATCTTCACGTCCCACGACAACATCATCGACCTTTGCTGCAAAGCCTGGAACAGGCTCGTTGATCAGCCGTGGCGTATCATGACGATCGGACGCCGCAGATGGGCACATGGGTCGTGATCAATGCGGGTTGGTATAAGTGGCGGATTTTGCCAATCGCTTCGTTTCGATTCGCATATGTTATGTACTCATCCGGCGGACCGAACATTTGCCAGGAGAGCAGAGACCGGAGTGGATAGGCGCACCCTTGGGAATGCGCTCCTGAGAGGCTCGTGACGCCCGCTAGACGGGCCATAAGGGAGCCAACATGCCTTCGATCTCTAATGTCCGTCGCGCCTCTCGTGCGGCACTGCTACTCTCCTGCTCCGTGGCAGGCCTCCCTTCTGCCGCTTGGTCACAGGATCCGGCTGCGGTCGAGGAGAGTGACGCGATTACTGTCACAGGTCGCAGGGTCTCGCAATCTTCCGAAGCGATTGGCGAGGACAAAATCAGCAATGTCGTCGCGGTTACGCGCGAGGCGCTGCTGTCGGCACCATCGGGTATTTCGGGACTGAAGATGCTGGAGCAGTTACCCGGTTTCAACGTGCAGACGGACGGTGCGCTCGGCCTTTACGAGTTCGGCAACAGTGTCCAGACCCGCGCGTTCAACCTCGACCAGATCGGGTTCGTGGTGGATGGTATTCCGACCGGGCGCAGCGACGCATTCGGCGGCAGCCCGGTATTCCGGTATGTCGACAATGAAAATCTGGGCGCGGTCGTCGCTTCGGTCGGCGCAGGGGATGTCGGTCTGCCCAGCTATTCCTCGCTCGGCCCGGTGGTGCAATATAACAGCATCGCTCCGCAGGACGAGATGGGCCTGTTCGTGTCGCAAAGCTTCGGCGATTTCGACATGAAGCGCACCTTCATCCGCGCCAGCACCGGGCAGGTCGGTCCGTTCAAGGCTATGTCAGTCGCACTAAGCTCAATAGCGACCTGTGGCGCGGCCCCGGCACCGTGGACCGCGAACATTGGGAAGGGCAGATCCACGCCGATCTGGGCGGCGACAGCTGGGCGCGGTTCAAATTCGTGTCGAACGATTTCTTCGACTATGATTCGCCCACCATCACCCGCGCCCAATATAACTGTACCGCGAAAAATGCGCTTGGCCTGTGTGGCCGCGATTATGCCTATATCGCAAATGTGCCGAACACGACGGTCGGTTTCGCGCCGCTCGCTACGGCACCGGGGGTTTATTATTCCAACGCCGCCTACACTGCCGTCTATAATCTGGCGATCAACGTCCGCAAGGACCGGCTCTATGGTGCAACCTTCCATATCGGCATAGCGGACGGCGTCTGGGCGGAATCCACCGTCTATTGGGAAGATAAGGACGGCTATGGCGTGTCGCCTGACGGCTATGCCAATTCGCTGAGCCGCTACTCGCCGCAGCGTCAGGCGGGGCTGGCGGTCAACGCACCCAAGGGCGTGCAATATGGCCTCTCCGGCGTCGGCGGCGACCGTTATGGCATCACCAGCAGACTGCACTGGGACATCGGAAGCAACGCGCTGGAAGCGGGCACCTGGGCCGAGGTCGACAAATATCACCGCACCCAGGCGCGCTACAACACCACCGATGGCGCGCCCGACAGCGCGCCCAATCTGGACGAACTGGTCTATTTGCGCCGCGACTATCGCTCGCAGCGCGATACCCTTCAAATCTTTTTGAAAGACACGATTAAGCTGGCCGATGACCGGCTGGTGCTCGATCTCGGCTTCAAGGGGCTGATGATGGATTATCGACTGAGCGGCTATCGCGACTTTGATGATTATTATCGCGTCGTGAATGGCGTCGGCGTGCCGGGCTGGGGTCCGTCGACCAACAGCGCCCATTATCGCGACATGTTCCTGCCGATGGCGGGCCTGCTGTACAAGCTGGACGGCCGGTCGCAGGTCTTTGCTTCCTATGCGGAGAATATGGCACTGCCCAAGGGGATGGACGACATTTATGCCGTCACCCGACCCGGCACGTCTGCGCTGGTGCCGCAGCCCGAGCCCGAACGCTCGAAGAATATGGAACTGGGCATCCGCACCAATCAGGGCCAGCTCTATGCCTCGCTCGCGGCCTTCTACACCAAGTTCGCCAACCGCATTCAGTCAATCACCACCTTTGTCGAAGGCGGCGGGGCATCAACCGAAACCTTCTACCAGAATGTCGGCCGGGTCCGGGCCTATGGCGCGGAATTTGCGGGCACCTACAAGCCCGCTTTCCTGAACGGCTTTGCCTATGGCAACCTCAACGTCACCTACAACAACGCCAAGTTCAAGGATGACATCATCGCGTCGACCGTGATCCCGATCGCGGGAAAATTCCTGCCAGACAGCGCGAAATGGATCGTCGGCGGCGGCGTGACGGTGGAACCGGCAAGCTGGCTGGTCGCCAATTTCTCCGGCAAATATACCAGTAAGCGCTGGTCGACCTTCACCAACAGCACGGGATCGAGCGTGCCGGGCTATACGGTGTTCAGCGCCTATGTCGACATTGGCGACGGCTTCAGCGTCGGCCCGTTGAAGAGCCTCAAGGCGCGATTCAATGTCGACAATATTTTCGACAAGGATACGCTCTCCTTCATATCCTCGGCGGTGTCTGGCGACGGGGCGTTCCGGCCGCTGTCCCCACGCACCTTCCAGTTCACCATTTCCGGGGAGATCTGATGCGGCTTTCCTTTGTTACCGGAGCAGCGCTGGTCGCGCTGCTCCCGATCGCGTCGGCAGCGCAAGAAGTGTCGAAGAAGGTTTATCAGCTGCATCAGAAGATGCTGACACTGGACAGTCATCTCGACACGCCCGCTTCGCTCGACCTGCCCGGCTGGTCGATCAAGGAGGGGCATGAAGTGCATACCGACTACACCCAGGTGGACCTGCCCCGGATGAAGAAGGGCGGGTTGGACGGCGGTTTCTGGGCGATCTACACGCCGCAGGGGGCGCTGACGGTCGACGGCTTCCGCCAATCGCGCGACTTCGCGCTGCTGCGCGGTATGGCGATCCGGTCGATGGTCGCGGCGGACCCTTCCAATTTCGAGCTTGCGACAGCGTCGAAGGACGCCGCGCCGATCGGGGCGGCGGGTAAGCGAGTCGTCTATATGTCGATCGAAAACGCCTATCCGCTGGGTGAGGATGTGTCGCTGCTCAAGACCTTTTATGACATGGGCGTGCGCGTGTCGGGCTTTGCTCATTTTGCGCATAACCAGTTTGCTGACAGTTCCACCGATCCGTCGACAAAGCCGCGCTATGGCGGCCTCAGCCCGCTGGGCAAGGAATTGCTGGCGGAGATGAACCGGCTCGGCATTGTACCGGACGGGTCGCACAGTTCGGATCAGGTGCTGGACGATCTTCTTATGTTGTCGAGGACGCCGGTGTTGCTCACCCATTCAGGCTGCAAGGCGATCTATGATCATCCGCGCAACATCGACGACGCGCATCTGAAAGCGCTCGCGGCACAGGGCGGGGTGATCCAGATGAACGCCTATGGCGCCTATCTGCGCGCGTCCAGATCCAATCCGGAGCGCCAGAAGGCGATGGCGGCGCTTATGGGGCAAATGCGCGAGGACGCGCAACTCTCGCGCGAAAAGCGAGCCAAACTACTGGCCGAGCGGCAGGAGATCGATCGGCTCTATCCTGAAACGGACAAGGCGACCTTCGACAATTTCATGGCGCATATGCTCCATGCGCTCAGGGTGGTGGGACCGGATCATGTCGGCATTGGCCTGGATTGGGACGGCGGCGGCGGCGTGGTCGGTCTTGAGGATGTGGTAGACCTCCCGAAGATCACCAACGCCTTGCTGAAGGCGGGCTATTCGGAGGCGGATATCCAGAAAATCTGGTCCGGCAACGTGCTGCGGGTGCTGAAGGCGGCGGAAGACGGAAAAGTAAAATGAACGAAAGCTCGAATACTCCCATAGGGTGGCTCCGACGCTGCGCGATCACCGCATGGCATTACAATAGCAGGCTCGACGAAAGACTCCGCCGAGAGACAGCGATATATTCACTGAATCGACAAGCGGGTATTTCTACGCCGGATTTATATATAGCGGATTCGCTATTGTTCTGACCTTGCTTGTCGTATTGGCATTTTACAAGGTGGATCCTTGTGGGGTAAGGCCCGTTATGCCGGACAACGCACGCATTATCAACGGAACCTATCGCGCGTTGGGTCCATTTATCGGTTCGGGCACGATTGGCCGAGCCGACGTTAAGCGATAGGTGAGGCGCTCGGCGGGCGAAACCCTACGCCAACTTTTCTATTCCAGCTTTTCTGGGGATCGGCAGACGTCCGAGCCTGGGGAAAGAGGTGCGGAATGTCCTGCACCAGCGACGATTTATCGGCTCTCGATCGGGCAGCTTTCCGCGGGCGGCCACGCATAGCAAAGCTCTTTCGTTCGGTTGGCCGATATTACTTCGCGGGACGTCGTCGCGAAAATCCCGCAGGAAGAAGGGCCATCGGCCTCCCGCTTCGGGATGTTCCTCGCAATGAACAGCGGAGGGGCCGCTGCAGCCCTGGACCGAGTACGAAGGTAGGGCGTTCATAGAAGCAGCGAAACCCGCCTATCCGCGCCAAGGGAAATTCTATGGGCTGTAAGGACGGAAGCAGGCTTTTCAGGCCATTTCCGTCGTCATTTCTCTCGCCGCGACTTCGGCGTCGATGCGCGCATAGAGAAGATTGCGTGCCCGCGCGCCCGCTGCGTCGCCCGGAAGCCAGCCCAGTTTCATCGTGCGCAGATCGCGGTCGCCGATATTGGCCTGCTGATCTTCGAGCATGGGCAGGTCTTCCAGTTCGAACGGGACGCTCAGGAAGCGGACCTGCTCCTGTGCCATCTGGTCGCCGATCGGACCCATGGCCTTGGGAAAGGCGATTGAATACCAGTAGTGCGAACTGGTTGCCGTTTCCGGGGTGAACAGATGCGCCGTCGGCGCTTCCCGGCCTTCCGCCTTGGGACGGCCGCTCGTCACCGCACCGGCGAATATCGCCAGGTTGGCCGGCGCGTTCCAGCGGACGTTGATCCAGCGGTCGGCCAGGGCGTCAGGGTCGATCCCCATGGCTTCCGCCAGTTCGGGCGTCATCATTTCGCCATGGATGTCGCGGTTCGACCAGACTTCCACACCTTCCTGCTTCCAGGTGTAGATGCCTTCGGACACCTTGTCGCTGCCGAGCGTGGTCGGATGCAGGAACTGGACATGGCTCAGGTCCAGGATATTCTCGATCTCCAGTTCGTAGCCCGCCTTGACGTTCAGATAGCCCTTGCCAACCCAGGCCGTCTCAGGATCATTGAAGCCGAAATCGGGGATGAGCGCTGGGTCCGCGCGGTCCGCTTCGCCCATCCAGATCCAGATCGCGCTGTGCAACTCAATGACCGGATAGGGGCGCAGGCTCATATTTTTGGGCGGCGCGCCGAACGGATTGTGAACGCAGGCGCCGTCGGTGCCAAAGCCCAGGCCATGATAGCCGCACTGGACCATGTCGCCGACCAGCTTGCCGCGCGCGAGCGGCGCGTAACGATGCGGGCACACGCCATGGAGCGCCTTCACAACGCCGGCTTCATCGCGAAAAAACAGGATCGGGTCGCCCAGCAGGCGGCGGGACAGCATACCGCCTTCGGGCACCTCATGGTCCCAGGCGGCAACGTACCAGGCGTTTTTCAGATAAGCCATCACATACTCCTCATCCCGCCGGCTGTGCAGGCCCGGCCATGTTATGTACCATTGGTACACTTTGGTTTCGGGTCGAGTCAAGTGGGGCTTAGGCTGGCGCGCTGCCTTCCGCCACTCCGTTCAGGAAAAGGGCTGCCGTCGTGGCGGCCTGGCGTGCGATTGCCGCCTCATCGGGTGGCGGAACCAATCCCAGCAGTCGCCGCTCATACAGATCGCTGCGGATCATGTGGGTCAGGCGTCCGGCGCAGTCCTGCAGGTTGATGTCGGCGCGGATGCCCCGTCCGACCCATTTCGAGAGGAAAGCCGCAACTTCATCGACCACCAGAAGATGCGCCTCACGATAAAAACTGTCACCCAATCCCTCGGCCGCATCAGCCGACGCGATCACGCCGCGATAGACCGTCAGCGAATCCGGCCGCAGGTAGAAGGCGAGCAACCCGCGCAGCAGGCTCTGTAGCGCAGGTTCCAGCCGATCCTCCGCCCCGGTGTCCAGCGTCAGCTCCGCCATCACTTCCTGCGCCGTCAGCGCCATGGCTGCAGCGAACAGCCCCGCTTTGTTACCGAAATATTTGACGACCGTGGCCTTCGATCCGCCGGCGAGCCGGATGATGTCGTTCAGACTCGCGTTCTGAACGCCATGCACGGCCATTTGTTCGCGGGCGTGATGGATCAGCGCGGCCTTGCGCGCGTTGGCGGCGCGGTGCTTGCCATTGGCGGACGGGACAGAGACGGAAGCGGGCGCGGACATGGTGGGACATTCGCCGCGATGCCGACATGTTGCAAGCGCCCGGATCGCGGCGCACTTCCATGAATAGGTCGATTTCATCGTTTCGGTTTGACCGGATCGCCCCGCGGCATGATCCTGCCCCCCAGAAAAACCGCGGAGGGGAAAAGACGATGCGCGCTTGCACCATATTGCGGCGGAGCGATTAGCAGCATGGCAGGCGAAACCCTTTCCCACCCTATGCCCGGCCCGCTGACGGGAATCGCGCTGCTGTTGCCGATCACACTGTCGACCATGGCGATCGTCCTGTTGGCACCCATTCTGCCGCAACTGCTGCACGCCTATCGTGCAGTGCCCGGATATGAATTCTGGGTGCCGATGATCCTGACCGTTCCGGCGCTCTGCGTGGCGTTCCTCTCGCCGATAGCCGGACTACTGGGGGACCATTTCGGCCGCCGCCGCCTGCTGTTGGCCGCCTTCCTGCTCTATGCGCTGACCGGCGTCGCGCCGGTATTCCTCACCAGCCTTCCCGCCATCCTGGCGTCGCGCGTCGGCGTGGGGCTGTCCGAGGCGCTGATCATGGTACTGTCCACCACGCTGATCGGCGATTATTTCACCGGCGCAGCGCGCGACAAATGGCTGGCGGGACAGACCGCCTTCGCGTCCCTGTCGGCCTTGCTCTTCTTCAACATCGGGGGCCAGCTTGGCGCGTTCGGCTGGCGTATGCCCTTCTGGGTCTATGCGTCCGCGCTGCTGATGTTCGCGCTGGTGCTGCGCTTCACGTGGGAGCCGAAGGGGGAGCGTAGCGGTCCCGCGGGGGTGGCGGCGCCTGTCGCTGATGGGGGCTTCCCCTGGCGGCGCATGATGATAATCCTGGCGATCACCGTCTATGGCTCGATCTTCTTCTACACGGTGCAGATTCAGGCATCGTCGGGGCTGGTGCATCTGGGCCTGACCGATCCCGCCCGAATCGGCCTGCTAACATCGATCGCCAGCATCGGCGTGCCGCTGGGCACCTTCGTCTATTCTCGCGTCGGACGCTGGCCCATTCGCCGCCTGCTGCTCATTGAATTCGCGCTGCTCGCGGCGGGCTTTGCGACCATGGCGCTGGCAAAGGGCCCGACGCCCTTCCTTGTCGGCTGCTTCCTCAATCAAGTTGGCGCTGGCCTGCTGCTGCCCACGCTGCTGGTCTGGTCGATGAGCCTGTTGTCGTTCGAGGTACGTGGACGGGGTGCCGGCATGTGGCAGAGCGCTTTTGCCTTCGGCCAGTTTCTCAGCCCCGTCGTCGTCACGCTCTTGGGGCGTCAGGCCGGCGGCTTGATGGGGGCATTCCTGCTGATGTCGGTTGGCGCGCTGGTCGGCGCAGGTATCGCGTTGCTAGCGCCGCTCCGTCGCGGTGCACAGCCGGTGAAAAGCATGATCGTCCATGGCTGATCGGCTGAAGGGCAAGGTGGCGGTGGTCACAGGTGCGGCTAATGGCATCGGCCAGGGCTGCGCGCGCATCTTTGCTGCGGAAGGCGCGCATGTCATCGGCGTCGACCGGGCAGGCGTGGACGAGAGTTGCGACCTGCTGGACGAAGCCGCGACCGATGCGCTGTTCAACAGGATCGGCGCCGATCATGGCCGCATCGACATTCTCGTGAATGCCGCCGCCTTCGCCATCTTCGACTGGATCGAGGCGCTTTCCTATGCCGATTGGAGAGCGACGCTATCGGGTGAACTCGATATCGTCTTTCTCGCGACCCGCGCCGCCTGGCCCTGGCTCAAGGCAAGCGGCCATGCCTCCATCATCAATTTCGCCTCGGCCAATGCCCGCCACGCGCTCGAAGGCTCTCCAGCGCTCGCCCATTGCGCCGGCAAGGGCGGGGTGCTGGCGATGACTCGCCAACTCGCGATGGAGGGCGCGCCACATAATATCCGTGCCAACAGCATCGCGCCCGGCTTCATTCGCACCGCAGCGACGGGGCGCCATCTGGCGGAAAACCCGGCGTTCGAGGCAACGGTGCTGGCGAAAAACATGCTCAAGCGGTTGGGCGAGCCCGACGACATCGGCTGGTGTGCGCTGTGGCTGGCCTCGGACGAGGCCCGCTATGTGACCGGCGCCGACGTGGCGGTCGATGCGGGCGCGACTGCCTGGTGATGCGACGAAGGAAGGAATGGACATGATCAAGGAAATTGCCCGGATCGACATCGATCCGGCCCAAGCCGCCGATTTCGAGACGGCCGTCGCGCAGGCGCAGCCCCATTTCCGTGCCGCGCCCGGCTGCCGCAGCTTTGCGCTGGAGCGCGCGGTCGATCGGCCGGGTCATTATCTACTGGTGGTGGGCTGGGACAGCGTCGACGCGCACATGGTCGATTTCCGCGCGTCCGACGGCTTCCAGGCCTGGCGCGCGCTGGCTGGTCCCTTTTTCAAGGCGACGCCTGACGTCTTCCACATCGAACCCGCGATCGGCGGATTCTGACTCATTTTCGGGCTCGGATGGCCCCATAAGAAAGGACGAACATATGGCACAATATCTTAAGCGGGGCGCGACCGCACAGGCGAAGGCCGATGCCGACCGGAAGGTCCGCGATATCGTCGAAGCGACGCTGGCCGACATCGAACAGCGTGGCGACGCAGCGGTGCGCGACCTGTCGATCAAATTCGATGGCTGGGAGCGGGACGATTATCGCCTGAGCCAGACAGAAATCGACGCCTGCGTCGACAGCCTGTCGCCGCAGGAGCGCAAGGACATCGAATTCGCCCAGACCCAGGTTCGCAACTTCGCGCAGATCCAGCGCGACAGCCTGCACGACGTCGAGGCCGAAACGATGCCGGGCGTCATCCTGGGCCACAAGAATCTGCCGCTCAACTCGGCCGGCTGCTATGTGCCGGGGGGTAAATATCCGCTGCTCGCATCCGCCCATATGTCGGTCATCACCGCCAAGGTCGCAGGCGTGAAGCGGGTCATCACCTGCGCGCCGCCCTTCCAGGGGCAGCCGGCCCGCGCGATCGTCGCGGCGCAGGCCATGGCGGGCGCGGACGCCATCTATGCACTGGGCGGCATCCAGGCGGTCGGCGCGATGGCGCTCGGCACTCAGAGCATCGACCCGGTCGATATTCTCGTCGGGCCGGGCAACGCCTTCGTCGCCGAAGCAAAGCGCCAGCTTTACGGCCGGGTCGGTATCGACCTGTTCGCCGGGCCGACCGAGACGCTGGTGATTGCCGACGAGATCGGCTGCGACGCGGAACTGGCCGCCACCGACCTGCTCGGCCAGGCCGAACATGGCCCCGACAGCCCGGCCGTGCTGCTGACCACTTCCGAGAAGCTGGCGCGCGAGACGATGAAGGAGGTCGAGCGGCTGCTACAGATACTGCCCACCGCCGACTATGCGCGCAAGGCATGGGAGACGTTCGGCGAAGTGATCGTGGCGGAGGATGATGCGGAAATGGTCCGCATCGCCGATGATCTCGCGTCGGAACATGTCCAGGTGATGACCGCTGATCCTGATTATTTCCTCAAGAACATGACCAATTATGGCGCGCTGTTCCTGGGATCGCGCACCAATGTCAGCTTCGGCGACAAGGTCATCGGTACCAACCACACGCTGCCGACGAAGAAGGCGGCGCGCTACACCGGCGGGCTGTGGGTCGGCAAGTTCATCAAGACCTGCACCTATCAGAAGGTCATGACCGACGAAGCATCGGCGCTGGTCGGCGAATATTGCAGCCGCCTGTGCGCGCTCGAAGGCTTTTCTGGCCATGGTGAGCAGGCGAACATCCGGGTCCGCCGCTATGGCGGCCGCGACGTCCCCTATGCCGGGGCGGCCGAACCCACGCCGGCGACGGCCGCCTGACGATGGAGGCTTTGCCAACGACGCCCAGCTTCCGGCTGGATGGCAGGCGCGCGCTGGTGACGGGTGCAGGGCGAGGCATCGGCCTCGCCTGCGCCGCCGCGCTGGCGCAGGCGGGCGCGCATGTGACGCTTGCCGCCCGCAGCGGGGAAGAGATCACGGCCGGGGCGGAGGCGATCCGCGCGGCGGGTGGCCAGGCGGAGGCGGTCCGTATCGACGTCAATGACGTGGCAAGCATGACCGCGGCGCTCGGCGCGCTCGTCCCTTTCGACATTCTGCTCAACAACGCCGGGACCAATCGCCCCAAGCCGTTCACCCAGGTGAGTGAGGAGGATTATGACGCGGTGCTCGGCCTCAACCTGCGCGCCGCCTTCTTTGCCGCGCAGATCGTGGCGCGGGGCATGATCGCTGCGGGCCTGCGCGGATCGATCATCCATATGGGGTCGCAGATGGGCCATGTCGGCGGCCCGCGTCGCTCGCTCTATTGCGCGTCCAAATGGGGGCTGGAGGGGCTGAGCAAGGCCATGGCGCTGGACCTGGCGCCGCACGGTATCCGGTCCAACACGATCGCGCCGACCTTCATCGAAACCCCGATGACGCGACCCTTTTTCGAGGACAAGGCGTTTCTTGCCAGCGTGCTCGACAAGATCAAACTGGGGCGGCTCGGCACGGTCGAGGATCTGATGGGCGTTGTGGTCTTCCTCGCGTCCGACGCCAGCGCGCTGATGACCGGCACCAGCTTGGTCGTTGATGGCGGCTGGACCGCCGAATAAGGAAAGGCCCGGCGGTTGCGTCCGCCGGGCCTTTCGCCGCGTTCAATAATCGTCCGCCAGCCGGTGCAGTCCCGCGCCCAGCGCCGCACCGATCGCTTCGGGTGGATCGCCTGCCAGTTGCATCCTGCCGACGGCGATGCTGGTCTCCACGACATGGCGGCACCGGTCGTAGCGTCGCGCTTCATAGGCTTCCAGACCAGCCTCTATAGTAGCCGCCCGGTCCAGTTCCTCCGCCAGCACCAGCGCACTTTCTACCGCCATGCCCGCGCCCGACGCCATGTGCGGCGTGGTCGCATGGACGGCATCGCCCAGCAGCACGATATGCCCCATATGCCAGGGTCCAGGCTGCAAGGCGGCGGCGAGCGGGCGATAGTTGATCCAGTCGTTACGGGTCATATTCTCCCGCACCCAAGCGATGTTGCCGCCGAAATCGGCAAGATTTTCCTGCAATCTGGTGAACAGTTCCTCGTCGGTGAAATGGACTTCGCGATGTTCATGCGGCGTCAGCATCCACAGATAGACCATATCCTGCGCGCAACGATTGATGCCTGCGGGATAGCGATGGCCTAGATAAATCTCCCCGCTCTCCAGCGTCGGCGGGCGCTTCATCGACACGCGCCAGCATCCCTGGCCGGTGGGCTGCGCCTCGGCCATGTGCGGGAAAGCCATGCGCCGCACCGCCGAATAGATGCTGTCGGCGCCGACCACTAGGTCAAAGCGCTCTTGGGTCCCGTCGGTGAAGGTCACGTCCACGCCGCCATCGCGGTTTTCGAGCGCGCTGACCGACAGGCCCAAGCGAATATCGGTATCCAGCGCCTTGACTCGCGCCTGCATGATGCGGTGCAATTTGGGCCGCATGATGCCGCCGGTCGCAGGAAGCCCTTCCTCCAGCGCGGGTTCATCCAGTTGCTGCAAGCGCAACCCGTCATGGCGGAAGATGGTCGATCCCTTGGCGATTGCGCCTTCTTCCTTGATCGCGTCGAGCAGGCCAAGGCGCCGATAGGCGCGGAGCGTCGGGCCGGTGATTGTGATCCCCGCGCCGTAGACCCGCCATTCCGGATCGATGTCGATCAGCGTGACCTTGCCGCCCAGTTCGCCCAGACGGATGGCAGCAGCCATGCCGCCAATGCCTCCGCCGACGATCAATATATGTTTGCCCGCAATCATGATACCATGCCTCTCCCGGAAACTCTTCTCACTGTTTCTGCTATCGAGTGCCGGGCAGCCGCGAAAATCCTTTACTTCAATATCTGCTATCGGAAAGCTGGATAGACGGGGCGATCGTTTCGCCATCGTCCGCGCGTGCAGATAGGTCCCATCCAGAAAATCAATGCGACAGCGACCCGTTTCAACGACCAATATTGCGCCAAATCAAAACCATTCAGGGAGAGGGCAATGCGCAAGATTCTATTCGCCACAACGGCCGCCGTCGTAACGATGGCCACCATGCCGGACGCCTGGGCGCAGGTATCCGAACAGGCGGCCGACCAGTCGTCGGCCGGTATCGACGAAATCGTCGTGACGGCGCAGCGCAAGTCGGAAAGCGCGCAAAAGGCCGCGATCGCGATCGACGCCGTTACCGGCGACACGCTGATCCAGCAGGGCATCACCAAGGCGGAGGATATCACCAAAAGCGTCCCCGCCATCACCGTCACCAATGGCGGCGGGTCCAACACCTCGATCTTTATCCGCGGCGTCGGCAACATCACGTCCAGCAGCTATAACGACCCCGCCGTCACCCCCAGCTATGACGGCGTCGTGCTGGGCCGCGCGGCGGGCGCTTTCGGCTCTGCCTTCTACGACCTTGCCCGTGTCGAGGTGCTCAAAGGCCCGCAGGGCATACTGTACGGCCGCAACGCCACCGGCGGCGCGGTCAACATCATTCCCGCTCGCCCGGAACTGGGCCGCAACGGCGCGGGCTTCAACGTGTCCCTCGGCAATTATGATGCAGTCAATGTCGACGGTTATCTCAACCTTGCGACCGGCGACACCAGTGCGCTCCGCGTCGCCGCCACGCGCCAGGTCCATGACGGTTATAACCGCGATGGCAGTGACGATCTGAAGCGGACCGGCCTGCGTGGCCAGTTCCTGATCGAGCCGACCGACGCCATCAGCCTGCGCATCGGCGCGGACTGGACCAAGATCGGCGGCGTCGGGCCGGGGGGCAGCTATATCGGCGCTTATACGCCCGGTCCATCGGGATATAGCTTCACGCCGGGGCCGTTCGATGCGTCGGAAGGGTTCAACACGGATGCGGCCAACGCCTATCGACGGACATTGCTGGGCGCGCCGGGCTTCGGCTTCCTCAATGCGATGAACCAGCAGCAGTCGGTCGATTACACCTATTGGGGCGTCAATGCGGAACTGAACTGGAAGACCGATATCGGGACGTTCACGCTCGTCCCCGCCTTCCGCAAGTCGAAGGGCGACAGCTTCTTCTACGGCCCGGCGTTCAACACGGCGTATAGCGCCGAAACGGACAAACAATACAGCCTCGAAGCCCGCCTCGCCGGGTCGGTCGGTATGATCGACTATGTGCTGGGCGGCTTCTACTTCAACGAAAGGATCGACGCCCAGAACGAATATAATCAGGAATTCGTGCTGCCGATCCAGTCCTACACCCACAAGACGAAAAGCTGGGCCGGCTTTGGCCAGCTGACCGCCCATGTCAGCGACCGCTTCCGCCTGGTCGGCGGTGCGCGCTACACCCGCGACAAAAAGTCGATGGACGGCATCATCAACAATTTCATCACCTTCTGCGGTGGCCTGCCGCCCGCCAATATCGTGCCGCCGGCCTCCTTCGCGGCGGGATGCGCGGCACCCAATGCGCTGCCGCGCTATCCCAATTTCCTGACGACTGGCGACACGGTCAACTGGCTGGCCAGCAATGGCTGGATCGCGGCGGGCAGCACCGACCAGGCGAACCCGCAGGTCTTCGCGCTGCTGAACGGCAAGGGCACGATCCTCAAAACCTATAATCCGGTGGTCGACAGCGGCAGCTATTCGCGCGTCACCTGGAAGGCGTCGGCGGAGTTCGATCTCGGCCCGGCGAACCTGCTCTACGCCACGGTCGAAACTGGCTATCGCGCCGGCGGTTTCCAGCTGGCGGAGGGCAAGTCGAGCTATGATCCGGAATTCATCACGGCCTACACGGTGGGATCGAAGAACCGCTTCTTCGACAATCGCGTGCAGTTGAACGTCGAGGGTTTCTACTGGAAGTATAAGGACCAGCAGATCACCTATTTCACGGTCGATACCAGCGGCACGCTGATCAATTCCAACGAAAATGCGGGCAAGTCGACGATCAAGGGCTTCGACGTGGACGCCATCGTCAAGGCGACGCCGACGACCACACTGAACGCCAAAGTGCAATATCTCAAAGCCACCTATGACGACCTGCACCTCTATACCGCCTCGCCCCGCGACAATATCGCCTGTCCCTTTACCCTGACCGGCGCGACCGCCGGCGGCGCGCCGGTCAAGGACTTCAACTGTTCGGGCAAGCCCTTGCTCTATTCGCCCAAATGGACCGTCAATCTGGGCGCGGAACAGGTGGTGCCGCTCGGCCGCTCGCTCGAACTGGTCGGCAATATCGCCACCGCCTGGCGCGACGACCAATGGGGCGCGTTCGAATATCTCGATTTCGAACATATCCGCGCCTATTGGCAGACCGACCTCAACCTCACGCTGCGCGCGGCCGATGGCGGCTGGTCGCTGGGCGCCTTCCTTTACAATCTGGAGAATAAGCGCCGCATAGCTACGCCCCAGCGCTCGCCGATCGGTATGGCGGTCGCCCGGTACACGGCACCGCAGACCTATGGCCTGCGCTTCTCTGCGAATTTCTGAAGCAAACGAGGATAGGGTAAAGGAGCAGGGCCTGGCGGTCCTGCTCCCGACACTTCCGGAAGGACGATCATGCAGTTGGACAGACGGGCTTTCATTGGCGGCGTAGGCGCGCTCGGGACATTGGCCGCGAGCGGGGAGGGTGCTACTGCGCCGGTTGGCAAGGTCCGCCCCAACATCATCTTCATCATGGCAGACGATCTGGGTTATGCTGACCTGTCCTGCACCGGATCGCACCATATCCGTACCCCCGCGATCGACAGCATCGGTGCGCAGGGCATCCAGTTCCGGCAGGGCTATGCCAACAGCGCCATCTGCTCGCCAACCCGTACTGCACTGCTGACGGGCTGCTACCAATATCGCTTCCCGATCGGCGTCGAGGAGCCGCTAGGCCCCGGCGCACCGGACGGCATCGGGGTGCCGGTCGACCGACCTACCATCGCCTCGGTCCTGCGCGACCAGGGTTATCGCACCAAGCTGGTGGGCAAATGGCATCTGGGCGAACCGCCCCGCCACGGGCCGCTCCGCCATGGCTATGACGAATTTTTCGGCATCGTCGAAGGCGCGGCCGACTATTTTCGCCATCATATGGTGATGGGAAAGAAGACGGTCGGCGTCGGCCTTGCGCAAGGCGACACGCCGATCGAGCGCAACGGCTATCTGACCGACCTGTTCGGCGACGAAGCTGTGAAGACGGTCGAGCAGGCGGGCGATAAGCCCTTCTTTCTCAGCCTGCATTTCAATGCGCCGCACTGGCCCTGGGAAGGGCGCGAGGACGCCGCAGTTGCGCCGACGCTCGATGGCTCTTTTCACTATAATGGCGGAAGCCTCGCCAAATATAAGGAGATGGTCGAGGCGATGGACCAAAATGTCGCCAAGCTGCTGGCGGCGCTGGAGCGCAGCGGCAAGGCCGAGAATACAATCATCATCTTCACCAGCGACAATGGCGGCGAACGCTTCTCCGAAACCTGGCCCTTCACCGGCGTCAAGGGCGAGCTGCTGGAAGGTGGCATACGCGTACCCCTGCTCGCCCGATGGCCCGGCCATATCGCCCCGGGCTCGACCAGCGATCAGGTGATGATCTCGATGGATTTCCTCCCGACCCTGCTCGCCATGGCGGGAGGCAATGGCGCAAAGGCCGGCACGTTCGACGGCCTCGACCTGTCGGCGCAACTCACCGGCCGTGCTGCCCCCATCGATCGCACCCTCTACTGGCGGTTCAAGGCCAATGGCCAGGCCGCCTTGCGCCAGGGCAACTGGAAATATCTCAAACTGGGCGACAAGGAACATCTGTTCGACCTCGCCAGCGACGCGCGCGAACGCGCCGATCTCGCGCCCGACGATCCCGCGCGGCTGAAGGCCATGCGCCTGCAATGGGATGCTTGGAACAGCCAGATGCTCGCCTATCCGCTCGGAAGCTATAGCGAGGATGTGCGTGCTCATTATGCGGACAGATATTGAACCATGACGATCATCGTGACCGGAGCCGGTGGCTTCGTCGGCCGCCAGCTTGTGCAACGCCTGCTGGACGCGGGTGAGAGCGTTGTCGGCATGGATAGCGTGGCAGGCGGCATCCCCGCTGGTGCGCGCGCGGTGGCGGGTGACATTGCTTCGCCGTCCGTCCGTGCCGAAGCCTGTGCCGACGGATGCAGCGCGCTCGTCCATCTCGCGACCGTTCCGGGCGGCGCGGCGGAGGCTGATCCCGCCGCGTCCCGCCGTATCAATATCGACGCCATGTACGACCTGCTCGATGCCGCGAAGGCAGCGGGGCGCAGGCCGCGCATCGTTTATGCCAGCTCCATCGCGGTGTTTGGCGATCCGTTGCCCGCCGGTGGCGTGGACGACGACACTCCGCTCGCCCCGCGCATGATCTATGGCGGGCACAAGGCGATGATGGAGATCGCCGTCGCCATGATGCACCATCGCGGGGAGATAGAGGGGATCAGCGTCCGCCTGCCCGGCATCCTCGCTCGGCCCAAGGGGCCATCGGGCATGAAATCTGCCTTCATGAGTGACCTGTTCCATGCCCTGCGCGCGGGCGAACCCTTCGTCTGCCCGGTCTCGGAAGGCGCGACCATCTGGGCGCAGTCGGTCGCGCGCTGCGCCGACAATCTGGTCCATGCGCTCACCATGGACCCGGCGCTGATGCCCGTCACCCGCGTCGTGACGTTGCCCGCACAGCGCATCGCCATGGGCGATCTGGCCGCCGAGGTTGCGCGGCAATGCGGCGTGTCGCCCGATCTTGTCCGCTACCGCCCGGACCCTGCGCTGGAGGCTGCCTTCGGCGCGCATCCATTGCTTGCCACCCCGGCAGCGGACCATGCCGGCTTTGCCCATGACGGCGATCCTGCTAAGCTCGTTGCCAACGCGCTGTCGGCCATAGCGGCAGGCTGAGGGAGGACAGGACATGCGCTTCGACAGGCTGGATCTCAATCTGCTGGTGGCGCTTGATGCGCTGCTGGCCGAACGCAGCGTCAGCCTGGCGGCGGACCGCATCTGCCTGTCCCAGTCCGCCACATCCTCTGCCCTGGGCCGTCTGCGCGACTATTTCGCCGATGATCTGCTGGTCCAGAAGGGGCGGCAGATGGTGCTGACTGCCCGCGCCGAAGGGCTGGTCGATCCGGTCCGCGCCGTTCTGGAACAGATCCGCTCGACCATCGCGGTGCCGCCGCCGTTCGATCCCGCCACGTCCGACCGGACGATTCGTATCATGGCGTCGGACTATATCACCGAAGTGCTGCTGGCCGCGGCCATGACCGACCTGCAACAGCAGGCGCCCGGTATGCGGTTCGAAATCCAGTCGCTGAGCGAAGCCTTGCTGGAATCGCTTGAACGCGGCGCCATCGACCTGCTCATCACCATCGACTATGCGATTTCCGCCGACCACCCCAGTCAGATATTGTTCGAGGACGATTATGTCGTCGTCGGCTGGAACGGCAATCCGGCGATGGCCGGGCCCATGACCAAGGAACTCTATTTCGAGCTTGGGCATGTCACCGCTCGCTTCGGCCGCGCTCGCGTGTCCGCTTTCGAGGACTGGTTCGTGCGTCGTCAGAAGCGTCAGCGCCGGGTCGAGATCGTAACCCACAGTTTTCTTTCCCTTCCCGGCCTCGTCATCGGCTCCGACCGGATCGCGACTATGCACCGGCGGCTGGCGACCCGCATGGCCGCTTATCTGCCGTTGACCCTGCGCGAAGTGCCGATGGACATCCCTCCCATTCGCGAGGCGATCCAGTGGCATATTTCCAGCAACAATGATCCGGCGATCCGCTGGGTCGTCGAACGGATCATGTCCTATGCGCAGATGCCCGCCGTCCCGGCACGCGATCCGTCCGTCGTATCGCTGGACGAGGCGCGCGTATCGCGCGAGGAACTGGCCGCGCAATTCCTGAGCGATTCGACGCCCAAGTCGCGCGGTTAGACGTCCTCCATCCTGTCGAAGGCCGCCCGTGCCTGATTGATTTGCACGCTGCTGGCCTGCACCCAGCCCAGCAGCCGGCGCGCTTCCTCGACCAGTTCGGCGCCCAAGGGCGTCAGCGCATAGCCTACCTTGGGCGGGACATCTTCGCTCACCGATCGCGCCACCAGCCCGTTGCGCTCCAGCAGCCGCAATTTGAGCGTCAGCACCCGCTGAGAAATCCTGCCTTCCGCGCTCAGCCGGTCGAGCAGCCTGCGCAATTCCGCGTGGCGAAACGGCGCGACGGCCAGCAGCAACAGGACGAGCATCGACCAGCGATCCCCCAGCAAGCCGAAGATGGTCCGGATCGGCGCATCGCGCTGCGCGCCATGGTCCGCCATATCTTGCGCCAGCGCGGCCAGACCCACGCGCGCGTGCGGATAGAAATCGTCGAAGATCATCATCGGTCTCATTTTGGAGGGCACAAAAAAGTGCCGTCTTCCCGCCTCTGCTGCGCAGCATATGATGCCTGTCGACAAGAGCAAGGGAGGAGAAAGCGATGCAGGCCGATGCGATCCGTCTGGACGGCAAGGTAGCGATCATCACCGGCGGAGCGGGCGGGATCGGCGCGGCCACCGCGCAACTGATGGCGGCGCGCGGCGCGCTGGTGGCCATCGCCGACATCGCGTTCGAGGCAGCGCAGGCGCTGGCCGCGACGCTCCCCGATGCGCTGGCGATCGCGCTCGATCTGGAAAGCGAAACCTCGACCCAAGCCATGATCGCCGCCGCCATCGCCCATTATGGCCGGCTCGACATTCTCCACAACAATGCCGCCCTGCTCGGCCCCGACATCGCGCAACGGGATGGCAATATCGAGCATATGGAAACGGCGCTGTGGGACCGCACCTATGCCGTCAACGTGCGCGGCACCATGGTCGCCTGCCGCGCCGCGCTCCCCCATCTGCGGGCCACGCGCGGCAATATCGTCAACACCGTCAGCAATCTGGCGTTGCAGGGGCATCTGATTCAGGCCGCCTATGGTTCGTCCAAGGCCGCGATCATCCAGATGACACGCTCGATCGCCGCCAGCCACGGATCCGATGGCATACGCTGCAACGCGGTCGCGCCCGGTATGACGATGACGCCCGCACTCCGCGCTGCCTTCCCGCCGCCCTTGCGCGAAGCGGTGGAGGCGGAAACCCTGCGCGAGCAGCTTGGCGACCCGGACGACATTGCCCAGGTCGCCGCTTTCCTCGCGTCCGACGCCGCCCGCAACATTACCGGCCAACTGATCGTCGCTGATGGCGGCTGCGCCAGCCACGTCCCTGGCATCGCCCAGTTCCGCGCCTTCTTTGGAGAGCATCAATGAGCAATTACGACATCGTCGTCATGGGCGCGGGCCATAATGGCCTGACCGCTGCTGCCTATATGGCCAAGGCGGGGAAGAAGGTTCTGGTCCTGGAACGCAAGCCCCATTTCGGCGGCGGCGTGTCGACCCGCGAACTCATCACGCCGGGCTACTGGCATGACGAACATAGCAATGTTCACATCATGATCCAGGGCAACCCGATGATCCGCGAGGACGAGCTGGGCCTGATCGGCAAATTCGGCCTCGACTATATCTATCCCGAACTGCCGCATGTCAGCATCTGGGATGATGGCACCGTGATGCGATCATGGAAGGATCTCGACCGCACCTGCCAGGAAATCGCGCAGTACAGCCTGCGCGATGCCGACGCCTATCGCAAGTTCGTCGGTATCAGCCAGGGCGTGCTGCCGATGTTCATGGGCGGTCTTTACGCGCCGCCCTTCCCGATAGGAGCCTTCGTCGCGATGATGGACCAGTCGGATGAGGGCCGCTTCCTGCTCGACGTCATGCAGCGGTCCGCGCTCGATGTCGTGAACCAATATTTCGAGAGCGACCGGCTGAAAATCCATATCGTCCGGCTCGTAACCGAAAATCTCCAGATGCCCGACGAACTGGGCACCGGCATGGGCGCGCTGCTGATGCCCGGCATCATCCACACTTATGGCGTGTCGATGCCCAAGGGCGGCTCCGGCGAACTCAGCAAGGCGCTGGTCCGCGCGATCGAACATATGGGCGGCGAAGTGCGCTGCAATGCGGAGGTGAAGCGCGTCATCGTCTCGTCGGGCAAGGCGACGGGGCTGGAACTGATCGACGGCGAAACGATCATGGCGAAGGATGGCGTCATCGGCGCGATCCACCCCCATGTGCTGCGCCGTTTTGTCAGCGAAACCCCTGAACCCGTGCTGCAACGGGCAGAACGGGTCACGCCCTCCACCTTCTCGATCAACCTGCTGCACATGGCGCTCAAGGAAAAGGCCAAGCTGCGCTGGAGCGAAGGGGAGGGCGGGGTGATGACCGAACTGCTCCAGACCCACAGGATGCGCGATATGCTGCTGGATTACGATCATCTGCGCCGGGGCGTGGTGCCACCCCGCCGCCTGATCGCGGGCGGCGACAACACCGCCAACGATCCCAGCCGCGCGCCGGCGGGGGGCGGTATCTTCTACGGGGTGACCTTCGCGCCCTACGACCTGCACGAAGGCGGCCCGGCGGCATGGGACCGGATGAAGGAAGAGATCGCAGAAGAAAGCCTGCGCCAATATCGCCTGTTCTACAGCAATCTGGACGAGGATAATATCATCGGCTCACTGGTCCGCTCCCCGCTCGATCATGAACGCGACAGCCCCGCCAGCTTCGTCAAGGGCGACATTCATGGCTGCGCGCCCTTCATGTACCAGACGGTCGGCCACCGCCCGACGCCAGACCTTGGCCATTTCCGCGTGCCGGGGATCGAGAGCCTCTATCTCGTCGGCCCCTTCATGCATCCGGGCGGCGGCGTGTTCGGCGCGGGCCGCGCCACCGCGATCCAGATGATGGACGATATGGGCATCGATTATGACAAGGTCTGCGCAGGAGCCGTACAATGACTACGAACAAGCCGCCCGTCATGAAAATCCTCGACGCGCAGGACAAGGAACTGATGACTGTCCGCAAGATCGAGCGGGACGGCAACGCCCTCATCATCCGCGGAAAGATCTTCGGCGCCATGCCGATGGTCGCCAAACTGACCCCCGCCGAAGCGCGCGCCGCGCTGCGGTTGCTGGACAGGCGCACCATCCTTTTCCTGCTGACCCTGCTGTTCCGGCGGGGCTAGGGCAACCCCAACAATCCTCTCCTGCAAGGGGAGGGGACCGGAGAAGCGGGTGGAGGGGTTTCCCGTTATCGAGTCTGGCTGCGCCAGCCACCTCCCCTTGCAGGGGAGGACATGCCAGCCCCCCAACAAACGCCCCACCTATCCGCCCCACCGATAGCAGCGTCCCATGAAATGCGTTTCCGCGCCGTCGCCCCCGCCGCCATGATGATGGTCAGGATGAGGAGACATGCATGAGCATTTTGGGCGTTGAGAGCGCGATTTTCGGGGTTGCCGACCTGGGCGAACATACCCGCTTCTGGACCGATTTCGGCTTGCCGCTGGAAAAGGCGGATGACCATCAGTCGATTTTCCGCCTCGCCTCCGGCTCCCGTGTCATTCTCTACCGCCATGGCGACGCGCGGCTGCCTTCGCCCGATCCCTTCCCCGGCGATGGGCTGAAGCAAACCGTCTGGGGCGTGGAAAGCCCCGATGCGCTGGATCGGATCGCCGCCAGCCTCGCGACCGAGGTCGCCGTGCATCGCGACGACGACGGCACTGTCCATTGCACCTGCCCCGACGGCCAGCCCATCGGCCTGCGGGTCTGGGACAAGCGCCTGGTCATCAGCGAAACCAGCCCGGTCAACACGCCGGGTTCCTATCCGCGCTTCAACCAGCACCGGATCTGGCGGCGCAAGGCCATCCCCAAGACGATCAACCATGTCGTCTTTTTCTCGCCCGACTATGTCGGCAGCTTCGAATTTTACGAACGGCATCTGGGCTTTCGCTATGTCGACCATAGCAAGGGCACTGGTATCTTTTCCCGCGCCGACGGCACGTTCGAACATCATTCGATTTTCTGGGTTAATTGCGACCTCCCGATTGCGCCCGACCATTTCAAGTTCATGCATATCGCCTTCGGCATGGACGATATCGACGAGGTCATGCTCGGTGCTAACATCATGGAGGCGAAGGGCTGGAAGAACCAGACGATGAACAGCTCGGGCGGCATATCGCGCCACCGCATCTCGTCGGCCATCTATTATTATTGCGACATGCCGGGCAAGGCGGGGGAAGCGGAATATCATGCCGACACCGATTATCTGGACGATAACTGGGTTCCGCGCGCCTGGGATTTCCGTTTCGGTTCGCTGCTCTGGTCGAACAACGCCCCGCCCATCTTTCGCGGCGACAATATCCCCTGGGACATGAGCTTCGACGCCGATCGCGCCAGCTTCGAACCGTATCGCAAGAGCCAGCCGGGCAAGCGGCCGGTCGAAGGGAAGCTGGCTGATATCAGCGAAGCGGATGAACACGCCATATGAAGGATTCCGCAGGACAGGCCGGCAGTCGTGCCGGCCTGTCCTGCGGAACGCCCTTTGCCTTATATCCATCCGTGCCGCCTCAAACTGTTCGGTGGCGTGGCGGGCGTAATCATATTTCCGGCTTTTGTTCAATCATGCCGAAAAGGGCAGGAAAAGTGCGAAGTTAAGCGGCGGATATCCTCTTTTCAGGGGATCGGCTCCTCGACGAATTCGATGAGGTTGCCGGCGCAATCGCGCAGGAAACACCCCTTGCCGAATGCCTCGCGCACAACAAAGGCGATGTCCGCGCCCTTGCCCTCCATCTCGACCAGAAACGCCTCCAGGTCATCGACCCTAAAGGCGACATGCTTGTTGCCATGGGTCTTAAGGTCCGATGGCGGATGGCGGCGTGCTTCGGGCAGCGGGGCGGCGCCCTCTACCTCGAACAGCTCGAACCGCAACGGTCCCTTGCGCACCATCGCCGCATGGGACCGCGCTGCCTCGATGTAGAAGCGCTTTTCGACCACGAAGCCCAGCACCCGGCCATACCAGTCGATCGCCGCGTCCAGGCTGGGCACGCTCACCCCGCCATGGTGGAAGGTGAAATCGGCCATCAGCCCATCTCGGCGAAGGTCTGCGCGCACCAGTCGGCGATATAGTCGCGCATCCCCGTGCCATTGTCGGCGCCGCAATGCTCGACCTCGAAATCGGCCTTCGTGAACATGCGCAGCGTGCGCTTGGGGGAATTGACCGCCTGATCGTAGCTCAACTGCGCGTTGAAGGCGGGTATTTGCCGGTCATTCTCGCCATGGGTGATCAGGAAGGGCACCCTGATCTTCTCGACCTGTCCGTCCAGCGTGATCTGGTCGGCATAGGCCAGGAAATCGGCCTGATTGTCGAAGCCGAACACCCACATCACATGGTCCCAATAATGGGGCACCGGGTTCTCGCCTTCATTGGCGACCCGCTCGCGCTGGCGCCGGCCCCAGACATGGTTCGCGCCCATCACCGCGCACAATGCATAGCGCGGATCATTGGCGGCGATGCGCGGCGCATGATAGCCGCCGAAGGACAGGCCGAAAATGCCGATCCGGTCATGGAGTACGTCGTCGCGCGTCAGCAGATAGTCGAAGGCGGGCGATCCCCAGCGTTCGGCATCGAACACCGCCGTCAGTCCGCGCTTGCGCAGCGCTTCGCCGGTGCCGGGCTGGTCCACGAACAGCGTGTTGATACCGCGTTCCAGATTGGACGCGCCGTGCCCTGCCATATTGACCTGTTCCTTCATGGAATCGAGGCCATTGACCGACACCAGAGTGGGGCGCGGCGTCCCCGATCCGTCATGGACGAAGATCGCCGTATAGGCGCTGTCCTCATAAGGGATCTCGACAAAGTCGACATGCAGCCCGCGCAGCGCCACCCCCCTGGCGTACAGCTCCAGCCCGCGATCATAGGCGGCCCAGCGCGGCGCATAGTCGCGGCTCTGCATCCGTTCGGCCGCCAGATAATAGCCAGAAGCGCGCAGATATTTGGTCCCCGCGGACAAGGCATAACCGGCCGCTTCGTCCGCCGCGCCATTGGCCGCGACCTGGTCCGCCACCCGCAGCCAGCTGTCGAACATCAGCGCGCTTCCGGCGTCGGCGCCGGCCTTGGCGGCCTCAATGATGGGCCGGTTCGCCTCGTCGATCTCGCCATGATTGCCGCCGCACACCAGCGCCAGATTGGTGGCGAGATTCCAGACATAATTTCCGGGGAAGGGCTCGAACATGCAGATCCTCTCGACTGTTGCGCCGCCGGCATGGGCAGCTTCATCCACCGCATCACAAACCCGCATGGATGGCCCGGATCAAATTGAAACCGTGGAAGCCCACTATCCATCAATTGGCTTTGACCATGCCGCCGCCCTGTCCCATCGCTTCTGCCGACAAGAACGAGAGGAGAAGCGATGCGGCTGGCGACGATCAGGAATGGCGGCAGGGACGGGCGACTGGTCGTCCTGTCGCCCGATGGCAGCCATTATGCGCAGCCCGCCGTCGCCACGCTCCAGGCTGCGCTCGAAAGCTGGACGGACGTTGCGCCGACGCTCGCCGCCATCACCGATTTTCCGCATCCGCTCGATCCTGCCGACCTCGCCGCCCCCCTGCCGCGCGCCTGGCAGTGGCTCGATGGTTCGGCGTTCGAAAGCCATGGCGCGCTGATGGACAAGGTACTCGGCATCACTCCGGAAAAAACCGGGCGGCCGCTGATGTATCAGGGTGTCTCGGATCATTTCTACGGTCCGCATGACGATGTCCCCATGCCTGACGAGACTCTCGGCATCGATTTCGAGGGTGAGTTCGGCGTCATCGTCGACGCCGTGCCGATGGGCAGCACGCCCGCCGATACGATGGCGCATATCCGCCTGATCGTTCAGATCAACGACTGGTCGTTGCGCGCGCTTGCCGGTCCCGAAATGAAGAGCGGCTTCGGCTGGGTTCAGGCCAAGCCTGCCTGCTCCATGGCGCCTTTTGCCGTGACGCCGGACGAACTGGGCGACCAATGGCGCGATGGCCGGGTTGCCATGGACCTGCTGGTCGACTGGAATGGCCAGCGCTTTGGCGCCGCCAATGGTGAACCGATGGGGTTCGGCTTCCATGAACTGGTCGCCCACGCGGCGCGGACCCGCCATCTCGTGGCCGGCACGGTGATCGGCTCAGGCACGGTGTCCAACGCCAATTTCCGCGAGGTCGGGTCCTCCTGCATCGCCGAACGGCGAGGGATCGAGATCGTGGACGAAGGCGCGGCCCGCACCGCCTTCATGCGCTTTGGCGACCGCGTCCGCATGGAGGGCCGCCTCGCAGACGGGCGCGCGCCCTTCGGCATCATCGACCAGCAGGTCATCGCCTATACTGGAGAGCAATCATGACCGACCTCAGCGATTCCGGCCTTCCCCCGGTCCAGCGCGTCGTCACTGGCCACGACGCGGACGGCCGGGCGATCTTCAAGTCGGAAGATGTCACGCCAACCCGGATGATCCCGTCGGGCGACGCCTCCTTCCTGCTCCTGTGGACGACGGCCACGGTGCCGGCCGACAATAATGACGAGACCGATGGCCGCTTGCGCGACGCCGGCCTCACCCTCAACCAGGGCTCGGTGATCCGCATTGTCGACATGTTGCCAGGCAAGGAGTCACCGATGCACCGCACCAACAGCATCGACTATGGCATCGTCATGTCGGGCGAGGTCGAGCTGGAACTGGACGATGGCCGCAAAACGACGGTGCGGGAAGGTGGTGTCATCATCCAGCGCGGCACCAATCATCTCTGGCGCAACGTCACCGACAAGCCCTGCCGCATCGCCTTCATCCTGATCGAGGCGCCCGCCTATCTGCACAACGGCCAGCCGCTCCCCGAAGACAAGCCCGAAGACAAGCATTGACGCCGTTGTTCGATCTTACCGGCAGGGTCGCGATCGTTACCGGATCGACGCGGGGCATTGGCCTTGCCATCGCGCGGGCGCTTCAGGGCCATGGCGCGAATGTCGTAATCTCCAGCGAAGATGCCGTAGACAGCCAGAGGGTCGGGGAGCAACTGAATACGCTGGCAATTGCGGCGGACGTGGCCGACGACGCGCAACTTGATGCACTGGTCGATGGCACGATGGCCCATTTCGGCCGCCTCGACATTCTCGTCTGCAACGCCGGGATCACCGGGCGTGCGGGGCCGTTCGCTACGATCGACATGGCGGATTATGATCGGGTGATGGCGATTAACCTGCGCAGCCAGGTGCGCGTGTGCAATCTCGCCTTGCCCCATATCGCCGCGACAGGCGGCGGGGCCGCAGTCCTTATCGCCAGCCTGTCGGGTCTGCGCGGCAATGGTGCGATCAACGCCTATGCTCTGGCCAAGGCGGGCGTGGCACAGCTCGCCCGCAACCTTGCGGTCGAGTGGGGCCCGCGCAATGTGCGTGTTAACGCCCTGTCGCCAGGCCTCATCCGCACAGAACTGTCAGCGCCGCTGCTGGCTGACGATGCATTCATGGCGCGGCGAATGCAGATGACGCCCTTGCGCCGGCCGGGCGAGATGGAGGAGGTGGCAGGTAGCGCACTCTTCCTCGCGTCGCCGGCGGGCGCGTACGTGACGGGCCACAATCTCGTCGTGGATGGGGGAACTCTGATCACCGATGGCAGCTAGCTGTCTGGTTGCGACACATCATCGGGATAAAATAGCAGCTGGCGAGAGATGGGCAAAGACCAATCGGGTTCTCTACCTTCTGACGCAAGAAAATGCCTTGGAGCGCCTGCTGTCGTAGCCAATTGTAGGCACGGTTAAAGCCGGTCGGCACGACTGCAAGATCAGCATGGCCGGCGAGGTTGATGCCTATCACTCCACCGGCGATGCGGCCTTGAAACGTTCGGCCATGCCATTGATTTGAGGCGTGTAGGATCACCCGGCGGGTCATCGCGACGCTTATCTCGATTGCCCTCCCGGTGGCGTGCCGGTCATTTCCACCGGGTACACGGTGGACGGCAAGCGCGGCACAGAGTCCGTCACCGAGCTGCTTGAGCGGAAATTCTGGCTTTCGGCCGCTACGCTATGCGCGTTCAGCGATTTGTCGTTCCCTACGAATGTCGGTCAGCTCTGGCCCTCAGGACAATGAATGGTTAACAACAGCCATCCTGGATGAGTAAAGCAAATGCGCGCTTCGCTTGACCACTGGTTGCATTTGCTCAATCCTGCTTTGGTGAGCCAAGCAATCGTCGATCCTTCCCCTTCGCGTGTCGGTCCCTCGGTGGTGTTGCCGGCGCGGCCCGAAGCGATCCGGGTCGATGCCGCGACGACGGCGGTCATCGTCGTCGACATGCAGAATGCCTATGCCAGCAAAGGTGGCTATGTGGACGAGGCTGGTTTTGATGTCGGCCCGGCAGCAAGCGTGATTCCGAAGATTGCCGAAGTCATAGTCACGGCGCGCGCGGCGGGGATGCCGGTGGTCTTTCTGCAGAATGGCTGGGATCCGGACTATGTCGAGGCAGGTACGCCGCTGTCGCCCAATTGGCATAAGTCCAATGCGCTCAAGACCATGCGGTCCCGACCTGCTCTCGCCGGGAAGTTTTTGGCGCGGGGCGGCTGGGACTATGACCTTGTCGATAGCTTGAATGTGCAGGATGGCGACCTTCGCGTGCATAAACCTCGTTATTCGGCCTTCTTCAACTCGCAGCTTGATTCCGTGCTGCGCGCGCGCGGCATCCGCACGCTGATCTTCACCGGAATCGCCACCAATGTCTGCGTGGAATCGACCCTGCGCGACGGGTTCCATCTTGAGTATTTCGGCGTGCTGCTGGAGGATGCGGTCCATCATCTCGGTCCCGACTTCATCCGCGAGGCAAGCCTTTACAATGTCGAGAAGTTCTTCGGCTGGGTGAGCAGCGTCGCGGACTTCCGCACCGCCGTCGGTCAGCTTCCACCAAAGGATGATTGATGCCTTTCGAACCGATCAATCCGCCGCAGTTCCCCACGCCCATCGCGCCCTATTCGGCCGGCGCCAGGGCGGGCAGCACGGTCTATGTCTCGGGCGTGCTGGCGCTGGGCGAGGGCGGCACGGTGTTGCATGTGGGCGACGCGGTCGCGCAGACCCGCCATGTGCTGGAGGTCATCAAGGCCACGGTCGAGGCGGCAGGCGGCACCATGGCGGACATCGCCATGAACCATATCTTCCTCAAGGACTTCAATGACTACGCCGCCTTCAATGCGGTCTATGCCGAGTATTTTCCGGGCGACAAGCCTGCGCGCTACTGCATCAAATGCGAACTGGTAAAGCCCGACTGCCTCGTCGAAATCGCCTCGGTCGCCCATCTTGGCTGAGGTGGCCGGGCTTTACTACGAAATCCACGGAGCGGCGGACGCGCCGTCGCTGATCCTGTCGAGCGGTCTTGGCGGTTCGGCGGGCTACTGGGCGCCGAATCTTCGGGCGTTGGCCGAGCATTTCCGGGTCGTCGCTTACGACCATCGCGGCACCGGCCGTAGCGATCGGACATTGCCCGCGACAATTTCGGTCGAGGGCATGGCGAGCGACGTGATCGCGCTCATGGATGCGCTGGGCATCGAGCGGGCGCACTTCATCGGTCATGCGCTCGGTGGCGCGATTGGTGTCGAAACTGCCATCCGGACCGCGAGAGTCGACCGGCTGATCGTCGTCAATGGCTGGCGAACGCTCTCGCCACATACGCGGCGCTGCTTTGCCGCACGGGTTGCGTTGCTGCATGGTGCGGGCGTACGCGCCTTTCTCGAAGCGCAGCCGCTGTTCCTTTATCCACCGGACTGGATCGCCTCGCACGATGCCGAGCTGAACGCAGACATGGACCACCAGCTTGCAGGCTTCCCGGGAGTCGAAACAACCGCCAGGCGCATCGCGGCCGTGCAGGCCTACGCGCCCGACCCGGCCGGGCTGACCGCGCTCGAAAGCCTGCTTGTCATTGCCACGCGCGACGATTTTCTCGTGCCTTTCGCCACCGCGCTCGACCTGGCCAAAGCGGCCCGCCGCGCCCATGTCGCGACCGTCGAATGGGGCGGCCACGCCTGCAACGTCACTGATCCGGACGCTTTCAATCGCCTCGTTCTCGAATTCCTCAGGAGTTGAAGTCCATGCAGGTCGGCGTTTTTGTTCCCATCAACAACAATGGCTGGCTGATCAGCGAGAACGCCCCACAATATTTGCCCAGCTTTGATCTCAACAAGGAGATCGCCCAGCGTGCCGAGAAGCATGGGCTGGATTTCCTGCTCTCCATGATCAAGCTGCGCGGCTTCGGCGGCAAGACGCAGTTCTGGGAATATGGCCTCGAAAGCTTCACGTTGATGGCAGGGCTTGCTGCGGTGACGGAAAAGATCAGGATCTTCGCAACTTGCCCCACGCTCATCATTCCCCCCGCCTTCGCCGCGCGTATGTGCAACACCATCGACAGCATCAGCCACGGCCGTTTCGGGCTCAATCTGATCACCGGCTGGCAGCCGCCCGAATATACGCAGATGGGTCTCTGGCCGGGCGACGAGCATTTTCGAAATCGCTACGACGTGCTCGATGAATATGCCCGCGTGCTGCGCGAGTTGTGGGAAACGGGTCGGTCCGACTTCAAGGGCAAATATTATCGGATGGAGGACTGCCTCGTCCGTCCGCAGCCAGAGGCGGACATGAAAATTATCTGCGCCGGCTCCTCCGACGCGGGATTGGCCTTCTCTGCGAAGTGGGCGGATTATGCGTTCTGCCTCGGCAAGGGTGTGAATACGCCGACAGCTTTCGCCTTCAATAACGATCGCCTTGCGAAGTTCACCGCGGAGACAGGCCGCGAGGTTTCGGTATTCGTGCTGGTCATGGTGATCGCTGCGGAGACGGATGAGGAAGCCATGGCCAAATGGCAGAGCTATAACGAGGGCGTAGACCTCGAAGCGATCGCCTGGCTGGCCGATCAGGGCGCAAAGGACACCGTGAACAGCGATACCAACGTACGCCAGCTCGCCGCGCCGGAAGGCGCCGTGAACATCAACATGGGCACGCTGGTCGGCAGTTACGAAAGCGTGGCGCGGATGCTCGACGAGATGGCCGAAGTGCCGAATACGGGCGGTGTACTGCTGACTTTCGACGACTTCCTCGAAGGCGTGGAGGCATTCGGCACCCGCATCCAGCCGCTCATGAAGAGCCGCGCCGGGATGTCGTGAGAACGGCATCCCTCAGCTTTGGCAGGATGGTTGAATGGAGCCTGGCCGTCCGCGCGCCTTGAACATCCACTTGGGAACGTAGAACGTCACTTGGCAGTTGCGATCCTGTAGGAGGACAGGATGGCATATAGCGACCGGATGACCTTGTTGGCGCGTATCGGCTTTGCCGCGCGCGGCCTTGTATATATCCTGATCGGATGGTTCGCGCTCGATGTCGCATTGCACGGAGGCGAGACGACCGACAATCAGGGCGCATTGGGAACCCTGGCCGATGCGCCGCTTGGACATATTCTCCTTGCAGTCTGTGCAGTGGGATTTGCTGGCTATGCGCTCTGGAGGCTTACAGAAGCGATCACGGACCCAGAGAAACGCGGTCGAACCTTGAAAGGGAAGTTTGAACGACTTGGCTACGCCATTAGCGGCATCTCCCATATCATGCTTGCGACCGCCGCCGGACGCCTTGCTCTGGAACAAACGGCAAAACAGCAGGGGAGTCCTGCAGACGAAAGCGCCCAGGGGTGGTCGGCCTGGCTTCTGGGACAGCCGGGGGGCGTATTCCTGCTCGTTCTCGCGGGAATCCTGCTCCTCATCATTGCGGCAGCGCAAGCGCTCAAGGCCTATAAGGCGCGATTTGACGAGCTTGGCGGCGATGTTCCGGCGCCCAGCTATGTGAGATGGATCGGACGATGGGGATATGCCGCACGCGCTCTGGTCTTCTCCCTCATCGGCTGGTTCATCATTTCGGCAGCGCTGAACCATGATCCCGATCGCGCTGGCGGTCTGGGCGAAGCACTTGAGCAGTTGCGCGCGCAGGATGAAGGCGCCGTCTTACTGAGCGTCGTGGCCCTCGGCCTGGCGCTGTTCGGGCTGTTCAGCCTAATCGAGGCGCGGTACAGACGGATGAAGGTCCATAAACCCGATTTCCTGCGGTGAAGCAAATCTTGCGGGTGTCGCTCCTGCGTGGCGAATAATCGGTCCGTACCGTTGTCTCAAGGGCCAAGGTCGTTGCGGAAGACATCGATCCGGCGATGAAGAATCTCGAGCGCGAAGGCATCGTCGCCCTGGTCGCGGACATCACGATGGACGGCTTCGCAGAGCAGGCCGTATCGCTTGCAGTCGATACGTTCTGCCAGCTCGACATCCTCGTCAACAATGCCGGCCGCATCCTCTAATGTCACCGGCGCCTTCCTCGACTCGCGTGAAGTCCAGAAGGCGATGATGAAGATTGGCTCGGGTGCGATCGTGAACATCGCTTCCTATGCGTCCTACTTCGCCTTCCCAGGCATCGCGGCCTACCGCGTCCAAGGCGCGCTTGCCCAGATGCCCCGAACCCAGGCTCTTGAAGCGATCGAGCACAACATCCGCGTCAATAATACCATCGGCGCCGGGGCCACGGTCACCAATTTGCTCAATCATTTCCGTGACGACGGCCGCCGGTGCGTATCTTCCAGGAGTTCGCCACCTTCGACCTCGTTTCACACCCGCCCCGGCATAGTCTGCAGATTGCAAGCGCAGAAAAACATAACTGTATGAGTATAGGTCGGCAGCGAGGTGCTCGCTTCTGTATAGTGGAAGACTGCCAGCCATGCTTTCGCATCGTTGGAACCGACTTTCGGTGGTGCGCGCACGCACTGCTCCCCGAAGAAGGAGAGGACGATCCGGGGGGATCGTCCTCTCCCCGTTCCGCCTGCTGCCGGGCAACAGTGGGGACTGTAGGCTGCGCGGCAGCCTGACGGAACGTTGGGGTGCGCTGTCCATGTGGGGGGCGCTGGACAGCGCGTTCCCGAAACCGGTCGCCCCGATATGGGGAGGCCTGGGCGACCGGCGGCAGATCAATCCAGGAACTGTGTGAGCGACAGGCTGGAGAGCTGGGAAAAGACGGAATAGGAGGCTTCGAGGATGGTCTGGCGCTGCGAGATGTCGAGTGCGACCTGGCCGAGATCGGCATCCTCGACCGATCCGATCACGTCGGTCAGCAGGATTTCCCGGTCCTTGGCGCGGGTGCCCAACATCTCCACCTGATTCTGCTTGCGGCCATTTTCGGCGTTGACCGCGCGGACTTCGCTCAGTCCGTCGTCCAGTTCGCCGATCGCCTGGCGGATCGCATCCTTCTGGGCGTCGGTCAGCCGGTCGCCGAAGGGGCCGGCGGCCGCCAGCGTCTGGAAGGCGGGGACGAGCTTGGCGCCGACATCGCTGGCAACGACGCCATATTCGACATCCACCCCGTCACCCACGCGGCCCGACTGGCGCACCTGATCGTTCACGAACACCTGGTCGGGTGTCATGCCGGCAAGATCGGCCAGGGTTTCGGGAACCATCGGCAGGTCGTCGGTCCGCGCGCCCGCGAAGAGCGGCATCCCCGCCTCGGTCGCGTTGAGCGCGCCGCGCACGTCGGCGAAGCTGCCTTCGACCAGATGCTGGATGCCCGGCGAGTCCCCGGTGCCCAGCGCGGTCATCAATTCGGTGCGCAGGTTGGACAGGCTGTCGTCGATCTGGCTGATATTGGCGTCATAGAGGGACAGTGTCGTGCCCACGCGGCTGGCCACCGACTGGTAGCTTTGCTGCTGGGCCAGCATCGACCGGGCGGACAGGGTACGCACAGCATCGATGCCCAGCCCGGCATAGTCATGAGCCTTCTTGCCGCTGGTCAGCTGGATCTGGCTGGTCGCCAGATTCTGCTGGGAGCGCTGGATCGCGCCGGACAGCGTTCGTTGCAGGGGAATGGTCGCTACGCGGGTCATGTCTGGTTTTCCCTTTCTGGAACCTAGTCTTATCGGAGCATCTGGAGGAGGGTGTCGTACATTTCCGACGCGGTCGTCATGACGCGGGCGGACGCGGAATAGCTGTTCTGCAACACCACCATCTGGGCCAGTTCCTCATCGACATTGACGCCGGCATAGCTGTCGCGCCGGTTGACCGCGTCATCCAGCCGCGCCGCCGCGCCCGCATAGCTGGTCTGGGCGAGCGACGCCTCCGTTCCCGCTCCGCCCAGCAGGCGGCTGGCGAAGGTTTCGATCGTGGCTGATCCGTCCTTGCCGAAATCGAACGTGCGGGCGAGTTCGTCGATGAAGGCCGTCGCGCCCGAGAGGTCGCCTGCGCCGATCGCTTTCGAATTGACCGGAACGTCCAGTTGCAGTCGGGCGAGCGGCAGCAGGGTGGCCTTGGCGGCGATGTCGGCGCGCACCTCCGCGCTGGCCAGGCCGCTCGCCGCACCGGACAGGCCCGACAGTGCCGAAAAGGACAGGCCGGTGCCGTAGCGGCTGGTCGAATCCGAGGGGATGGAGATGGTCGATCCGGCGCTCAGGCTGTCGGGCGTGAACTGGACCCGGCCCTTGTCGTCCAGCGCGAAGCTGCCATGCTGGCCGAGTGGACTGGCGTTCAGTTCGGTCATCAGGTCGCCGAAGGTCGGCCCGGCCGATCCGGTGAGCGTGTAGCTAGCCAGCAGCTTGCCTGTCGAATCGCGCAATGCGATCTCGGTCGTCTCACCCGCGCCGAAACCGTGCGGGTCGGTGGGAGTGAAGCCGGACGGTACCAGCGCGCTGGCGTCCGAGCGGACCAGATTGTTCAGCCCGAAAAATTGCGAGAAGCCGACCCCGGCGCGGTCGCTGGGGGCGTCGGGATCCTGCGCGATGGCGATGCCCTGGCTGCTGTCGGTCGCCTGGATCGATAGCACGCCGTCGACGAAGCTGGCGGTTGCAGCCGGCGATAGGCCGGTGTTGATCGCGGCCACCGCATCATCGACGGTCGCGCCCGCGCCGAGCGCGTCGAAATCCACCGTGACCTTCTGCACCAGCGTCCCGTCCGCCGCTGCCACGGCGAACACTGCCTTACCGGTGAAGCCCAGGCGATCGGCGCCGACCAGGCCATTGGCCTCGCCGGTAAGGCTGTTCGGCGGGGGCAGGGTGGTGCCGGCGTTCGACACGGCGTTAAGGCTCTGGGCAAGGCCTGAAAAGAGCGTGCCCAGTTGCTCGGAAAATTGGGGCAGCGCCCGGTCGCGCATGTCGAGCAGGCCGCCCAGCTTGCCGCCGATCGCGGCGGATTCGATCTGTTCGCCGGTCGAAGCGCCGATCGCACCGCTGTCGGTGGCGAAGCGGATGTCGATCGGCGGGTAGCTGTTCTGCGACGCGCCCGCGCCCGAGGGATAGCTTAGTTGCCGCAGCCGCTTGTCGAGCAGCACCTGGCCCGACGCGCTGTCGATGGTGACGCGTCCGTCGGGCTGCTCCCTCACGGTGATGTCGATGAGACCGCTCAACTCCTCCAGCGCGCTCACCCGCTGGTCGGTCGGGCCGGAGCTGCTGCGGCCCAGCCCGTCGAGCCGCGCGACTTCGCTGTTGAGGTCGTGGATCTGCCGGAGCAGCACATTGGCGCGCTCCACCGTATAGCCGACCTCGGTCTCGACATCGGCGCGCAGGCCCGACACGTCCTTCTGCAACCGGGCGATCGTGTCGATCGTGTCGGCGACATTGCCGGTGAACAGCGCCACCGACTGGGACGAGCCCTGAAGGCTGGTGACCTGCGCCGCGGCGGAGGACAGGGTGCTCAGCCGCGCGGCAAGCCCGGCGCTGGAATCCGGCGCGCCCAACAGCGACTGGAGCCGGTCGAGATAGGAGGAGGCGACCTCCGACCGTCCGGCCGCGCCGCCGCGCTGGTAGACGGCATTTTCGAGGAACTTGTCCGCCACCCGCGACGGTTCGCCGACGATCACGCCCGATACGCGCCCTCCCGAAACTCCGGTGCTGAGCGACACGCGTTCGCGCGCATAGCCGGGGGTCCCGACATTGGCGATATTGTTGGACACCGACCGCAGTCCCGCCTGCGAGGCCGACAGGCCCGAAATGGCTGAATTGAGGATCTCGTTCAGGGACAAGGTAGGTGGTCCTTCGACAAATCAGGGGAGAGGGGCGCGCGGATCAGGATCAGCGCTTCAGGCTGCTGACTTCCTGGAGCATCTCGTCGACCGTGGTGATGATCTTCGACGACGCGCTGTAGGCGCGCTGGAACAGGATCATGTTGGAAAATTCCTGCGCCAGGTCGACGTTGGACGCTTCCAGCGCGCCAGCCGCGATCGTGCCTGCACCAAGCGCGCCGGGCTTGTTGATCGCGACATTGCCCGATTGCGACGACATCATATAGGCATTGCCGCTGATGCGGGCGAGGCCGTCGGGATTCTGGAAGGTCGCGATCGGCAGCTGGTAGATGGCGCGCGAGGTGCCGTCCTCGAAAATGGCGCTGACGACGCCCTGGTCGGAAATCTCCACCGAGGCCACCGTGCCGAGCATCCCGCCATCGACGGTCGAGGAGAGGAGCGCGGAGTCGCTGCCGAACTGGGTGAGGCCGTCAAGCCCGTCGTCGCTGCCGAGGCTGAGGCGGATCGGGCTGGAGCCGGCGCCATTGGCCCAGCCGATGTCGAGGCTGTCGAACAGCGCAGGATCGGACCCGGCCAGGTCCAGGCTGCCGTCGGCGTTGAAGCGGATCGTGCCGCTCGCCAGCACGCCGTCGGTGATCGCAGTGCCGCCGATGCTGGTGATGTCGGCCGGATCGCCCGAAATTTCCGCGACCCATTCATTGGCTGCGGTCTTGACGAAATTGAAGGTCAGCTGGTGCGACGTGCCCTGCGCGTCATAGACCTCCATCGAGCGGGAAAATTGCGGCGACAGCGTGCCCGACGCCATGGAGCCGGTGACATAGGCGCCGGTAATCGGTTCGGCCGTGGATTGCAGGTTGGCGCGCATCGCGATCTTGCTGGTCGGCTGGGCCGATCCGGTCAGCGCGTTTGGGCGGATCGGTTCGAGCGTGTTGAGATTGCCGTTGTCGACATAGTTGCCATCGACGTCGAGCGGCCAGCCCTGGAGATAATAGCCCGCCGCGTTGCGTAGATAGCCCTGCGAATCGGGAACGAAGGAACCGGCGCGGGTGAAGGATACCGCATCGCCCGCATCGGTGCCCGAACGCACGACGAAGAAGCCCGCGCCATCGATGCCGATGTCGGTCAGGCTGCTCGACGCCTGGAGCAGGCCCTGCTTGGAAATGAGCGCCTTGGGCGTGGCTGCGACGCCGCCGGCGGAATAGCCGTTGCTGCTCTGGCCGCCGGCCACCAGCGTCTGGAACTGCGCCGACACGCCCTTGTAGCCGACGGTGTTCACGTTGGTGATATTGTCTGCAACGGTCGCCATCGCGCCCGCCTGTGCCCCAAGGCCGGATACGCCAGCATAAAGGGCGGAATAGAGGCTCATGTCATTCTCCCATGCGTGGGGCGGCGCGCTCGGCAAGTCCGACCCGGTTACGTCTTCATTGTAGGAGGGAGTCCCGGCCCTCCGTCGGGAGGTGGTCAAAAAAATACGCCACCCGGCAAAAGCTGCCGGGTCGGTTCATCCTATAATCTGGTCATGTCCGCTCTTCGGGGCGCTATCGGGGATATTCGCATGACGCTTCGCATTTCGCTTCGCAATGGAGAGCCGGTGATCGTGAACGGCGCCGTGCTGCGCTCGGTCGGGCGCACCGACCTGGTGGTGGAAAACAGCGCCACCATATTGCGCGGCCGCGACGTGATGAAGCCGGAGGAGGCCGACACGCCGGCGCGCCAGCTCTATTTCGCCTGCATGATGGCCTATATCGACCAGGGCGAGTTGCAGAAGCATCAGGGCGCCCTGCTGGAGCGGCTGGAGGGATTAATGGCCGCGCTCGAAGCGCCCGACGCCAAGGCCAAGTGCATCGGTTTTGCCCAGAAGGTCGCGACCGGGCAATTTTATGCCGCCCTGTCCGATTGCCGATGGCTGATCGGATATGAGGCCGACGTGCTGGCCCGGGCCGCCCAGGCGGCCTGATCTTCCCTTTCACAGCAAGGCTGGAGAACGTCCGATGACCACATTGGCAGCGGCGGCCGCAGGGCTGCGCCTGCTCAGCCCCGATCGCCGCTATGGCCATGTCGTTGCGGTGCGCGGCGCGCTGATCGAGGTGGAAGGGCTGGCCGGGGCGGCGCAGATCGGATCGCGCGTCACGCTCGATACCTCGGCCGGCCGGGTCGAGGCGGAAGTGACCGGCCTCGATCATGGCATCGCCCATTGTATGCCCTTCAGCGAGCCGCAGGGCATTGCATCGGGGACGCGCGCGGACCTGGCCGCCAGCCAGCTGGGCCTGCGTCCCGGCGCCGGCTGGCTCGGTCGCATGGTCGATGGGCTTGGCCGTCCCGTCGACGGCAAGGGCGCGCTGCCGCAAGGCGCCGAAATGCGCCTGATCAAGGCGTCGCCGCCGCCTGCCTCTGCGCGGGCACGGGTGGGCGAGCGGCTGGGCACCGGGGTGCGCGCGCTGGACCTGTTCGCGCCGCTCTGCCGCGGCCAGCGGCTGGGCCTGTTCGCCGGATCGGGCGTCGGCAAGTCAGTGCTGCTCTCGATGCTGGCGCGCTGGACCGATTGCGACGTGGCGGTGATCGGCCTGATCGGCGAGCGCGGGCGCGAGGTGCAGGAATTCGTGCAGGACGACCTGGGCGAAGAAGGCCTGGCGCGCAGCGTCGTGGTGGTCGCGACGTCGGACGAGCCGGCGCTGATGCGCCGGCAGGCGGCCTGGACGACACTCACCATCGCCGAACATTTCCGCGACCAGGGGCTGAACGTCCTGTGCCTGATGGATTCGGTGACGCGCTTTGCCATGGCCCAGCGCGAGATCGGCCTGGCCAGTGGCGAGCCGCCCGCGACCAAGGGCTATACGCCCACCGTCTTTGCCGAATTGCCCCGCATGTTGGAGCGCGCCGGTCCCGGCCTGCCGGGGCAGGGGAGCATCACCGGCCTGTTCACGGTGCTGGTCGACGGCGACGATCATAACGAGCCGGTGGCCGACGCGGTGCGCGGCATTCTGGATGGCCATGTCGTCATCACCCGCCAGATCGCCGAGCGTGGCCGCTATCCCGCCATCGATGTTCTCAAGTCCGTCTCCCGCACCTTGCCGCACTGCCTTTCCACCGAGGAAAATGCGGTGCGGCTGGCGGCCCGACGCGAATTGTCCACCTATCGCGACATGGAGGAGATGGTCCGGCTCGGCGCCTACCGCGCCGGATCGAGCGCTGAGGTCGACCGCGCCGTCGCGCTGGCACCGCGGATCGAAGCGCTGCTGAACCAGGGAAAGCAGGAGCGCGGCTTCGCGCAGGACAGTTTCACCAGACTCGCCGCCATCATGGAGATGAATGATGAAGACACCCTATGACACCGCGATGCGCGTGCAGCGGCGGGAGATCGACGCGATGGGCGTCGCCATCAACGTGCAGGTCAATGTGCTGAACCAGATCGAGACGGCGCGGGACGAGGCGCGGACGAGCATCCTGCGCGAAGCCGATGTGGCGGCGGGGGATCTGACCCTCTCCTCCCACGCCTATATGGAGCGCATCCGCGCCGAGCAGCAACGCCTGACCCGGGACGGCGCGTTGCAGAGCGCACGGCTCGACCAGATGCGCGGCAAGGCGGCGGCGGCCTATGGCGCCTTCCGCGCGATCGAGGTCGCGGCGGAGGGATATAAGGAGGACGCCAACCGGCGCAGCGCCAATGTCGAGCAGGCGGGCATGGACGACAGTTCGGCCGTGGCGTTTCTGAAGGCCCGCCGCATGTTGCGAGGCGGGAGATGATCGCCGCCAGCGGACCGGCGGGGCTGACTGCGGCGCAAAAGGCCGACGTCATCTACGCGCAGGCGCGCAGCGAACTGACGACCCGGCTCTGGCGCGCGGCGCTGGGCAGTGAGGAGGGGGGCGAAAAAAGAGCCGGGGGCGACGTGAAGCTGCCGATGAGCCTGGATTCGCTTTTGACCCTGCTGAAGGAGGACAAGCAGACGCCCGCGCCGGCCATGCCCCAGAGGGCGACGCTGCCCGAAAGCGAACCGTCGACCCCCATCCTTCCCTGGGACGGGCAGGGAGGGCGGCAGCAACAGGGGCGGCAGCAGGATGCAACGGCCGGCCAGGCGCGCGGCTATGGTCCCAATGCGGGTCATGCCGGGGCGTTGAGCGCCGCGGCGCAGCGCACCGGCCTGCCCGTGGCGGCGCTGGCCACCATCGTCCATGCCGAGGCGGCGAAAGCGCCCGATGGCCGCTGGCTCCCCTATTCACGGAACCCGCGCTCCAGCGCGGCCGGCCTAGGCCAGTTTCTGAGCGGAACATGGAGGGGCGAGGCCGAGCGCGAGGGCACCTGGCTGAAGGCCGTCGCGCGCCAGCGCGGCTGGCTGAACGATCATGGTCGGGTGAAGGGCGAGGACCGCGCGGCATTGCTGGCGCTGCGATATGACCCGGAGGCGGCGATCCAGGCGACTGCAGATTATGCCAAGGCCAATCTGGATGCCTTGGCGCGCGCGGGCGTGTCGATCGGCGAGGGTGCGCAGGCGGTCGCCCAGGCGGCCTATCTCGGCCACCATCTGGGACGCGGCGATGCCATCCGATTTCTTAAAGGAGGACTCGATCCCGACCGTGCCCGGACGCTGCTGAACGCGCAGATCGGTGCGGCCGGCGCGGGTCGGCGGATAGCCGCCGTTGGCGATGCGACCGTCGCGCATCGCGCATGGTTGCTGGATTTCATGGGGCGGAACATTCGGGCGGAGCGGTTCAGCGCCTGACCTTGCACCCGCGTGGATGCCCGGCAAAAAATATAGGAATGAGGTAAAAAATAAATATAGGATTAGAGAGTCGTTAACCAATGGAGGCGAAAAGGGTCCTGTCGAAAGGGGGGCACGCGAAGGTCGCGATGCCATGACGTCATCGAAAGGACTGGACATGTCGAAAACCACCATTGCACTGGAAGCGGCCGTCGCCACGGTGAAGGCCAATCTGCCCGCCGACGGACAGACGCAGACCGCCCGTCAGCGCGCCGCCGTCGATAAGGCGTTCGCGCGCATCCTGACGCTGATCGCGCCGCGTATCCGCCATTTCATCCGGCAATATGGGCTGGTGGGGCACTGGGAGGACGCAGAGCAGGTCTGCTCCATAGCCGTCCACCGCGCGATCGAGGCCTATGACCCGGAAAAGGCGCAGTTCACGACCTTCGTCAACTGGCAGATCCGCGGCGAATTGCAGAGCCTTCGCTTCCGTCTGATGACCGACCAGCGCCCCTCAGCTCGCAAGGTCGAGGCGACCACCGTATCGCTCGACGCGATCGGTGCGGGTGAGGATGGCGAGGAGATTTCGGCGATCTCCCTCATCGAGGACGAGGAAGCGCTGGACCGGACGGAAGCGGGGGCTTCGGCCTATCTGGCGGCGGCTGCCACGGTCACGCTGATCGATGGCTATATCGAGCATCTGCGCACAGTCGCGCTCGATCGGATGCGTCGGCAGGTTCGCACCAAGCGCGTAGCCCGGGCTGCGGGGTCGTCGCGGCAGTCGGTATGGCGGGCCGACAATTCCTGCCTCGATCCGGTCGAACTCGAAGAACTGGAAATGCGCCTGAGCCATAATCGCGAAGTCGTCGAACGCCGCTTGTTCGACATTGCGACGCTCGATACGCTGGAAGGTGATATGGGCGTGAACAAGGAACGGGTGCGCCAGATCGCCAAGCGCGCTGCCAAGACCATGGCCGAGCTGGCAGCGCAGGATCCGCGCTTCGCCATCATGGTCGATCACCGCGACGTCCCACCGGCGCAGCCGACGCTCCACTGAAATTATAGGATAGCTCTAGCGCAGCAATGCGACTTGTTGGCGGCGGCGAAATTTTCTCCAGCGCGAAGCTGGCGATCGGACCCTCGTCCTATAAGGAAGCATCATCCCTGGAGTGTGTTCATGACTTATGCTTTCCGGACCGCGCGCCGTAGCGCGCGCCGCATTCTCTCCTCGTCCACCCGCCGTGCCTGGGCGCCTGCCGTTGCGGCGCTTGCGATGGTCGCCGGCCACGCCGGTCCTGCGCTGGCCGAGACGCCGCTGCATGAAGCGCTGGGCGCTCCGGACGAGTTGACGATCAAGGGCATGGTCCGTTCGCGCATCGAGGCGATCGACGGCCAGTTTCGCCCGAACATGGCGGAGAATGATTTTCTGTGGTCGCTCAAGACCACCTTGCTGGTCGATTACGACAGCGGGCCGGTGCGTGTCGGCGGCGAGATATGGGATGCGCGGGGCTATGGCGAGAAGCAGAATTCTTCGGCGGGTACCAATGAAATCAATGCGCTCGAACTGATCCAGGCCTATGTCGGCGTCGACTTTGGGCTGGGGGAAAAGGCCAAGGGCGCGCTGACCGCCGGCCGCTTCACCATGGATGTCGGCTCGCGCCGCCTCGTGGCGCGCCAGACGTTCCGGAACACCACCAATGCCTTTACCGGCGCCAACCTGATCCTGTCGGACAAGGCCGGCGATCGCCTGACCCTGTTCTGGACCATGCCGCAGATCCGCTTGCCGGACGATCATGACGGCATCTTCGACAACGGCGTCCGCTGGGACCAGGAAAGCAGCGCATTGCAGTTTTTCGGCGGCAGTCTGACCAAGGCGGGCGTGCTGGGCGGCACGCTGGAAATCTATGGCTATGGGCTGAAGGAACAGGACACGGCCGATCGCCTGACCCGCAACCGCCGGCTGTGGACGCCGGGCCTGCGCGCGTGGCGCAAACCCAAGGCCGGGCGGATCGACTATGATCTGGAAGCTGCCTATCAGTTTGGCGAGACCCGCGCGAGCACCAGGGCCACTGACCTGACCGATCTCAATGTGTCGGCCTGGCTGGTCCATGCCGAACTGGGGCGGACGTGGCCGCAGGGAATGCAGCCGCGCCTGTCGATCGATTTCGACCTTGCGACCGGCGACAAGGCTGGCGCGCGGACCTATAATCGCTTCGATACGCTTTTTGGCGCGCGGCGTTTCGATTTTGGCCCCACCGCCCTTTATGGCCCGGTCCATCGCTTCAATATGATGTCGGGCGGGGTGCGGTTCGAAGCGAAGCCGGGAAAATCCTCCGACGTGATGGCGATGTATCGCGCGCTCTGGCTCGAATCGAGGACCGATAGCTTCGCAGCCACCAATGTGAAGGACGCGGCGGGCGACGCCGGTCGGTTCGCCGGACATCAGTTCGAAGCCCGGCTGCGGCGCTGGCTGATCCCCGATCTGCTCCGCGTCGACACCGGCATCGCCTATCTGGCGAAGGGCCGTTTCCTGACCGACGCCGCCAATGCGCCGCGGTCCGGCGACACACGCTATGGCTATGTCGACCTTTATCTGGAATTCTGACCGGCGGTTCAGTCGTTCGAATAGAGCCCGGCGGCGAAGGCGATGCCTAGCGCTTCGGAGAGGCTGCGCACATGCAGCTTCTCCATCAGCTTGGCCCGATAGATTTCGATCGTCCGGGGGCTGATGCCAAGGTCATGGGCGATCACCTTGTTGGAATGCCCTTCGATCAGCCCGATCAGCACGTCGCGCTCGCGCAGCGACAGCGAATTGATCTTCGCCAGCGCCTGCGCCCGGCGTGTCACCGCCTGGATGGACTTCGCCTGCCGGGAAAAGGCCGATTCGATGGCGGCGATCAGGCGGACATGGTCGCAGGGTTTTTCCAGAAAATCGAAGGCACCCAGCTTCATCGCCTGCACCGCCGTACCGACATCGCTCTCCCCGGTCAGCACGATCGTCGCGAATCGTTCTGCGATGGGGCCGATCGCTTCCAGGACGCCGATGCCGGGGGTGCCCGGCATGTGCAGGTCCAGCAGCAGGCATCCGGGATCGAGCCGCGCGGCCGCGGCCAGGAATACATCCCCCGACGCGAAGCTGTGAACCTGGTGATCGGGCAATATCGACAGGAGCTGGACGAGCGACAGGCGAACCGAATCGTCGTCATCCACGATGAAGATCTGTCTGGTCTTCATCGTGCCGCCTTCATTTCGCCATCGCCCGACTCCCGATAGATCGGCAGAGAAAATTCTATGATCGCGCCGCCGTCCGCGGCATTGGCGAGGGTCAATGCGCCGCCATGACCCTCGACGATACGGCGGCAGATCGACAGGCCGAGACCCAGTCCGTTAGCCCTGGTCGACATGAAGGCGTCGAACGGTCGCCCTATGATGGCCGGCGGAAAGCCCGGGCCATTATCCCTGAACCGGATCATGACGGTGCCGTCGGCGTGCTCGACCGTCGAGATCATGATCCGGGCACCGGTCGTCGGGTGGACGGCGAATGTTTCGAGCGCATTGTTGATTATGTTGATGAAAACTTGCTGTATCTGGACGGCGTCGGCCAATATGTCCGGACCAGAGATGCTGGGTTGGTAATGGAGTGTGACGCCCGAGTGACGGGTTCCCGACCAGACCAGCTGCAGCGCATCCGCGATCAGTTCGCTCAGCGAGCAGGATCGGATGTCCAGTTCCCCCTTGGCGACGAAAGCGCGCATCCGGCGGATGATTTCGCCCGCGCGAAGCACCTCGACATTGGCGAGGGCGATCAGGTCGCGGACCTGGTCCGGCGATGCGCCCATCCCCAATCTCATGTGCGCGGCCCCCAGGAAATTGGCGGTCGCGGTCAAGGGCTGATTGAGTTCATGGGCGAGGCCGGCGCCCATTTCGCCCATGGTGCTCACCCGCGCCGCGTGCAGCAACTGTTCCCGCAATTCGTTGAGGCGCGTCTGGGTCGCGATCTGTTCGCGCAGGCTGCGGACGAAGGCGATGGAGATATGTTCCGTGCCGATCGTGGTTTCGCCGACCACCAGTTCGACCGGCATGGCGTTGCCGTGCCGGTCGCGCCCGGCGGTGGTCTGGGCTTGCGACGCCTTGAGCGGAGGCGTCACCCCGTCCGTCGAGACAGCCGTTTTCTCATAGTCGGGCAGCAATGTGCGGACATCGTGGCCGGTAATTTCCTCCGCGCTGTAGCCGAACAGCCTTTCGGCTGCCGTCGAGAAGGAGCGGACGCGCCCCGTTTCGTCCACGGTGATCATCGCTTCCGGCACCGTTTCCAGGATCGAGCGCAGCTCGAATTCGCGGGCCTCCAGCATTTCGGTGCGGCGCGCGCGCTCGGTCGCGTCCATGACGATGCCCAGCATCGAGGGCCCCTGATCGCCGGGCGCGTCGTAAAAGAAGATCGAGCCTTCGACGATCAGCGGTTCGTCCGCCAACGCGCCGTTCAGATGGAAGGAACAATGATGGAAACTTGCGGGCAGGGGCTGATCTGCAAGGATATCGGCGCCAAAATGCGCGCGCACATGGTGGCGCCAGTCGTCGATGCCACCACTGAACGTGCCGGGCAGGAAACCGAAGAGACGCTCCGCATGAGGCGACATTTGCATCTGGTCGGTCGATTGCCGCCATTCGAACAGGCCCAGTTCGTGTAGGTCCGCCGCAAAGGCAAGCCGAGCCTCGCTCGCCAGAACGGCCTGCTCGGCACGCTGACGTTCGGTGATATCGGTCATCGACAGCACCACCATCGGCGCTATGTCGGGCCGCGGCTGCACGATCTGGCGCGATTCCAGGACACGCAGGCTCGTTCCGTCCCGATGCCGCTCCGTGATCTCGGCCTCCTGGCGCGCCTGGGACGCGAAGGGGAGGCGCGATCCGGTGGGCAGAAGCGCCCTGGTCAATGCGTGCTTGCACTGGCCTCGCGCATCCTGGGCTGTCCATCCGTAAAGCCTTTCGCAGCCCTTCGACCAGCGGATGATGCGGCCGTCTATATCGGTGATAGCGATCGGCGCGGAATCGATGGCGGTGCTGAACGCCCATCGGGTGGTGCTTTCGCGACCGATCCGTATCCAGGCCCAGGCGACGATCAGGCAGGATATGCTGACCTGGATCGCTGCCTGGATGATTTCGGCCATTTCCTTGGTCACATGACCATTTTTGTACGTCCAAAGCTGCAAAAGCGCCGATGACACGGGCAGGAGGACGCAGGGCGCCAGCAACCACTGGAGCGTACCGCTCCCGATACCGCAACGGGGACTGCGCGGCCAGGCGACATGACGCCGCTGCTCGATGATGGCCAGGGCGAGCGCGATCAGGGTGGACGCTGTGGGCACTGACATGAGCGCCCGTCTGGTGCCTTCCCCCAATGAACTGACGCCGAGCGGAAGCAGCGTGCCGGAAATGACGGCGGTCGATAAGGCCAAGCAACTGAGCAAAGTTACCATGCGTTGCACGGCATTGTGCCGCGATGTCGTGGCAAGCGACGCGCAGGTCAGCAGCAGCGTGGAAATGGCAGGCATCAGTCCCGGCCTGCCGGGGTTCACGCGTGGCTGATGCTCGATATGGTCGGGGAAGAGCCAGCGGTCGATCGTCAGCGTCAGATCGGCCCAATCCTCGAACAGGGCCATGAGCGAAATGGCCAACGGCACGACCGCTATCAGGCGCGCGGCCCCATATCGGCCCGTTGCAGCGCAGAAGAAGGACAGGCTGAGCCCGATGCAGCCCACCGCCGTCCAGGGTTGCATGAAGATCTCGCTGCGGCCGAAGCCGGCGATCCCTAGATTATCCCTGGACCACCCCATCAGGACGGCCACACATATGATCAGCGCCACGGCGACCAGCGCGGGGACGGCCGGCGCCAGTCGAGCAGAAGGGGCCCCGCCAGCGCCTGATGGCGGCGGTATCAACAATTTCATCCCCACTCTCAATCATCACCGGGGCATCGCGACGTGCCCCGGACGATCGCATGAAGCGGCCGACCCAGAATGTAAATATTTCCGACAGTTTTTAATGCCCCCATGAAGCCGGAAGTGAGGCATATATCTGAACAAAAACCATAAAAATATGGTTACGGATTCGAAACCATAGGGCTTGCCTTACCGTTTTCCTGGGAAAGCCCTTCAATGATGGCGCGATTGACCACGATAAGGTCATCGATGGATTCGCGGCCACGCACGACGTCGGAGGTATGGCGCTCGACCCACAGGCCGATCGAGATGATGCGGGCGCGCAAATCCTCGGGCAGTTGATTGTCCGGCGATGCACACAGGTTGGAAAAGGTGCTCCATGCCCGGCGGTTACGATGCAGCGAGGGCATCAAGCCAACGCCCACGAGCCCGGCATCGCGCGCAGCCATCATTTCGGCGGTGATCTGGCTCATCAGGCGATATTCGGTGCCTCTTGGTGTCGCGGCGATTTCCTGTGCGCGGCGATAGGCGTTGAGTGACATGGACGATCCCCTGGCATAAGTATCTTTCCATTCTAGGATAAAAATCGCCGATGCGGTCGCCATTGACGATGATCGGTCGGTTCGGGACCGGAGCCGCATGAAAAAGATGCGCGGTGGCGCGGGGCGATCGATATTCTTCCTATAATCAGTCCATCGGCTTCGGCCACATTCCAGCTCAAGCGGACTGATCCATGCTCAATGCCATCGGCCTCGTCGTCATCCTGCTGTGTGTTTTCGGCAGCTTCCTGATGTCGGGCGGCAATCTCGGCGTCATCCTTCATGCCTTGCCGCACGAGATGTTGGCTATTGCCGGCGCGGCGGTCGGCGCCTTCATTCTCGGCAACTCGATGAGCACTGTGAAGAAGGCGTGGAAAGGGACGGTCCGCGTCTTCAAGGGCGTGCGGTGGACCGAGGCGGATTTCCGCGACCTGCTCGCGCTGCTGTATACATTGCTGTCCACCTTCCGGAAGGACGGCGCGAACGCGATAGAAAAGCATCTCGACCAGCCGGCGGAAAGCAGCATCTTCAGCCGCTATCCCAAGCTGTTGCAGGATCAGGGGCTGATCGAGTTCATCTGCGACTATCTGCGCATGATGACGGTCAATTTCGAGGACCCGCACCAGATGGCCGAAGCCATGGAGGGCGACATCGAGCGCCATCATGCCGAGGAATTGCTGCCCCAGAATGCGATCCAGATGATGGCGGACGGCCTGCCCGCGCTGGGCATCGTGGCGGCGGTGCTGGGCGTCATCAAGACGATGAGTTCGATCGATCAGCCGACCGAAGTGCTGGGCGCCATGATCGGCGGCGCGCTGGTCGGCACCTTCCTGGGCGTGCTGCTCGCCTACTGCCTGGTCGGTCCGATCGCATCGAAGCTGCACCAGATCATCGATGCCGACTTCAAGCCCTATCTGATCGTCAAGACCGCGATCATCGGCCACGCCCAGGGCCAGCCGACCCAGGTGGCCATCGAACTGGCGCGACGCATGACCCCGTCCGCCTACGCCCCCTCATTCGCGCAGCTCGAAGCCGCGCTCGACGATGTGAAGGACCAGCTCAATGCCAAACCTGTCTGATCCGGTCGCCGACGACCGATCGCTGACCCTGCCGCCGCACGGAACGACCGTGACCGCCGAGGATCTGCGCGTCCGCCTGGTGCTGGCGAGCGATTTCGACGGCGCGATGGAAGTGGACGCCGGCGCGGTCGAAAGCGTCGGCCAGGCGGTGCTGCAACTGCTGGTCGCCGCCAAGGCGGAGGCCGACGCCCAGGGGCAGAGCTTCGTCATTCGCAACCCCAGCCCCGCCTTTGTCGATCGGGTGACCGCCTGCGGGCTGGCGCCGGCCATCGGCCTTTCCGTGGAAAAGGACCTTCTTTCGTGAGCAAATTGATCCTGACCGTCGATGACTCCGCGTCCATGCGGATGTTGCTGAAGGCATCGCTGACCGCGCAGGGCTTTCGTATCGAAAGCGCCGATGACGGCCAGCATGGGCTGGAGCGGATGCATGAGGTGAAGCCCGACCTGCTGATTACCGACATCAACATGCCCCGCATGGACGGCTTCGAACTGATCGAGGCGGTTCGTTCGGTGCCCGAATTCCGCGGCACGCCGATCCTGGTGCTGTCGACCGAGTTTTCGGACGACAAGAAGACGCGCGCCCGGCAGGCCGGGGCGACCGGCTGGATCACCAAGCCGTTCGACGCGACCAAGCTGGGGGCGGCCATCCGCCGCGTGTGCCCATGAGCGACGAGCTGGACGAAATTCAGGGCATCTTCTTCGAGGAATGTGCCGAAGGCCTGGTCATCGCCGAGGAAGGCCTGTCCGCCATGGCGGCGGGAGACGTGTCGGCTGACGTGATCGCGGGGGTGTTCCGCGCCGTCCATTCGATCAAAGGCGGTTCGGGCGCCTTCGGCCACGGCGCGTTGCAGGCCTTCTCCCATCGATTCGAGAATGTTTTGGACGAAGTGCGGGCGGGGCACATCCCGGCGAGCGCCGAGGTCACGCGCATCATGCTCAATGCATTCGACATATTGTCGGATCATGTTGCGGCGGCGCAGAGCGGTTCGGCCTTCCCGGATGATGCGGCGACGCTGGAACAGCTCGATGCGATCCTAGCCAGCAAGGGCGCCCCGGCGGAGCCAGGCGCTCCGGCGCCGGTCGCTGAGGCGGATGAGTTTGGCTTCACGCCGGTCGCTGCGATGGTCGAGGATTTCGATCCCTTCGGCTTCGAGCCGGTGATGGTGGCGCTGGACGATCTGGTCGCGGCCGAACCTGCGGGCTGGACGGTGCGTTTCGGCCCGTCGCGCGCGGCGATGGCCAATGGCGCGGAGCCGATGCTGGTGATCCGCGAGCTGGAGGACATGGGTGGCCGTGTCGCCGCGGCGGACACCAGCCGCTTGCCCGGGCTGCGCGATCTGGACCCGGAGGAGGGCTATCTGGTCTGGACGCTGGATCTGCCGGCCTCGGTCGAGGAACAGGCGATCCGCGACTGCTTCGACTTCGTCGCGCCGGATTCGCTGATCGAGATCGGCCGGGCGGACGTCGCGATCGCCCCGCCCGTCGTCGAAGCGGCGGTTTCGGTGCCTGTGATCGAGGAAACGGAACGCCCGGCGCTGACGCTGGTGGCGGGCAATGTGGCGCCAGCGGTCGAGAAGCCCAAGGCTGAAGCACCGGCCCAGAGCATTCGCGTCGATCTTGGCAAGCTGGACCAGCTGCTGAACCTGGTCGGGGAACTGGTGATCCGGGGGTCGATCCTGTCCGATCGCCTTTCGCCCGCCGATCAGGAACGGGTCGAATTGCCCGAACTGTCGCGCCTGACGCGGCAGATTCAGGACAATGTCATGTCGCTGCGTGCCCAGCCGATCCGGCAGGCCTTTTCGCGCGTGCCGCGCATGTTGCGCGACCTGATGGGCGAGACCGGCAAGCAGGTGCAACTCGTCACCACCGGCGAGACGACCGAGGTCGACAAGGGCGTGATCGAGAAGATCGGCGATCCGCTGACGCACATGATCCGCAATGCCGTCGATCACGGTATCGAAAGCCCCGAGGAGCGCATCGCCGCCGGGAAGCCCGCCGAAGGCACGATTCGCCTGTCGGCCGAGCAGAAGGGCGCGCGCATCATCGTGCGGATCAGCGACGACGGCCGCGGCATCAACCGGGAACGGGTCCGCGCCAAGGCGATCGAACGCGGCATCATCGCCGCCGACGCCCAGCTGTCCGACGAGGAGATCGACAGCCTGATCTGCGCGCCCGGATTTTCGACGGCCGAGACCATTTCCAATATTTCCGGCCGCGGTGTCGGCATGGATGTGGTGCGCTCCAATGTCGAGGCGCTGGGCGGGCGGCTGGATATCCAGTCGGTGCCGGGCGAGGGCACGACCTTCTCCATGGGTTTGCCGCTGACGCTGGCGATCCTGGACGGCATGATCGTGCGGCTGGGCAAGCAGCGCTACGTCCTGCCGCTGACCAATGTGATCGAAACCGTCCAGCCTGCGCCCGGCCAGGTGCAGGCGACATCGCCCACGTCGGAAGTGATCGAACTGCGCGGCCAGTATCTGCCCGTGCGGCGGGTGGGCGAGATGTTCGGCCTGACCGGCGAGCGCAGGCCGGAGGACTCGCTGGTCATCATCGTCGAGAGCGAGGCGGCGGGCCATGTCGGGTTGATGGTCGACACCATCGATAACCGGCGCGAAGTCGTCATCAAGAGCCTGGAGGACAATCTCCACCCCATTCGCGGCCTCGGCGGGGCCACGGTGCTGGGCGACGGCTCCATCGCCCTGATCCTCGACATCGATGCGCTGGTCGTCGCGACCGGCTTCAAATCTGCCCTGAAAGGAATGGCTGCATGAGCAAGACGCAAGAAACCGAAGGCGAAGAGCGCAAGATCGTCACCTTCACCCTGGGTCATCAGATGTTCGGCATCGACATGCGCGCCCTGATCGAAATCCGCGAATGGGAAGAACCCACCCCGCTGCCCAGCGTGCCCAGCTATGTGAAGGGCGTGACCAATCTGCGCGGCGCTGTGGTGCCGGTCGTCGGCCTCGCCGAGCGGCTGGGCTGGACTCCGAGCGTGCTGCATTCGCGGTCGTGCATCCTGGTCGTCGCGATCGGGCAGCGGCAGGCGGGTTTCCTGGTCGATGAAGTGGCGGACATCGTCGTCATCGACAGCGCCGACATCCAGCCCGCGCCCGATGTCGAGGTGAATGAACAGAGCGCAATTGCCGGCCTGGTCCGCATCGAACGCCGGACGTCGGACGCGAGCCATGCCGAAACCATGGTGCTGCTGCTGGACCTCGATGCGCTCAGCCTGACCCGCCATATCATGGATATCGCCGCGTGAACCAGGCCGTCGCCATCAGCGGCGACGGTGCTGGAGCCGGGTCGCCGCTTGCCGCACAGGGCGAGCTGACCACGGCCCAGTTCCGCGAGATCGCTGCGATCATGCAGAAGGACGCGCGCATCCATCTGGTGGAAGCCAAGATGACGCTCGTCCATTCACGCCTGAGCCGCCGGCTGCGCGAAAACGGGCTGACGCGCTTTGCCGACTATCTGGCGCTGGTGCGCGACGATGCGCAGGAGCGGGCGGCGATGGTCGTCGCGCTGACCACGAACCACACCCATTTCTTCCGTGAAGCCCATCATTTCGATCATCTGCGCGCCCATGTCCTGCCCCGCCTGCAAGCGCGGGCGCGGGCCGGGCAGAAGGTGCGGATCTGGTCGGCGGGCTGTTCCAGCGGAGAGGAAGTCTATTCGATCGCCATGACGATGGCCGGTGAAAGCGGGTCGAGCGCCGCCTGGCTGAAGCAGGGTGACGTGCGCCTGCTGGCGACCGACATCGCCCCACATGTGGTGCGGGCCGTCAGCGATGCGCGTTACGCGACTGGAACGATCCAGCCGATTCCGGCTGCCTATCGCCAGCAATGGCTGCGGCAGGAGGGGCCGGACAGCCATGTCGTGTCCGACGCGTTGCGATCGCTGGTGACCGCGCGGGTGCTCAACTTGTTCGAACCCTGGCCGATGCGCCAGAGCTATGATGCGATCTTCTGCCGGAACGTGATGATCTATTTCGACGACAAGGCGAAAGCCGAACTGGAGGCGCGCTTCGTCGAGATGCTCAGCCCCGGCGGTACGCTCTATATCGGCCATAGCGAAAGGCTGATCGGCCCCGCTGCGGGGCTGATGGAGCCGGCCGGCCAGACTATCTATGTTCGCAGAGGAGGCGCGCAATGAGCGAGACGACGCGCGTCCTGATCGTCGACGACAGCCCGTCGATGCGGGCGATGCTGACGAAATTGCTGGGCAGCGACCCGCAGATCGAGGTGATCGGCGCTGCGCCCGAACCCCATGCCGCGCGGGAGATGATCAAGACGCTGAACCCGGACGTGGTGACGCTGGATATCGAGATGCCGGGGATGGACGGCCTGTCCTTCCTGGAAAAGATCATGCGGCTGCGCCCCATGCCGGTCATCATGTGTTCCACGCTGACGGCGCGGGGCGCGGAGGCGACGATCGAGGCCTTGCGCCTGGGCGCGGTAGACTGCATCGCCAAGCCATCGGGCAATGCCGAGGAAATGGCGCAGAACGGCGCGCTGTTGCGCAAGATGGTGAAGGCGGCGGCGCGGTCCTCCGTCCGTCGCGCGCCCGCGCCGCCGGCTCCGCTGGCGTCCGCCGGCAAGCTGCGCGACGTCGTGATCGCGATCGGCGCGTCCACCGGTGGGGTCGAGGCGCTGTTCTCGCTGGTCGGCGCGCTGCCGCCCGATTGCCCGCCCGTGCTGGTCGTCCAGCACATGCCGGCGGCCTTCACCAGCGGCTTTGCCGTCCGCATGGATCGGGACTGCCGCGTCAAAGTGGTCGAGGCGGCGCATGGGATGATGCTGCAACGCGGGACGGTCTATGTCGCGCCCGGCGGCGCGCAGCATATGGAACTGGTCGGTGGCAGCAGCGGCAAGATCCGGCTTCTGCCCGGTGATCCGGTGTCGGGACATCGTCCATCGGTGGACATGCTGTTCCGTTCCGTCGCGCCCCTGGGGACGCGCGGGGTGGGAGTGATCCTGACCGGCATGGGCAGCGACGGGGCGCAGGGCTTGCGCGTCATGCGCGATGCGGGCGCCCGCACGCTGGGCCAGAACCGCGATAGCTGCGTCGTTTACGGAATGCCACGCGCCGCCTTCGAACTGGGTGCGGTGGAAAGGGAAGTGAGTTTGTCGGCCATGCCCGAGGCGATCCTCGGTCTGTGCCGGCTTTAAATCGGGGTAGGGTTCATGCCGGCAGCGTCTGCAATTAAGGTAATGGTGGTCGACGATCAGACGAGTATGCGCGCGATGATCCGCCGCACGCTCCAGGATCTGGGGTTCAAGGATGTGCGCGACAAGGCCGGTCCGGTCGAAGCGCTGGCCGCGATCAAGGCGGATCGCGTCCACCTCATCATCTCGGACTATAATATGCCCGACATGGACGGGTTGCAGTTTCTGGAGGCGGTGCGCGCCGATCCGGTGATCGGCAAGACCGTGTTCATCATGCTTACTGGTTCGGCCGACAAGGAGGTCGTGCAGAAGGCGGCGGCGCTGGGCGTCAACAATTATGTGGTCAAGCCCTTCGCGCCCGCCGCGCTCAAGGAGAAGATTGAGCGCGTCTTCGGCGAGCTGGCCTGAGCCCATGCGCCGCGTCGCGATCGTCCAGGGCGAATATCATGTCGTGTCGGAGCCGGGCGTCGTCATCACCACGCTGCTCGGTTCCTGCGTCGCCGCCTGCCTGCAGGATCCGGTGGCGCGGGTGGGAGGCATGAACCATTTTCTGCTGGGAGAGCCGGGCGCCGACGCGCCGGTCGGCACTGCGGACATGCAGCGCTATGGCGTCCATGCGATGGAATTGCTGATCAACGCCATGATGCAGCGGGGCGCCCAGCGTTCGCGCCTGCGTGGCCATCTCTACGGCGGCGCCAATATCATCGCGGGGTTGGGCGGGATCGGCAGCGGCAATGCCGCTTTCGCGCGTGGCTTCATGGAGACCGAAGGGATCGCCATCGGTCGATGCGAACTGGGCGGGGTGCAGGCGCGCAAGGTCGAATATATGCCTTTCGAAGGACGGGTACGATCGACCAGCGTCGCCGAGGCGCCGCCCCTGCCGCCCCGCACCCGGCCAGCGCCGGTGCTGGCTGCGGCGGGCGATGTCGAGCTATTTTGAGGAATCGGGGGACAAGATGACGAGGCAAGTGGCGCTGTGCGCCGCGCTGGCGCAGGAAATGCGCGTGACGCGGGGGCTCGTGGAGGAATTGGCGGCCACATTGGTCGCCGACGAGCGTTTCGTGATGGACTATCTGGACCAGCTCCAGGCGTTCGACCTGATCGTCCAGCATGTCGACGAAAGCGCGACGCTGCTCGACCGGGTGGCGACGGGGCAGGATCTGGACAGTGCGGTCGATGACGTGCGGCTGGCCGTGGTGCAGCAGCGCCTGCGCCTGGCGCTGGGCTGAAGCGGGAGAGGGGCGAGATGAGCAGCGGCGGCGGCGAACCGACGATCATTATCCGGAAGGTCAAGAAGGCAGCGCATGGCGGCCATCATGGCGGCGCCTGGAAGGTCGCCTATGCCGACTTCGTGACGGCGATGATGGCTTTCTTCATGCTGCTGTGGCTGCTGGCCAATCCTGACAAGGCGCAGTTGAAGGGGCTGGCCGACTATTTTTCGCCGGTATCGGCCAAGGATTCGCCGGCGACGACCCTGACATCGCTGCCAGGCGCGCAGCCGGGGCTCGGCGGTCATTCGCGTCATGCGCAGGCGGCGGACAGCGATCCTGTGGGCGAACCGTCGGCGGAGGCCGGTGTCAAGGGCGCGTCCCGGGGCGGCACGGCCGAAGTGCCCGAAGCGGCTTTACGGGTCCTCGCCGAAGAGATGCGCCTGTCGATAGAGCCACCGATCACCGCCGTCGATGCGAGGCGCAACGTCGATGTCGAACAGAGCCGGGACGGGCTGCGCATCCATCTGGTCGACAGCGCCAAGCGATCCATGTTTCGCGGCAGCACCGCGCAGCTCAACGATTTCGCGCGGGACATGCTGGCGAAAGTTGCTGGCAAACTGGCGGGAACCAAGGCGCAGATCGCGATCGAGGGGCATACCGACAGCACAGGCGGACAGAGCGACGCGAACTGGCTGCTGTCCGCCCAGCGCGCGCTTGCCGCCCGCTCCGCCATGGTCGCCGCCGGGTTGACGCCCGATCGCTTCGGCGAAGTGGTAGCGAAGGCGGGAACCGAGCCAGTCTATCCCGATCGTCCGGACCTGCCGGAAAACCGCCGCATCACGATCGTCGTCCTGGCCGCGCCGTCGGCGTTGCCCCGCGACGCCAGTTTCAAATTCTGACCGGGAGGAAGGGCGATGAAGATAATCGCAGGTGCGCTGATCGCCCTGATATTGGGGGTCGGCGTGGGCGGGGCGAGTGCCTATGGCGTCGGCATGATCCGGCCTCAGGAGCGCCGTCCCGCTGTAATCGAGACGGAATTTGTTCCTACAGGAGCCATAATGGCGCCACTTGTCTTTCCAGATGGTCGACTTTCGGGTTATACGTCTTTCGATATACAGCTGGAAGTCTCTCAGGGACAGGGGGAATTGGTGAAAGCGAAACTGCCGTTACTGCTGAATGCGGTGAACATGCGTACCTATCGCACGCCCCTGGCCAGCGGCCCTGACGGGTTGATCCCGGGTGTCGCAGCATTTCGGAAGGTGGTCATGGACGCTGCGCGTGAAATTTACGGTCCCGACATCGTTCGTGGCGTGGCTGTGACGCAGGCGTCGCCCGTTTAGGAACAGGAAAGGAGACGATCTTGCCCCTGCCCAAAGAGTCCGCAGAGAAACGCGCGCCTGACCGCGCGCACAGGCCGCGCGAGGCCCGTGTCACCACCATCCTGCTGATCGGCAAGATGATCAGCGCGCATGGCGAGGCGCTGTGCCGCATCCGCAACCTTTCGAATGGCGGTCTGATGGCGGAGGTCCATGTGCCGCTGCTGGTCGATGACCCGGTCGCGATCGAACTCAAGGCCGGCGATCAATTGTCCGGTCGCGTGCGCTGGCTGTGCGAGGGGCGCATGGGCATCGCGTTCGACACGCCGGTCGACGTGGGCACGGTGCTCGCGCGCGCGACCGTGCGCAGCATCGAGCAGGGGCTGGTGCGGGCGCCGCGCTTCGCGGTCGACTGCCGCGCCGAATTACGCGGCGATGGTCGGCGCCATGCCGGACGGCTGGTCAATGTCTCGCAGGGCGGCGCCCGGCTGGAGGTGGATTTCGAGGCGGAGCAGGATCAGTTGCTGACGCTTGCCATTCCCGGCCTGCCGGAACGTAAGGGCGGTGTGCGCTGGGCGAGCGATGGCGCGCTCGGCATGGCGTTCGTGGAACCGCTGGCCTTCGAGGAACTGGGCGGCTGGCTGGCCTGGCAGCAATCGCAGGCATGAAGAACGGCCCGACGACAGCCTGCCGCCGGGCCTTTGGATAGGAGGGTGGATCAAGCTAGCCCGGCATAGCGAAACTCTTGACCAGCGATCCGGCGATCAAGGCCCAGCCGTCGACCAGCACGAAGAAGATGATCTTCATCGGCAGGGATATGGTCGCGGGCGGGAGCATCATCATGCCCATGGCCATCAGTACCGCCGCCACCGCGAGATCGATGACGAGGAAGGGCAAGAGCAGCAGAAAGCCGATTTCGAAGGCGCGCCGCAGTTCGGAGATCATGAAGGCAGGCATCAGAGTCGTCATCGGCAGTTGTGCGCGATTGGGCGCGGGCTTCCCCGAGAGCTGGACGAACAGGCCGACATCCTCGTCGCGCACATGTTTCAGCATGAAACCGTGGAACGGCGCGCTGGCCCGTTCCAGCGCCTGCGTCTCGTTGATCCGTCCCTCATTATAGGGGACCATTGCCTGCTTCCAGGCCGTATCGAAGGTCGGTCCCATGACGAAGAAGGAGAGGAACAGCGCCAGGCTGATGACCACAGGGTTGGGCGGGACTCCCTGGACGCCCAGGCCCGAGCGCAGCAGCGACAGCGCCACGACGATGCGGGTGAAGGAGGTGATGGTCATCAATATGCCAGGCGCGAGGCTCAGCACCGTCAGCATCAGCACCAGCTGGATCGCGCGGCCGGACAAAGACCCGTCGCCCGTGCCCGGCAGCATGTCCTTCGCGTGGGCGGCCTGGGGCAGGGCGAGCATCAGCGCGGTCGCGGCGATGGCGCCGCCGATCAGGAAAGATTTACGCATCCGGCGTCTCCGTTCCGGCATCGAGGATCAGCAGCCCTTCGGGAGCGATCAGCAGCATATGTTCGCGCCCGTCCTTGCGGATCAGTGCGACGCAGCGTCGCGGGTCAAGCGCGAGCCGCTCGACCAGTTCGAGGCGGCGAGGGGCACCGGCAGGCCCGAAACCGGACAGGAATTTCTGCGGCAGGCGGATCTCGTAGCGGCGCACGATCCACAGCCCGCCCGCGAGCAGACCCAGCACCACGCCCAGCGCGCCGATCATGCGCAGCAGTGATAGCATATCCATGGCGGATCAGCTCTTGCGCTGGATGACGCGAGTGATTTCCAGCGACATATGTTCGCCATCGACCAGGATCTTGCCCTCCGCCACCAGTTCGTTGTTCACATAGACGCGCGTGGGATCATTATGATCGCAGTCGAGCGGGATCATCGCGCCGCGGCTCATCTTGAGCACCTGCCGGATGGGCAGGTCGGTGGAACCGAGCACGATCGACAGGTCAATGGGGATACCTTCGAGGACCGACATAGGGGTCTCCTTTCAGGTTCGTTATAGGAATAATTTTATAGGATCAGGCCCGGCGCCCGGCAAAAATTGCCTATAAGGGGACTGTCTGCCTCACGCAGTCAGGAGCATGAAAGAATGGACCTGGATTCATCCATCGGCGTGTCGGCCTCCGGCCTGCGCGCCCAGTCGCTGCGGATGCGGGTGATCGCCGAAAATCTGGCGAACTCGGATTCCGTGGCGACCAGGCCGGGGGGCGATCCCTACAGGCGGCGCGTCACCACCTTCCGGAGCGAAGTCGATCGCGCCACCGGCGCCACCCGCGTGGCGGTGAAGTCGATCGAGGGCGACAAGAGCCAGTTCCAGCGCGTCTACGAGCCGGGCAATCCGGCCGCCGACGCCAGCGGCTATGTTCAGCGCCCCAACGTCAACAGTCTCATCGAAACCGCCGACATGAAAGCGGCGCAGCGATCCTACGAGGCCAACCTCAACGCCATCGAATCCGCGCGCGGCATGACCATGCGGACCATCGACCTGCTGAAATAAAGGAACTTTACATGGCAATCGGAACCCTCGACGCGGCGGCCGCCTACGGCCGCTCGCTCAAGACCCTCGCGCCCTTGGCGGGCGAAGGCACCACCGGCATCGGTCAGAAGGAGGCCGGCGGCGGCAGTTTCGGATCGATGATCGAGACCATGGTGAGCGATGCTGTGGGAACGCTGCGCGTCGCCGAGACGGAAAGCGCCAAGCAGGTGGCGGGGAAGGGTGACATGATCGATGTCGTCACCGCGATCGGCGCGGCCGAGACGGCGCTCGATACGGTCGTCGCCGTTCGCGATCGTGTGGTGAGCGCCTATTCCGAAATCATGCGGATGCAGATTTAGCGAAACTCCGCCCCCGTTCGCCTGAGCCTGTTGCAGGGCCAAAGTTCTCGCCGGCAAGGCACGCGGCTTGGGACAGGCTCAGCGCTGAACGGCGGCGACCAATCATGCCGGCTCCACCACCACAAAGGAACAGTCATGGCTTCCACTGACGTCATGGAAATCGTGCGCGCCGCGTTGATGCTAGTGCTGACCATCGCGGGACCGATGCTGATCGCCGCGCTGATCGTCGGTGTCGCCATCGGCCTGTTGCAGGCGTTGACCCAGGTGCAGGAAATGACGCTGACCTTCGTGCCCAAACTGGTGGTGCTGGGGATCGTGCTGTTGCTCAGCCTGCCGATGATCGGCCAGGCGTTGTCGGTCTTCATGGACCGCATCGCCGACGCCATCGTCCACGGATAGCGTCATGGACCAGATTCCCATCGATGCGGCGACGTTCCTGATCCTCTTCGCGCGGGTGGGGGCGGTATTGATGCTGCTCCCCGCCTTTTCGGAGGAAACCGTGCCTCCGCAGATCCGGCTGGTCATGGCCCTGGGCTTTTCCCTCGGCCTCTATGGTCTCCTCGGCCCGAAGATCGCCCCGCTAGCCGCATCGCAGGCGGTTCTGCCGATCATTATCATCGCCGAAATGCTGGTCGGCATCGCCATGGGCATGATCGTCAAGATGCTGTTCAGCGCGGCGGCCATGGCCGGCTCCATCGCCAGTATGCAGATCGGCCTTGCTTCCGCGCTGGTGGCCGATCCGTCCCTAGGCGGCCAGTCGCCGCTGCTCGCGCGCCTTATCGGCCTCGCTGCGGTGATCGTTTGCATGGCGCTGGGTGTCCATCATCTGTGGATCGCCTCGATCGTCAACAGCTACGCCCTGTTTCCGGTGGGAGGTCTGGCACCGGCACGGGATTTCGCCATGCTGGCGGTGGGCGTGCTGGGGCGGGCGACCGGGCTGGGCGTCAGCCTTGCCGCGCCGTTGATCCTCTATGGCGTGATCTTCAACCTGGGCCTTGGCCTCGCCGCCCGCGTGGCGCCGGCGATCCAGGTCTTTTTCATCACCCAGCCGCTCAACCTGCTGCTTGGCCTTTCGCTGTTGGCGATGGTCGGGGGCACGATGCTGACCGGTTTCGCCACTGCCATGGGCGATTTCATGGCCAGCGGCTGGAGCTTTTGACCCATGGCCGAGGCCGACAAGGACCAGCGCACCCACGCCCCGACGCAGAAGCGGCTGGAGGACGCCCGCAAGAAGGGCGATGTCGCCCTCTCGCCGGAGATGCGCCATGCGACGATGATGATCGGCGCGACCATCGTCATCGGCTGGGCCGGCATGTCGGCCCTGTCCGGTCTGGCTAGCATGCTCGCTCGCCTCTGGGGCAGCGCCGATGATTACCGCCTCGACGGCCATGGCGCCCGCGATGTCGCGGCCGGGATCATGAGCCATGTCGCGCTCAGCCTGGCGCCCGTCATGGGGGTATTGTTCGCCTGCGCACTGGGCACGTTGTTCCTGCAGGGGCGGGTGACACTGAGTTGGTCGCGCGTCGCGCCCAAATGGTCCAAGCTGAACCCCATGTCGGGCTTCAAGCGCCTGTTCGGAACCCGTGCTCTGGTCGAGTTCGCAAAGACGCTCGCGAAGTTCGGCGCCATCGCGACGGTCGCCTTTCTCGTGCTGCGCCCGCGCTTTGGCGGCCTCGATCAACTGGTCGGCTATACGCCGGGCGGTGTCGGTCTGGTTGCGGGCCGCATGGCGTTCGAGGCGATCCGCGCCGTCACTCTGCTGGTCGTGCTGCTGGCGGTCGCGGATTTCCTCTACCAGAATCGCGCCTTCATCAAGCGGATGCGTATGACGCTTCAGGAATTGAAGGACGAGCATAAGCAGAGCGAAGGCGATCCCAAGATCAAGGGCAAGATTCGCCAGATCCAGATGCAGCGTGCCCGACGCCGCATGATGGCAGCCGTCCCGGAAGCGAGCGTCATCATCACCAACCCCACCCATTATGCCGTGGCATTGAAATATGACCATGGCGCCATGGCCGCGCCGGTGGTGGTGGCGAAGGGCGTCGATGCCGTGGCGCTGCGTATCCGCGAGGTTGCGAAGGGCGCCAATGTCCCCATCGTCGAGGCGCCGCCGCTCGCTCGCGCGCTCTATGCCACAGTCGAGATCGACCGTCCCATTCCCATCGAGCATTATGCCGCGGTGGCCGAAATCATCGGCTATGTCATGCGGCTCGCCAGACAGGGGCGGTAGTCGTGCGCGCTTTGCTGCGGTCGTCGGCTCCGCCGACGCCGGCACGATCGAAAGACGCAATTTGCGCTTCCTTCTCCCCATTCCCTCTCTCCATCCTCCTATAAGGACTAAGATGAAGATGCTGACGAAATCGCCGACCCTGACCCTGGCCGCGTTGTTCGCGGCATTGGCGCCGGTCCCGGCGCTGGCCGGTCCCACGCCGCGGATCAAGGATATCGTCGATGTCCAGAATGTGAGGCCCAACCAGCTGGTCGGCTACGGTCTCGTGGTCGGCCTGCAAGGCACCGGCGACCGCATCCGCAACATTCCCTTCACCGAAGAGACGTTGCAGGCGATGCTGGAGCGGATGGGCGTCAACATTCGGGGGACGCAAATGCTGACGCAGAATGTCGCGGCGGTGTCCGTGACGGCGACCATGCCGCCCTTCGCCCGCGCCGGATCGACCATCGATGTGCAGGTTTCGGCACTGGGCGATGCCACCAGCCTTCAGGGCGGAACCCTGCTGGTGTCATCGCTCCGCGCCCTCGATGGCGAAATCTATGCCGTGGCGCAGGGACCGGTCGCCGTGTCGGGCTTCAAGGCGCAGGGGGCCGCCGCGCGCCTCAGCCGTGGAGTCACCACGACCGCCCGGATCGCGGGCGGAGGTATCATCGAGCGGGAAGTGCCTTTCGCGCTCAAATCCGCCACCAGCCTGAAGCTGGCGCTCAAGAATCCCGACTTCACGACGGCGGACCGGATCGCCGGCGTCATCAATCGGCAGATGCCCGGCACCGCCGAAGTACTCGATCCCGCGACGGTCGAAATCCGTCCTGCCGGCGCCTTTGCCGGTTCGGTCGTCGAGCTAGTCACCCGTGTCGAGAATATGACCGTGGAGGTCGACCAGCCTGCCCGCATCGTCATCAACGAGGCAGCGGGCACGGTCGTCATGGGTGCCGATGTCCGCATCAGCCCGGTCGCCATTGCGCAGGGCGGCCTGACCATCAGCGTCAGCGAAAATCCGGTCGCCTCGCAGCCCGGTCCCTTGTCCAATGGCGAGACGGTCACGCTCCCGCGCACGCAGATCACAGCGGACGATGGCAACGGCGCCTCGCTCGCCCTGCTGGGTGGCGGGGCGTCGCTCCAGTCCCTGGTGTCGGGCCTCAATGCGCTGGGCGTCAGCCCGCGCGACCTCATCACTATTCTCCAGGCCTTGCGCAGCGCCGGTGCGCTCCAGGCCGAAATCGCGGTGCAATAATATGGCGGACGCTGTCAGCGCGCTGCCCGTGACATCCCGTGCCACCGGCAGTGCCGCAAAGGTCGCGCGCGAGTTCGAGGGTGTCTTTGCCGGCCAGATCGCGAAGATCATGATGGAATCGGTCGAGATGGACGGCGACTTCACCGGCGGGTCGGGCGAGTCCATGTTTCGCGGCATATTGGCCGAGCAGATCGGCGCGCAGATCGCGAAGGGGCGGGGCCTGGGCCTCGCATCAGCGGTGGAGGCGCAGATTATCCGGATGCAGGGAGGAGAGAAGGATGCCCAATGAGATGATCGACATCATGACTTCCCTGTCGGCGATCATGAACGAGGAAACTCGGCGGCTGCAGGGGCAGGAGCGCGCGTTGAGCCTTGCGGAACTGGCGGCGGCGAAGGCCCGCCTCGTCGCGCGGCTGGAGGAGTTGCTGGCCCGGCGCAACCGGCATCAGCCGGAATGGGCCGAGGAAATGGAAGTCGAGATACGAGAGCGGCTGATCGAAGCGCTGGCCGAACTGCGCCACGCCTCTGCCACAAACGCCAGCTTGCTGGAGCGCCAGATCGACCTGTCGATGGAGATGATGACCGCGATCGCCGCCGAAGCGCGTCGTTTGGCGGGCAATCGCGCCCGCACCTATGGCGCGCGCGGTGATCTGGCTAAGATGGAACTGACCACTCCTATCTCCTTCAACGGCGAATATTAAGTCCAGGCTGATCGAAAGAAAAGGCGCGGCAGGGACCGCGCCTTTTTCGTATCCGCCCTGTCCTGTTCTCATGGATGGGATGAAAGGGCCCGCGTCCGGGCCGCATCGGCCGGTTCCGGCCGGCCGAAATAATAGCCTTGGCCGAATGCGCAATCGAGGTCGCGGAGAAACCGCGCATGGTCCGGGGTTTCGATCCCCTCGGCGGTGACGGGCATGGAGAGGCTGCGGCCGAGATCGACGACCGCCTTGACGAGCTTGCGGCCCGCTTCCCGGTCCAGCGACTGGATCAGCGTCCGATCGATCTTGAGATGGTCGATCTCCAGATTGCAAAGGCGGCTGAGGCTGGCATAGCCCGTGCCGAAATCGTCCAGGGCGATGCGAACGCCGGTATTGCGCAGCGAACGGATGGTTTCGTGCGCGCTCGCCAGATTATGGATCAGCGCGCTCTCCGTGATCTCGACGATAAGGCGGCCGGGCGCCAGCCCGGAGGCGAAGAGGATGCGTAGCAGCATGACCGCATTGTCGGGATCGCAAAGCTGTGCGGGCGAGATGTTGATCGACACGGTGAAATGCGCCGGCCAGTCCCGCGCATCGCGGCAGACCTGGCGCAGCATCATGAACAGCAGATCCCGGTCCAGCCCCATGTCGTCGACGATGGGCAGGAAGCGGTCCGGCCCCAGCAGCCCCTGGCGCGGGTGGTGCCAGCGCGCGAGCGCCTCGAACCCCTTGGGGCGGCTGTTGTCTAGCAATATGATCGGCTGATAATAGGGCAATATTTCGCCCCGCATCAGGCTGGTGCGAAGATCATTCTCCAATTCCGTGCGATCGTCGAGGTCCGTGAACATCTCCGGACAAAAGCATCGCACGGTCTCGCCACCGGCCTGCTGAGCATGGGACAAGGCGAGGGAGGCTGCATGAAGCAGGTCATCCGCCGACAGCGCCGGCTCGTCCGCGATCACCAGTCCGCCCGAAGCGGTCAGGTAAACCACATGCTCTCCCAGCAGAATGGGTTCACGGATGACTTGTTGTACCGTGTCCGCGAGTGCCAGGGCGATCGCTTCGTCACCGGCAAAGGGAAAGAGGCAGGCGAATTTGTCCGCCGCGAGATGGATCGACCGGACGGTCCGGATGCTCCCCAGCCTCTGCCGGGCGACGATCTCCAGCACCGCATCGCCCTTGGCGGGGCCGCACAGGTCGTTGACCAGGTCGAAACGGTCAAGGTCGATCAGCAGCAGCGCCAGCCGATCGGCAGGCTCGCGGGCCTCGACCATCTCGTCCAGCGCATGTTGCAGGCGCTGGCGCGAGGAAAAGCCGTTCGACATGACGGCCGACGGCGGGAGTGAGGAGCGCGAACCGCGTCCGAGCGCAGACTTGATCGTGCCAGAAATCGACATGGTTCAACCGGTTATCCTCCACTCTCCATTATAGGGCGGAGAATGACGAGCGATGTCCGGGGCGGGCCAATCTTTATTCGAACTGTGCCGACAGCACGGTTGCGACATCTTCGGGGGCGACATCGTCGATGGCGATCTCCCGATCGGGATGTTCGCTATAGCCGAACATCCGCCCTTGCCGGTCGAATGTCACGGACAGCAGCCGAAGGCCTTCCGCTTCACGGATGACCGCCAGGCCGCCGGCCGACGGAAAGCGATCGGGATCGACAATGATCGTCGACCGGCCCGGTAATCCCGAACCCAGCGTCGGCCGGCATATCCGCAGGCCATAGGCGCGCGGTCCGGCATTGCGGGGCGCTTCGACCTGTTCGCCGGTCGCGATGCGCGCGATCAGCCCGTCGTTGAGCGGCGCGCCGAATACCGGGACGAGGCGCACGGTGACATTGTCCGACGCGTGGATGGCGTCCAGCACGGGCGCCGAGACGTCGTCTGGCATGAGGCTGCCCAATGCCGGGTGCGCGGCCTTGGGGCGTGGCAGTGGCCGGGTGCGTCGACCTTCGGCAGCCAGTTCGCGCCGTAGCGCGAGAATTCTGGCGCGGGTCTTGGCGATCCGGGTTTCCGGGTTGGCGATCATGGGCAGCATGGCGTCCAGTTCACCCCTCGCATGGGCGAGGACGACATCCTGTTCCAGCCCGGCGGCATCGCGCACGCCGAAGAGGCGACACAGCGCCTGCTGGATGTCAGCGCTCCAACGATCGAAGGGCTTGTAGGCATTTTCGATCCGGGACAGGATGACCGGCGCGATGCCATAGTCCATTTCGAAGGCGGCGATCGTCAACGAAGCGTCCGCCGCCCGCCGCGCGCGAACGGCGGCGGCCACCAGCACGGCCAAGCTGTCCGCAAGCGGATCGGCGCTGTCGGGCGACTGAAATTCCGCCGCCCACGCCGCGATGTCGAAAGCGGCATCATCAATATCGATCAACAGCCGCTCCGGATCGACCTCCAGCGCAGTAGCAATCTGCCTGATTTCATCGGCACGGGCGAAAATCTCACCGCGCTCGATCTTCGACAGGCGAATATAGGTTATGGAAGGAATCGACTGGGATAGTTGCAGCAGCGACCCGGCATTTCTTTTTTTCCTATATTCCCGAATATTATTGGGAAACAGGAAGGCGCGGAAGGCATCGACGCCGGCAAGTGGACGCAGAACGGGGGCCGGGCGGGTCGTTCTGGAGCGGGATTGGCCAAATTTCTGCGTCATATTGCCCTCTGCGTGCGGAACAATTTTAGGAACGGCTCGTCACTCCCTCATTTGCCCTATTCTCATAGCATTTTGTGTTGGTCAATGATTTACAATCAGCAACTCTGACGATGTCACAATTGGAAACATCCTATAGGGTATACTGTTGCGATTCATTATCGAGCACGAAATGCTGCCTCCAACGCATCTAGGCGGCAGATGTATCCCAAAAATTTCACAAGACTTCACGATTTTTCGCGCGGACTTATAGGATGCATCCGCTTAGCGGGATCGTGCATGGCCTATGGCGGAGCGATGCATGGAATTGCCACGCGCTTGTCGCCTGGCGCGTCTCATCTATATGACTACGCGCCCGGCTGGACTGAGCGACCGACCGGTCCCCTTTCGGAACGCGCAGTCAGGACCAGGACGGGCGGATCAGCCTTTGCCGATGGCCGTTTTCAGCAGGCCGATCTGCTTGCGGTACAGGTTGGTCATGGCTGCGAAATCCGCCTGAACCTCTCCCATCTTGAGAAGCTGGTCTTCCAGCGTGACATTATTGCCATCGGGCTTGGTCTCGCTGATGTCGCTTTCGAGGATCACGCGACTGTCCGCGCGCGGCGCTTGCGCACCGAGCGCGGCCATGCCGCCCGACAACTGGACATGAGGGCGGCCGACGCGCGGTTTCCCGCCGTTGCCGCCATAGACCTGGACAAGCGACGAAAAGTCCGGCGCTTCGACGGTCTGCGCCTTGAAGCCGGGGGTTTCGCCATTGGCGATATTTTCCGCGATCACCCGCTGGCGTTCGGAGAGATGCTTCATCGAACGGCCGATGCCGTCGAGTATCGAGGGAGTGAAGGTCATGTCGGGTCTGCTCCTTACACGGAAAGGCGACTGAGCGCCGCCTGATACTGGGCAAGCCGGGCCTGCTGATAGACGGAACCGCCGCCGGTCACGGTGCCGTTGATCTGGGCTTCCTTGGACGAATCCCAATAGAGCGATCGATAGGCGCTCTGCGTCATCGACAGGGCGGCATTGATCCGGGACAGCGCCGCTCCCGCGGACTTCAGGTCGGTCAGGTTGAGCATGTCGTTCAGGTTGAGGCTGTATGTGCCGCCGGGCGTCACTTTTGGCGCATCGGGATCCTTGGGCGCCGGGGCGACGAGCCGGATCGGGGTCATGCCCAGCTTGGCCAGCGCGTCGCCGCCGTCCGGGCCGGCGATCAGCTCGATGCTGTGTCCGGTTTTGGCGTCGACGCGCAACACCTGCTCGCCATCGACCTTCGCCGTAGTGGCGGTGCCGTTCACTCCGGTGATGCGCTGGATCTTCTGCGCCAGCGTGGCCATGCTTTCATCTTTGCCGATGGTGATGGTGCGTACTGTGCCGCCATCGACGCGCAGGCTGAACTTGTCGCCTTCCTTGAGCGTGGTCTGGGAGGAAATGGTGGCCGATACGGTCGGGCTCAGCGATCCCCGGCCGAGGCCCAGCGCGCCCAGCGCGGTCGCGCCGCCGGTCACGGCTGTGATCTTCACCGGTTCGACGCTGTGCGTGACGAGACCCCATTGGTCCACGTCCGCAACCGCGCCGGTGGTCGTGTCGATCCGGGCGACGAAGCCGTCGACCTTGCCGCTTTTCGTGCCTTCGAGCGCGCCATTGGTGCGACCACCCACATAGAGTGCGCCGTTCATATAGGCCAGGCTGTCGGCCTGATCGTCGCTGGTGGTGCCGATATAGCTCGTACTGGCCGAGGAGAAATCGGACGTGATCCGGGTCACAAAGGCATCGCGCCCGCCAGTCATGCCATTGGCCTGATCGCCATCGACCGCCACGCTGGCAGCGCCGGCGACCGCGATTTCGCGACTGTCCGATACCGCGATCGCACGGGCATCGACTGCGCCGAGGCTGACCGATCCAAGATCGGTCGACAACGCCTGCGCATCGATCCGCCTCAGCGTCGCATCGGCGCCCTCCCTGGTAAGCGCCAGCAGTTCGCCCGACCCGTCGATAGCCAGCGCGGTGATCGAGTCCGACCCGCCGCTGTCGATGGTCCGCTTTTCCTGAACCTTGCCGGTCGCATCGAGCCGCACGAGCACGGCGTCGCCACCGCCCGTGGAAGCGCGGCCCGCGACATAAAGGCTGCCGTCATCGCCGACGGCGAGCGCGGTGGCGCTTTCGTTGCCGACCTGCCGGATGGCCGTGGCGAAAGTCTGCGTCCCGTTGGCGGAGAAGCGCGCGACGAGCATGTCGGTCTGGCTGTCATCGCTGCCGGTGAAGGCGCCGCTGACCGTGCCCGCGACGACGATATCACCGTTGGCGGCGATGGTGACTGCAGCGCCTTCGCCGGTTCCGGCCGCGCCCAGGCTGCGCTGCCACACGGTCCGGCCCTCGCTGTCGACCTTGGTGAGGAACAGGTCGTCATCGCCGTCCGACAGGGAGCTGCCCAGATCGCCGGCGGTGGTGCCGACGACATAGCTGAAGCCCTGGGCATCCGTGGCGATCGCGCGGGCGGTCGTACCGACATAGACGATGGGATCGGCTGCATCCTCGTCATCGGCGTCGGCATTGGCGGCCGCGACGGCCTGAGCCTGGGCGGTTGCCTTGCTGTCGATGGCGTTGATCGTGCTCAGCCGTTCGGTTTCGAGCGCCGACGCCGGATCGTCCACGCGGAATATCTGCGCCGATGTAGGTCCGTCCGTGGCGGTTCGGCCACTGGCTATCATCAGCGCGTCGGTGGCGTTGACCTGATCGATCGACGCCTTCTCGATACCGGCTGCGGTAAAGGCCAGACCCCATGTGTCCCCGCTCTTCTCGACCGTGAATCGCGACTTCCACAGACTGGTCGGGTTGCCGCCCGCATCCAGGATCGGATTGCCGCTGCCATCAAGCGCGGGCGTCGCCCCGATTGCGGCATTCAGGGCGTCGGCAACCGAATCCAGCGTCGGTGGCTGTGTCGTGGTCGACAGATCCACCGTGACCGTTTCGGTGGCCGTGCCGCGCGTGAGTGTGACGCTGAACACTTCATTGCCAGTCAGGCCGGCGAGGGCGCCGTCGCGCGTCGCGCTGACGCCTTCGGCATAGACCTTGCCCGAACTGTCGGTCGTCTCGATGCCGATGCTTTCCGATCGACGCGTGACCAGCCCATAGTTCAGGGTCAGAAGATCGGTTTCCGCCTGTCCCAGAAAGGTTTGTAGGTCGCTTAACCCCTTGGCAAATATCTTTTGCAGCGCCAGCCGTTCCGTCGAAGACGTCGTCTTCTTGGCTGCGCTGTCGGCTAACAGGCGCAAGGCGTCCAGCGCCTTGTAGGTGGTGAAGGCGGTCTGGATGTCGGGCAGATCCTCCAGCCCATTGTCGCTACTGGTGTCGATGATCGTCTTCAGCCGCTTGATCGCCGCGATCTGGGTGCTCAGCGGGGCGTCGCTCGGTTCCTCCTGCCAGGGCGGCGTGGTTTCCGGCAGGGTGAAAGCTTTTTTCGCGTCGATCACTGCCGGCGTGTCGGTCGTCGACGCATAATAGGAGGTGAAGCCGTTGGTTCCTCCCAGCAGGGACAGGCCGACCAGGCCGTTGGATAAATTTATCGTCAAGCAATCCTCCATCGCCGGAAGCTGCCGGCACTCTCCTATAAGATAGAGGAATGCAGCCTTGATCCGGTTCGGCGCGGGGCAATATTTTGGGGAATATGTGCATATGAACATGATGACGCCGCAATTCGGCGAGCCGCCCGAATTGAAGAAATATTCGGGACTTCAGCGCGCCGCCGCGCTGATGCTGGCGCTGGGGCGCGATCATGGCGGGCCGATCTGGGAGCAATTGTCCGTCGAGGAAATCAAGGAATTGTCCTCCGCCATCGCCCAGCTGGGCCGTGTCCCCTCTGTCGTGGTCGAACATCTGCTGGTGCAGTTTTCCGGCGAAGTATCGAGCATGGCTTCGCTCCATGGCTCGTTCGAGACCACTGAAAGGCTGCTTGAAGGTATATTGCCCGCCGATCGCGTGCGGGAGATCATGGAGGATATTCGTGGTCCCTCCGGGCGGACGATGTGGGACAAGCTGTCCAATGTCAGCGAGGCCGTGCTGGCCGGTTATCTGAAGAATGAATATCCGCAGACCGTGGCCGTCATTCTGCACAAGCTGCGGTCGGATCATGCTGCCCGGGTGCTCGCCGAACTTCCCCGCGAGCTTGCGACCGATGTCGTCATGCGGATGCTGAAGATGGACACGGTGCAGAAGGATGTGATTCTCCAGGTCGAACAGACGCTGAAGAGCGAGTTTATGACGAACCTGTCCCGCGCCCAGCGCCGCGACCCGCACGAGACGATGGCGGAACTGTTCAACGCGCTCGACCGGTCGACCGAGGAGGCGATGCTGGTCGCGCTCGACGACCGGGCGCCCGAGTCGGCGGAGCGGATTCGCGCGCTGATGTTCACCTTCGAGGATCTGGCTAACCTGCTGCCAGGGGCCATCCAGACGATCGTGCGCAACAGCAACAAGCGCGATCTGGCGCTGGCGCTGAAGGGCGCGCCGGAGGAGATGAAGCAGATTTTCTTCAAGGCGATGACCGAGCGTGCGGCGAAGCTGATGCGCGACGATATGGCGGCGATGGGGCCGGTGCGCGCGCGTGAGTGCGAGGACGCGCAGGCGTCGCTCGTGCGCCTTGCCAAGTCGCTGGGCGACCGGGGTGAAATCATGCTCGTCGATCCGAAGAGCGACGATGCGATGATCTATTGAGCCGATGATGGAGGCTGCCATTTCGATAAAGCCGTTCGGTTTCGACCGGGTGTTCCGATCCGGCCCCGCGCCGGTGGAGGACGTTCCGGCGTCTCCGCCCGTCGAGGAACTGCAGGGTCAGATCGCGGCGCTGCAGGAGCGGATCGAGGAGATGCGCCAGGACCGGGAAACCGCGCTGCTGAAAGCCCGCGCTGAGGGGCTGGCCGCGGGGCTTGCTCAGGCGCGGGGCGAACGCGCGGAAGCCATGCTGTCCGCAACCGACGCCCTCCACGCTGCGCTGGACGAACTGGGTGGGCAATGGGCGCACGAAAGCGATCGCATCATGCGCGAGGCCGCCGAGGTGGCGCTTTGCGCCGCGGAGATGATCGCTGGCCATGCGATCCGGCAGGCGCCGGGGCAGGCGATCGACGAAGCGCTGGGCCGCGTGCTGCGGCAGGTCGTGCGCGGCACGTCCGTATCGATCCGCGTTCATCCCGACAGCCTGGAGGATGTCGAGCGGCTGGTGGCGGAACGCCGCGCGGGGGAACGACGCGCCCTCAATATCGCGATCGTCGCAGACGCGACGATCGCGCGGCATGACGCCCATATCGGCTGGGCCGAAGGCGGGCTGATCGTCGAGGCCGCAGCGCGCCGCGCCGCCGTGGCGCGCGAACTGGATGGGCTGCTGGGAGAGGCCGGCACGGTGTAAACTTTTCCCGCCGCGGGCAACTATTGCCTAGCTGATCCTCCTATAATGAAGGAGCGGGACGGCCAGGGGGCCGCCCCCTCTCTCAAGAAGAGGCAGCCTTGAACGCTTTGCGGAATTTTATCGAGCAGATCGGCCCTCGTCGCGCCTTGCTGATGGGGGGCGTTGCCGCGGCCCTGTTGCTGGGCATCGGCTATCTGGCTCTGCGAAGCCCATCGAGCGAGATGGGATTCCTTTACACCGACCTGGAACCCTCCGCCACGCAGGCGATCGGCGAAAAGCTCAAGGGACAGGGCGTCCCGTTCCAGATTTCTGCCGATGGCACGTCCGTCATGGCGCCGGTCGACAAATTGCCGGAACTGCGCATGGCCATGGCCGGCGATCAGCTCGGCGGGAAGATCGGCTATGACGTGCTGGACGCCGAACAGCCCTTCGGCATGTCGGCGTCGCGCGCGAAGCTCAACGAGACCCGCGCCATCGAGGGGGAACTGTCCCGGTCGATCGAAAGCCTGGAGCGCGTCACCAAGGCGCGAGTGCATCTGGTCATGCCGGAGCGCGCGATGTTCGAGACGGAGCGGCGCAAGGCGACCGCAGCGGTCACGGTCAAAACTACCGGCCGCCTCCCCGGTGAATCGGTGCAGGCCATTCGCCACCTGGTCGCATCGGCCGTGCCCGAATTGTCGCCCGAAAGCGTGTCGATCGTCGACCAGTCGGGCGCGCTTCTGGCCCGGGCGGGCGAGAGCGGAAGCGCCGGTTCATCCGAGATCGACGAGCGTCAGGCCTCCGTCGAGAACAAGTTGAGGACCGAGATCGAGGCCATGTTGGCGCCAATCGTGGGCGCCGGTAAGGTCCGCGCCGAGGTTGCCGCCGTGCTGGAGCGCGATCAGGTGCGTGAAGAGGCGGAGATATTCGATCCCGATACCCAGGTCGTCGCCCATCAGGTGACAGTCGAATCCAGCGATCAGAATGACGAAAGCGGCGCGGGCGCGCAGGGCGTGACCGTCGGCGCACAGTTGCCCGACAATGAGGCTGCGATCAACGGGACGGGGGGCGAGAGCCGCCGTTCCGCCCGCAACGAAACATCCGAGGACATCACCTACCAGAACAGCCGCACCCAGAAGGTGAGTGTCCGCTCGCCCGGTAAGGTGTCGCGCCTGACTGTCGCGGTGATGGTGGACGGCGGTCCCAAGGGTCTGCCGCAGGGCGAGATGCAGCGGCTTCAGCGCCTGGTGGAAAATGCAGTGGGCTTCGATGCCGAACGCGGCGACAGCGTGGTCGTCGAGAATATGAGCTTTGCCGCGCCCGGCGAGCTCGACGACGCGGCCGAGGGTCTGCCTTTCGGTGTCACCGCCGACGGCCTGCTCGACCTTGCCAAATATGTGCTGATCGGTGGCGTTGTCCTGTTCGCCATCCGCATGTTGCGGCCAAAGGTTATGCCTGTCGAAGGCGAAGTGGAGCCGGTCGAACATCTGCTGGCTGCGGAGAATGAGGAAATGGCCACGCTCGCCCAGCGTGCGGCCGATGGCGACGAGGAAGCGATCCGCCAGCTGGAGGAAGTCCGCGCGCAGGATGTGCCGCTGCTCGATGAGGAAATCGCGCTCGCCCAGATCGACGGGCGGATCAAGGTCTCCGCGCTGAAGCGCATCGGCGACGCCATCGCCGCCGGACCGGCGGAATCCGCCTCGGTGATCCGGCAATGGATGAATGCATGAAAGGGGATGCAATGAGTGAAAATATGGAACCTCGGCAACTCTCGCCGGCCCATCTGACCGACGGCGTCGATGATGTGGAGATGAATGCCGACCCCAATTGGTCGCCGCGTCCGACCGCGCCGCCCGCGCCCGATGATCTTCAGGCAGTGTTCGACGTGCCGGTCAAGGTGCAGGCGATCCTGGGCCGGGCGCGGATGGACATTGGCGAACTGCTGCGGCTGAAACCTGGCATGGTGGTCGAACTGGACCGCCGCGTGGGTGAACCGGTCGACATCTTCGTCAACAACCGCCTGATCGCACGCGGCGAAGTCGTCCTCATCGACAGCGCGCTCGGCATCACCCTTACCGAAATTGTGCGACAGGAGCGTTGATGTTCGTTTCAGACCATGATCCGACCCGCCTGCTGCTGGTGGGCGATTTGAACAAGACGATGGGTCTTGCCGTCGAGATGGTGCGCGGGTCCGCCGCCAGCATTGCGGTCGGCACGGCGGACTGCAATGCGCTGGAAAATTGGCGCCGGACCGTGGGCGAGCTGGTGGTGGTGGATGTCGCGGTGAACCTGCCCGACGTGATCGCCCGGCTGCGTGGCGAGCGTGCGGCCAACCAGGCGATGGCCGCAGCCGTAGAGGAACTGGTCGGACACAGCGTCGACGATGTCGAGCGCGCGCTGATCCTCCAGACCCTCGATCGCTGCCGGGGCAATCGCACCACGGCCGCCGCGATGCTGGGCATTTCGGTGCGTACGATCCGCAACAAGCTGCGCTTGTTCCTGAGAGATGACTTCTCACCGCCGGCGGGCCTGCTGCGGCATTGATCTCTTCCTTCTCCCCCGCGGGGAGAAGGATTGCCTGACCCTCATCGCATCGGAATACACTCATGAAAGTCCAGCTCCCCGCAAAGTTCGACGAGATGATCGCGCGCCTCGGCCCCGGCCGCGACCTGGCGCTGGCACTGGGCGTCACGGGGATCATTGCGATGCTGATCCTGCCGATGCCGGCATGGATGCTGGACCTGGGCCTGGCGCTGTCGATCACGGCGTCGGTGCTCATCCTGATGACCGCGCTGTTCATCGACAAGCCGCTTCAGCTGTCGAGTTTCCCTACGATCCTGTTGATCGTCACGATGTTGCGGCTCGGCCTCAACCTGGCTTCGACCCGGCTGATCCTGGGCCATGGGCATGAGGGGCACCAAGCCGCCGGCGGCGTGATCGCAGCGTTCGGCGAGTTCCTGATGGGCGGGGAGACGGTGATCGGCCTCACCATCTTCGCCATCCTGATCGTCATCAACTTCGTCGTCATCACCAAGGGCGCGGGGCGCATCGCCGAAGTCGGCGCCCGCTTCAGCCTGGACGCGATGCCCGGCAAGCAGATGGCGATCGACGCAGACCTGAACGCCGGCACGATCACCGAGGTGCAGGCGCGCGAACGCCGCGCCGAGATCGAGGCCGAAAGCGGCTTCTACGGCGCGATGGACGGCGCGTCGAAATTCGTGAAGGGCGATGCCGTTGCGGCATTGCTGATCACGGCGATCAATATCGTCGTAGGCCTGATCATCGGCGTCGCCATCCATGGCGTGCCCTTTGGCGAGGCCTTCACTACCTACACCATCCTGACTGTCGGCGACGGGCTGGTCAGCCAGATTCCTGCGCTGATCGTATCGACCGCAGCCGGCCTGCTGGTATCGAAGGGCGGGGTTGCCGGCAAGACCGGCGCGGCGCTGGGAGAGCAGCTCGGCCGCTATCCCAAGGCGTTCGGTGTGGTCGCCGCGCTGATGCTGATGCTGGCGCTGATGCCGGGCCTGCCCTTCGCGCCGTTCGCCCTGTTCGGCGGCATTTGCGGCTGGCTGGCCTGGTCGATGACGAGGAAGGCGGAGGCGGCGGCCATTCAGGCGCGCATCGAGGAAGTCGCCGCGCGACAGCAGGTCGCGCAGGTCGAGGAACCCATCGCCCGCACCCTTGCCATCGACGCGCTGCGGATCGAACTGGGCTATGGCCTGCTGCCGATGATCAATGATGCGAGCGCCGAACCGCGGCTCGACGATCAGGTCCGTGCGCTTCGCCGCCAGATGGCGATCGATTTCGGCTTCGTGCTGCCATCGGTTCGCATCCTGGACAATATGGCGCTCCAGGCCAATGAATATGTGGTCTATGTCAAGGAGACCGAGATCGCCCGCGGCGAATTGCGCATCGGCAAGCTGCTGGTCATCAACGCCTCTGGCCAGGAACCGGGCATCAGGGGCGAACCCACAAAGGAGCCGGTATTCCAGCTTCCGGCCCTCTGGATCGACCGCGATATGCGCGAGGAGGCCGGGTTCCGTGGGCTGGCGGTGGTCGATTGCGGCACCGTCGTTACCACCCATCTGACCGAAATCGTGAAGGACAATATCGCCGACCTGCTGTCCTATGCGGAGACCCAGAAGCTGCTGAACGAGGTCCACAAGGAAGCTGAGAAGCTGATTGCCGACCTGATACCGACGAGAATCTCCATTTCCGGGGTGCAGCGCGTGTTGCAGAACCTGCTGGCCGAAGGCGTGTCGATCCGCGACATCCCCACCATCCTGGAGGGCATCGCCGAGGCGACCGCGATGACCGCCAACCTGACCCAGGTGACGGAGCATGTCCGTGCCCGCCTCGCTCGCCAGATTTCCGCGCAGCAGACCCATGACGGCAGCATTCCGGTGGTGACGCTGGGCAGCCAGTGGGACGAGGCATTTGCGGAAAGCATTATCGGGCAGGGCGACGAGCGCCATCTCGCAATGGCGCCATCCAGCCTCCAGGCGTTCATCGCCGCCGTTCGCGAGACCTATGATCGTTTCGCAACCCAGGGCGAGATTCCCTGCCTGCTCACCAGTCCGCCGCTGCGCCCATTCGTGCGCTCGATCATTGAACGGGTGCGACCGGCAACCGTCGTGCTGTCGCAGAATGAGGTTCATGCCCGGGCGCGGCTGCGCAGCCTCGGAACAATCGGCTGACGCGACCGGGACGGCCGTCCATCCTCTATAATGAATGACATGCGGTGGCTTGTCGCCGCCATCAAGATCGAAAGACCATGACAGCAGCATCGATGATCTTGTCCGCTCCGGCATCCTCCACGCCCATGATGGCATCGCCGGAAGCGCCGCCCCTGTCCATGCCCGTCCCGGGCTTTGGCGCCTTGGTCGATGGCATGGCCGCGCCGAAAGCGGACGCGCCAGCGAATTTGGGGGCCGTCCCGACCGAAACGGCCGTCATGGCGTCGCCCGATATGGGGATGAAGCAGACATCCCTGCCAGAGGAGCCCGCCATGAACGCGGCGCCAGCGCCGCTGTCACCGCGTGGGCGGGACAAGGGCGAGTGCGTGCTGGCCGCGCCCGTTCGTCCCGAGATCGCTGTTTCGGAGGCGCGGCCAGAGCCAGAGCCGGAAACGCAACCAGAGCCGGAAACGCAGCCGCAGCCGTCCGAGGCCGGCGCAAAGCCGACAGCGATCCAGACAGCTGAAACGCCTGTGGAGAGTCCGGCGGAACCGTCGCCGCCCATGCCGCTTCCGATCGCTCCGGTTCAGGCTGCGCCGCTGCCGCCCATCGCCAGGCCTGCGGCAAAAGCGACCATGCGCGAAACGGACATGGCCAGGCCGGCCGAGGCTGCGGATCAGGATGGGGTTCCGACGGCTCCGTCCAATTCCGATGCGTTCCTGGCCGCGCCGTTGCCGATGAACCTGGCTGGCCCGGGCATCGCGCCCGCATTTACAGGCGAATTGGGCCAGCCGGCGAAGCATGTTTCGGGCAACCCGGAGGAGTCGGCTGGTGCAAATCCTTCGACGAACATGTCAATCGCAAGCCGCATCGCGCCGCCGGTGGACATGGCCCCTACTATGATGGCCGTTGCGACGCCGCGAGCCGCAGCGCCGATTCCTGCGGCCGGTGCAGATGGTGCTCGGGAGATGACGCCATCGACAGCGCCCATCCGGGCCGAGATTGCCGATCCGCGCAACCCCGCCCCTGAAAGGAGCGACATTACGCAGCCGCTGATGGCGTTCAAGGGCGAGAGCAGCCTGCCGGCGCCCCTGCTGACCCAGACCATGGCGCCCGTATCCGGAAGCCCGGCAGTCAGCCCCTATCCCCCCATGCCGCAGAGTGTGGCGATGGCGCCCGTCGTCCAGGCGCAACCCGGCCGTATCGGCGCGGATATTGGCGTCGAAATCGCCAGGGCCGCCAAGGGCGACAAGGAAGACCTGCTGATCCGCCTCGACCCGCGCGAAATGGGACGCATCGACGTGCGCTTGTCCTTCGATCGCGACGGCACGCTGCGCGCGGTCATGTCAGCCGAAAGCCCGGCGGCGCTTGACATGCTGCGGCGCGAAAGCGGTGATCTCAACCGCGCGCTGGTCGATGCGGGCATCCGCTCCGACCCCCAGTCGCTCCGCTTCGACGCAAGAGCGAACGACGGCGGGCAGGGGGGCAATGGCGGCCAGGGCTGGAAACGCGACCAACATCATCCGGCTGCGCAGGCGCGGCTTGCCGGGGACGGCGAGGCTGCCGATCCCCTTTACCGACCGCTGCGCGCCAGCGGGCGAATCGACCTCAAGGCATAAGGAAGCACGACATGACGACGGTCAACACGACGACGGCCTCCGGTACAGCGACTTCGCAACTGGCCGGACTGTCCACGGACTATACAATGTTCCTGAAACTGCTCACCACGCAGATGCAGAATCAGGATCCGCTCGATCCGATGGATACGTCCGAATATACCCAGCAACTGGTGCAATATTCGCAGGTCGAGCAGGCGATCCAGCAAAATGCGTCCTTGCAGGACATCGTGTCCCAGCTCAGCGCCCAGCAGATGTCGCAGGCGTCGAGCTTCATCGGGAAGGAAGCTCGTTTCGATTCCGCGATTGCCGGTCTTGGCAGCGATCCTGCGACCTGGACCTATTATGTGGACGGCACGCCGGCGTCGATCACCGCAACCGTGACCGATTCATTCGGCAAGGTCGTGCATACGGCGACGCTCGATCCCGAGACGCAGGGCCGCTTCGAATGGGACGGAACCCAGAGCGACGGCACGCGCGCGGCGGATGGCGCCTATACCCTGTCCGTCACGGCGACGGCAGCCAGCGGCGATCCGCTGGACGCCACCATCAATTCGGTCGCGAAAGTGAGCGACGTGGTCAGCAGTGGCACGGACATCATGCTGGGGGTCAATGGCATCCGAATGCCGCTTTATGGCCTGGTTGGCGTGGCCGCAGTCGAATGAGAGGGCAAGGGCTGACTCCGCTTTTTCGGTTCAGCCCGCCTGCCCGCCGGATTGTTGCTCCAGAACCGCGTTCAGCATGACGCAGCCCGATACCCGTTCGGGCAGGACCAACGCCATCAGACAGTCTTCGATTGATGGGTCCTCTTCAGGGCCGATGAGATCGATCAGATCATCCGTCGAATCGTTATACTGGCTCATGCAGTGCACGGCGGCAGCCTGCCAGAGAGATTTGAGACATTCGACCCGAATTTTAAGAGTAAATTCGAATTCCTGATCCGATACAGGCGATGCATCGGTAGCGTTCTTCACGTCACTGATCATCTTTTTACATGCGCTCTCAATCGCGATACGTCTCCGGGACAGCGGCGACAATTTTCATGCATGGTAGCGTTCCCGGCGCTCTCGACTCACTGCTTCATGTAGGATGTTCTTCCAACTAAGGGGTTTCCCGTAGGTGGGTTTGACAAGGTCGTCCGTCCCGGCGGGATCGCAGCCGGTATGGCTCAACCGCCAGCGGGACCGCCCATCGCCTTGACCAGGGCGATGCTTGCGCGCAAGCGGCTGGTATCGACAGCGATCAGCGCGCGGCGGGCGTCGAGCGCGTCGGTCTGGGCGGTCACGACCTCCAGATAATCGGACGCGCCGTCGCGATAGCGGCTGAAGGCAATTCTGCTGGTCCGTTCAGCGGCCTCGGCGGCGTCTCGCTGGTCCGCCGATTGCGTGGCGAGATGACGGTTCGCCGCGATTGCGTCTTCAGTCTGGCGGAAGGCGGTGAGCACCGTATCGCGATAGAGGGCAGCCAACTCTTCATATTCGGCGCGTGAAAAGCGGACCTGTCCTTTGCGACGGCCTCCGTCGAACAGGGTGGCGAGCGCCGACAATGGCCCCAGTCCCCAGAAGCTGTTGGGGCTGCGCAGCAGATCGCCGTGCGTCGTTTCCCAGCCGCCGGTGAGGCCGAGTGTGAGCGAGGGGAAATAGGCTGCCCTGGCGACGCCGATGCGGGCGTTGGCGGCAAGGACGCGTCGCTCCGCCGCTGCGATATCGGGCCGGCGCTGCAACAGTTCCGAGGGTGTGCCTGAAGGGATGGCGGGCATCTGCGGAAGCGCGTCCTGAGGGGCGATCGTAAAATCGGACGCGAGGATTCCGACCAGTGCCGCGATTTCATGTTCGGTCGCCGCGCGTTCATTTGCCACGGCGGAAATCTGGGCACGCGCGTTGCTGAGCGCGGTTTTCGCGCGGTTGACGTCCATGCCCGACGCGATACCGCCCGATCGGCGCGTGGCGGTCAATTGATAGGCGCGCTCGAATGCCTCGACTGTCTGGCGCAGCAAGGCCGCCTGGGCGTCGAGGCCGCGCAGCCGCGCATAGGCGTCGGCGACCGAAGCCTGCAAACTGAGCCGCGCCGACGCCAGGTCGGCCTCGCTGGCCTGCGCATCGGCGCGGGCAGCCGCGACGCTGTTGCGGATGCGACCCCACAGGTCGATTTCATAGTCGACCGCGCCGCCCGCTGCATAATCGTCATAGGTGATCGCGTTGCCATTGCCCTGGAAGCGATTGCCCGACACGCGGCGCCGGCTGGCATCGGCCCCGGCGCTGATAGTCGGGACTAGGCCGGATGCCTCCACCCGTGCGGTGGCGCGCGCCTGGTCGTATCGGGCGAGGGCGGCGGCCAGCGTCGGGCTGGCTCTTTCCGCGCGCGTCTCCAGATCGTTCAGCACCGGATCGCCAAAGGCTTCCCACCAGGCGCCGCGCGGCGCGGCATCCATCGGCCGGGCGGCGGTCCAGCCCGCCACTTCCTTGAAGGCGGCAGGGGTCGCCGTTTCAGGCGGATGATAGTCCGGCGCCATCGAACAGGCGGCGAGGAGAGTGGGCAGCAGTGCGGGAAACAGTGCTGCACGGCGGCGATCAACGCCCATGCGCGGCGCCCTTTCCACCGGCCGCCGCCGCCTGCACCTGAACGCGGTCGCCCGTGCGGATCGCGTCCGGCGGAGTGTCGATGACCTTGTCCGCCAAGGTCACGCCGCCCGACAGCTGGACGCTCGCCCCTTCGTCGCGGGCGATGGTGACTGGCTTCACCGTCACGCGGCCATCCCGGCCGACCACGGCGACCGTCGGGCCGTCATTGCCGTAGAGGATCGCGCTGCCCGGCAGCGTCAATCCGTTGCCTCGGCCGGCATCGACCTGGAAACGCACCTGCGCGAATGCGCCGGGCTTGAGCGCCGCGTCGGGATTGGCCGCCTGCAACTGCACCAGAACGGCGCCGGATTGCGGGTCGACCGCGCCGGCGCTGCTTGTCATGGTGGCGGGAAAGCTCCGCTCCGGATATTCGGGCAGCGACAGGGTCGCCATATTGCCGGGCCTGACGGCGGCCGAATAGCCCTGCGGCACGCGGACATAGATACGCACGCGATGCACGTCCGACACGGTGAAGAGAGGCTGCGCCGCGGCATTGCCCGCGACGACGAGCGCGCCGATCTGCGCCGAGCGGCTGGTGACGACGCCATCGAAAGGAGCAGTCAGGCGAGTGAATCCCTGGAGCGCCTTCAGTCGTTTTACATTGGCGAGCGCGGCATTGGATACGGCGACACGCGCGGCGAGATCGCCGGCTTTCTCATCCGTCTCCTGCTGCGAAACGGCATCTTCCTTCAACATGCTGGCCCAGCGCTTCGCCGTCGTGGCCGCCAGCCGCTGGTTGGCCAGCGCCGTCTGATAGTCCGCCTGTGCGGCGGCGAGTTGCTGGTCGACTTCGGGCGCGTCGAGAATCGCGAGCGGCTGGCCCGCATGGACGTGATCGCCGATGTCGGCCAGCCAGCGGCGGACATAGCCATTGGTGCGGGCATAGATGGCGGCGCTGTTGAACGCCTGGACATTGCCAGGCAGCACGAGTGCGTTCGCCTCCGCGTCAGCGGTGGGCGTCACAATCGCCACGACAGGCAGGGCCGCTTCCGCTGCGGTCTGGCGCAGCTGGTTGGTCGCGCTGATGCGTGAGGCGATACCGGCGCCGACGACCGCGATGGCCAGGATGGCCGCGCCAATGCCGACGCGCTTCAGGGTGCGGCTATCGGGTCCGGCCTGGGCGGGGTTCTCGATGGGGGCGTTCTGCTCAGACATGGTTGGGCTGCATTTCCATGGTGACGGGCTGTTGCCCTTGCTTGCGGTGGACAAGGGCGAAGACGGTGGGGACGAAGAAGAGGGTGGCGATGGTGGCGCACACCAGGCCGCCGACGACCGCGCGGCCGAGCGGGGCATTCTGCTCGCCGCCCTCGCCGAGGCCGAGCGCCATCGGGCCCATGCCGATGATCATGGCGAGTGCGGTCATCAGCACGGGGCGGAAGCGGACCATCCCGGCTTCAAGCGCGGCCTTGGTCGCATCCCCCAGTTCGGCGAGCCGTTCACGGGCGAAGCTGACCACGAGGATCGCGTTGGCGGTCGCCACCCCCATGCACATGATTGCGCCGGTCAGGGCCGGGACCGACAAGGTGGTGCCGGTCATGAACAGCATCCATATGATGCCGGCAAGGGCCGCGGGCAGGGCGGTGATGATGACGAAGGGGTCGACCCAGCTCTGGAAATTCACGACGATCAGCAGGTAGATCAGCACCACCGCGCCGGCAAGGCCGAAGCCCAGACCCGAAAAGGCCGTGTTCATCGTCGCATATTGGCCCCGGATGGTGACGGTCGCACCTTTGGGCTGGTCCTTTTCCATCGACTGGATGACCTTTTCGATGTCACCGGCCACCGCACCGAGATCGCGGCCCTGGGTGGTGGCGAAGATGTCCAGTACGGGCGCGATATTATAGTGGGACACGACCGGCACGGTGCTGGACCGAAGGATGGTCGCAAGCCCCCCCAGCGGCTGCACCGCCGTCGCGTTGGTGCCTGAGACGGGGACGTTGGCGAGGTCGCTGAGCGAGCCCACCAGATATTCGGGCGCCTGCGCGACGACCGGATATTGTACGCCATTTTCGGGGTTCACGAAGAAGACGGGCGCGGTCTGCGACGTGCCGGCCAGCTGGCTCGCCAGGCTGGTCGTGACGTCACGCTCGGTCAGGCCGAACTGGCCGACACGCGATCGGTCGACATCGATGTCGAGTTGCGGCGCGCGGCCGGGCTGCTGGATGCGGCCGTCGGCCAGGCCGGGAATGGTCGCGATCCGGGCCAGCAGCTTCTGGGCATAGGCGCGATTGGCCTGGGCATCCTTGCCGGCGATCTGGATGTCGATCGGGGCGGGTGCGCCGAAGTTCAATATCTGGCTCGTAATGTCGGCGGGCAGGAACGCGAAGGTCGTGCCGGGGAAGCGGCGCGGCAGTTCGCGGCGCAATTCGGCGACGATCCGATCGGTCGGGCGGTGGCCATGATTGAGGGCGATCAGCATGTCGCCATCCTGCGGGCCGATGGTGCCGCTATTATTGTAGACGGTGTTGATGGAACTGACCGGCAGGCCGATATTGTCGGTGATCGATCCCAGTTCGGCGGCCGGGATCATCTTGCGCACTTCCCGCCCGATCCGGTCGAAGCGGGCGGCGGTATCTTCGATCCGCGACCCGACCGGGACGCGGATATGCATGGCGATCTGGCCCGAATCGACCGACGGGAAGAAGTTGCTGCCCAGCATCGGCAGCAGTCCGAAGGACAGTATCACGATTCCCATGAAGCCCAGCAGGAAGGGCTTGCGGGCATCAAGGGCGCGGCGGAGCAAACCGATATAGCCGGTGCGGATCGCTTCGAAGCGCGCTTCGAATCTGCGCTGAAAGCGGACGAGCGGATTGCGGGATGCCGCATTGCCGCTCATGTGCGCGTCGCCATGATCGACATGCGGTCTCAGCAGATACATGGCGAGCGTGGGGACCAGCGTGCGCGACAGGATGAAGGACGCGATCATCGCGAAGACCACCGAAAGCGCCATCGGCACGAACAGGAAGCCCGCGACGCCCGGCAGGAAGAACATCGGCACGAACACGATGCAGATGCAGAGCAGGGCGACGAAGGCGGGCGCGACGATCTGCGCCGCGCCGTCCAATATGGCCTGGGTAACGCCCTTGCCCTGTTCCAGGTGCCAGTTGATATTCTCGATCGTCACGGTGGCGTCGTCGACCAGGATGCCGACCGCCAGCGCCAGGCCGCCCAGCGTCATGACGTTGAGCGTTTGCCCGAACGCCGCCAGCGCCGCGATGGCGGCCAGGATCGCCAGCGGGATCGACAGGGCGATGATGACGGTCGACCGCCAACTGCCGAGAAACAGCAGGATCATCAGCGAGGTCAATGCCGCCGCGATCGCGCCTTCGTGAATCACGCCCTCGACCGCTGCCTTCACGAACAGGGACTGATCGCCGACCGGCAAGATCCTGAGATTGTCCGGCAGGGTGGCTGCAATGCGGGGCAGGGCCTCCTTCACCCCGTCGACGATCGCCAGGGTCGAGGTCGCGCCATTTTTGAGCACCGTCAGCAGTGCAGAGCGGCTGCCTTCCACATGGACGATATTCTGCTGCGGACCGCTGCCGTCGCGGACATAGGCGACGTCGCGCATGTAGATGGTCGCGCCGTTGACGACCTTTACCGGCAAATCGTTCAGCGCCTCGATGGAACTTGGTGCATTGTTCAGGCGCACGCTATACTGGGTCGCGCCGACCTTGACGAAGCCTGCGGGATTGATCTGGTTCTGCGCGGCGATCGCATTGCCGACATCCTGCGCCGAGAGCCCCTTGGACTGGAGCGCCAGCGGGTTGAGGTCGATCTGCACCTGTCGCTGCTTGCCGCCCGAAGGGAAGGGCATGGCGAGGCCGGGAATGGTGACGAGTTGCGGACGAATCTGGTTCTGGCCCAGATCGAAGAGCTGCTGTTCCGACAGGCCCTTGCCAGAGAGGGCAAGTTGCAGGATCGGCACGGTCGAGGCGCTGTAGTTCAGGATGAGCGGCGGGGTGATGCCCGGCGGCATCTGGCGCAGTACGGTCTGCGAGATGGACGTCACCTGCGCGGTCGCGGTGCGGATGTCGGCGCCCGGCTGAAAATAGATCTTGATGATGCCCACGCCCTGGAGCGACTGGCTTTCGATATGTTCGATGTCGTTGACGGTGGTGGTCAGCACGCGTTCATAGGGGCCGACGATCCGGTTGGACATGTCTTCGGGCGAAAGGCCGGCATATTGCCAAGCGACCGCCACGACCGGGATGCGGATGTTGGGGAACATGTCGACGGGTGTGCGGAAGGCAGCGAGCAGCCCCACGATCGCGACCAGTATCGCCATCACAATGAAGGTCAGGGGGCGGTTGAGCGCAACCTTGACGATACCGATCATGCACGACTCCGGAACATCCCGGCGGGACTGCCGGACGTGAGAAAAATGCCTCTCCTGAAGGAACAGCTCGTTGTTAGCGCAACCATCCCGGCGGATAAAGCCGCTTGGCGCGGCATGATCTGACGAATGTCATTCATGAATGTGACGATGGTCCGGGTCCGGCAGGCTACGGCATCGGGGGCGGATCGCACATGGCCTTCGGAACGACGGCGAACCATCGCCACATCCAGTTTCGCCATGCAACCTGGAATTTGTCGCGTCTAATATATAATATGGCTGTATTGATAGCTTGGACGTCTTGATTCATGGATTTGCGACATTTGCGCTATTTCCTGTGCGTGGCCGAGGAAATGCATTTCGGCCGGGCCGCCTTGCGTCTCGGCATCTCGCAACCTCCGCTCAGCCAACAGATAAGATCGCTGGAAGAAGAATTGGGTGTCCGCTTGTTCGACCGCACGAGCCGGCGCGTGAGTTTGACCGAAGCAGGGCGGCTGTTCGCGCCCGAAGCGCGCGCGACGATCGCGCAGGCCGAACGGGCGGCGCAGACTGCGCGGCTGGCGCAGATGGGACAGATCGGCCACCTGTCCCTGGGCTTCACTGCATCGGGACCGTTCGTTCCGCGCCTCGCCAGGGCGCTGTACCAGTTCCGGCAGTCATTCCCGAATGTAACGCTCAACCTGCAGGAATTGGGGCGGGACGGGCAGATCGATGCCGTGGAGCGCGGCCATATGGATGTGGCGATCGTGCGCTGTTTCGATCAGCCCGTCCTGCCCGACGGCCTCGTGCCCCTGCAATTGGTCGAGGAGGAGATGTTCCTGGCGATCCGGCAGGATCATCGGCTGGCGCGGCAGCCGCGCAATCCGGCGATCGACGACCTTAAGGATGAACCGCTGGTATTGTACGGGGCGGTTGCCGGCGCCGGTTTCAACGAGCATTTTCTGGCGATGTGCGAACAGGCGGGTTTTCGGCCGAACATCGCGCAGGAGGCCGGCAGTCTCGCGACGCTGCTCGGCCTGGTGGCTGCCGGATTTGGCGCCACGATCCTGGCGCGGTCGCTGACCCGCTTGCACGTCGACAACCTGACCTATCGGTCTTTCGCGACGCCGGTCAAAAGTCGCTTGTGGTTGATCCACCGGAAAATTCTGTCCCCGACCGCACATGCGTTCAAGGAGACGATATTGACCGCCGAGGACGGTTGGGAACCATCGCCCTCAGCGGTCTTGTCTGGATAATGAAGAGGACGGTCAGACCAAATGATTGGTGCGGACCAGTTCGCGATACCAGTCGGCGCTGAGCTTGGGGGTGCGCTTCTGGGTCTTGAAGTCGACATGGTGGATGCCGAATAGCTTGGTATAGCCGTCCTCCCACTCGAAATTGTCCATCAGGCTCCAGACGAAATAGCCCTTGACGGGCAGCCCTTCGCGCGTGGCGCGCTGGAGGTGCGTCATATAATTGCGCAGATACATGACGCGGTCAGTGTCATAGACCTTGCCGTCCGCCGAAACCTTGTCGTCGGCCGAGCAGCCATTTTCGGAGATATAGAGTCCCTTGGGTTTCCAGTTCTCGGCTATGGCACGCATCCCCCAATAGATGACTTCGGGTGTCACATAGAGCCACGGCGAGGGCATACGCGGCGCCTGGCCGGGATGGGGCAGGATTTTGTAACCCGAAACCGAAGACGGATCGGCGCGCACCGTGTTGCCGGTATAGACATTGACCGACAGGAAATCGAGCGGCGCGCCGATCAGCTTCATGTCGCCATCCTTGACCTTGGGCGCGTCCTTGCCCTGCGCGGTCAGATAGCTGTCGATATAGCGTCCCTCCATGATCGCCGTCAGGAACATGGCGTTTTCTTCACGCACCGCCTTCTTTACCGCCTCGATATGTTCGGGGGTCTCGATCGCGGGGACGTAGATATTGGGATTGTCGGCGATGCCGACTTGCGTCCCTGCTTTCGTCGCAGCCCGGATCGCCTGCACGCCCAGGCCATGGGCCAGCACGCCATGGTGGCGGATCTGGTTGACCTGCCCCATCGGCAGCTTGAGGCCCGGTGCCTTGCCGCCGGTCATGTAGCTCAGGTCGGTGAAGCAGCGCAGTTCGTTGACCGTCATGAAATGCCGGACCCGGTCGCCCAGCTTGCCGGCCGTGTAGCCGGCATAGTCGGCGAAGGCGTAGGACGTGTCGCGGTTTTGCCAGCCGCCCGGTAGGGCATGGGGCAGATCCCAGTGGAACAGCGTGACATGCGGGGTGATGCCCGCCGCCAGCAGGCCGTCGACCAGGCGGTTATAATAGTCCACGCCCTTCTGGTTCGGATTGCCCTTGCCATCGGGGAAGATGCGCGACCAGGCGATCGAGAAGCGATAGGCCTTCACGCCCAGCGCCTTGAGCAGCGCGATGTCGTCCTGATAGCGGTGATAGCTGTCGCAGGCGACGTCGCCGGTGTCGCCATTGGCGACCTTGCCGGGGGTGTGGGAAAAGACGTCCCAGTTGGTGAGGCCGCGGCCATCTTCCTTCGCTGCGCCCTCGATCTGGTAGGCTGCGGTGGCGCAGCCCCAGAGAAAGTCGGACGGGAAGGAAAGCGCGTCCTGCGGGGCGGCGTTCGGCGCGGCCTGCGCGGTCGCAGCCGTGCCTCCGGTCAGCGTGGCGCCCAGTGCGGCTGCGCCCAGGCCCAGCCCCAGTTCACGGCGGTTGATACCCGTCATTTGTCTCGTCTCCTTATTGGCCGACGATCTGCACCAAGCCGGCGATCGCCTGGCCGGTGGGCAGCTTCGTCTTGCTCGTCAGCGATTTCGCGGCATCATTCCAGACCAGTTCGGCCTTGCTGCCGCCCTTGCGATAGGCGTTGGTCGTGCCATCATCGTCATAAAGGGTGAAGCGGGCGTCGGCCCCTGGGTAGACCCGGATGCTTTCCAGCACCTGCTTCTCCGCCGTGCTCTTCACCTGCACGCCCATCGGCACGATCGACCCGGCCTTCACGAACAGGGGGATCCGGCTGATGGGCGCATCGACCTCGATCGTCTGGCCGCCTTCGAACTTCTGGTTGGTCCAGTAATCATACCAGGCCGTGCCGGCGGGCAGGTAGACGGAGCGTTTCGTCTGGCCCTGCTGCGTCACCGGGGCGACCAGGAAGGCCGGGCCGAACATATATTGATCGCCGATGTCGGAGACCTTCGGATCTTTCGGGAAGTCCATGAACAGGCCGCGCATGAAGGGTGCGCCCGTATCATAGGTGTGACGGCCCAGCGCATAGATATAGGGCATCAGTGTGTAGCGCAGGCGCAGCCAGTCGGCCAGGATCGGCTCGGCCGCCTTGCCATATTCCCACAGCGCCGTGCCCGGCCGCTGGCCGTGGATGCGCAGCGTTGGGGTGAAGACGCTATACTGGAACCAGCGCACGAACAGTTCGGGATAGTCGGGATAGTCCGGGCCCATCGCGGTGGCCCCGGAGGGATCGACGAGGATCGGATGTTCCGCCCTGGGGCCGCTGGGCCATTGCCAGCCGCCAATGTCACTGCCCCAATAAGCGAGGCCCGAGGCGGTGAAGTTAAGCCCGGCGGGCACCTGGCGCTGGAGCGCTTCCCAAGTGGACTTGACGTCGGAGGACCAGAAGAGGCCGCCATTGCGCTGCGACCCGAGATAGGCGGCTCTGGCGAGGATCATGTTGCGGAAGCCGGGACGGTCGCGTTCCGATCCTTCGGCTACGCCCGTGGTGTGCACCAGCGGGAAGAGGTTGTGATAGCGGTCGCCCGATCCCTTGGCATAGAAATAGCCGTCGGGCACCAGGTCCGGCTCGGTTTCGTCCAGCCAGAGCCAGTCGAAACCCTGGGACGCGATATTGTCGCGGATCTTCCCCCAGAACCATTCGCGCGCCTCCGGGTTGGTGCTGTCGATGAGCGCGCCGGCGCGGTCGAAGCGCATTGGCAGGCCGTCAATGGGATTGCCGTCCTTGTCATGCAGGAACCAGCCCTTGGTCGCGAGCATGTCGAAATAGCGCGATTCGCGCTCGAAGCGGGGCCAGACGCTGATGATCGAGCGCATACCCATGGCGTTCAGCTTGTCGTTCATCCCCTTGGGATCGGGGAAATAGGTCCGGTCGATGTCCATCTGGCCCATGCGGGTCCAGTAGAACCAGTCGAGCACCATCACGTCGAGCGGCAGGTTACGCTGGCGATAGCCATTGGCGATGTCGAGCAGTTCCTTCTCGCTCTCGTAGCGCGCCTTGCTCTGGATCAGGCCGAAGCCCGCCTTGGGCGGCAGCGGCGTCGCGCCGGTGAGCTTTGCGTAACCGGCATAGAGATCGTCGGTCGTCTTGCCGGTGATGACGAAGAAGGAGACGCGCTCGCCCACCTGGCTTTGCCAGCGGGTCGTGCTGTGGAGGCCCGGCCACACCAAGGTGCGGGCCGGATTGTCCCAGACGATGCCATAGCCCTTGTTCGTCACCATGAAGGGGACGCAGACCGTCTCGCCAGCGGGCGCGTCGTAATGATGCTGGCAGTCGATCTGCTTGCCACGCAGATCCATGTAGCCTTCCTGGTTCTGACCCAGGCCGTAATAATGTTCGTCGGCCGGAGACTCGAAGCTCGCGCCGACCTTGAAGGTCTTTTCGCCATTGACCGTAACCGGTGCCATTTCCCAGCCGGTCATTTTCGTCAGGAGCGTGCCGCCCGAGTCGCGGACGGAAAGGCTGACCGGCGGCAGCGAAGGTGCGAAATAGCGCTCCATCTGCGTCGGCGCCTTGGGCCATTCCTTGGCATCGACCGTCAGGGTCAGCGCGGAGGAGGAGAATATGTCGCCGCTCGCATCCGCGCGGTGGGTCCAACCGGTCGCATCCGATCGGGCGTTCGGTCCATCACCGGGAGGCGCCTCGGCCAGCGCCTTGTCCAGCGCGATCGTCACGCGGACGATATTGGGGGCATAGGGCTCTATCGCCACCTGGCTGCCATGCCGGTCCAGCAGGGCCAAAGGTTCCGCCAGCGCCGGGGCCGCCATGGCGAGGCAGGAAGCGCCAAGCGCGAAGGCGGTGATATGTCTTGCGATCATTCCTGAATTCCCTGTCTTCAAACGAGGCCGCGACCGTCGATCCGGACGGCGGGCACGAAATTGATGCCGTGGGGCATGTCGAAACGGAGACCCGCGTCATCCTGGCGGAAGGCGAGCGGACCGCCGCCGAGCAGCGTCACCCGCTCGATCTGCCCGGCCACGCGCCCGTGCGCCAGTGAGCGGATGGTCGTAGGTCCGGCCGCACGGCCGAGGAACAGCGCGTAGAGCGCGCCCTTGTTGGTCGTGAAACGGATGTCCTGCGCGGTGAAGGGCTTGGCCTTTTCCTCATTCTGCATCCCCGCGATCAGCCGGGTCGGCCCTTCGCCATAGATGCGCCACGGCCGCGACCCGAAGATCGCCTCGCCGCCATGGACCATCCACGCCGCCATGCCGTCCAGAACCTTCTCCGTCTCGCTGTCGATAGACCCGTCGCCGGGTTGCGGGATGGAGAGGAGGAGATTGCCGTTCTTCGACACCACATCGGCCAGTCGCTGGATTACCTCTTCCGCGCTCTTGTAGCTTTTGTCGCGCAGGCGGGCTTCGTTGTAGAACCAGTCGCCGATGCAGGTGTCGGTCTGCCACGGCTCGTCCCAAAGGCGATCGGCAAAGCCGCGCTCCACATCCTGCACCATGCCGAAGCGGGCATAGGGCTTGAGCTGCTTGCCGGTCAGCACGACGTCGATCTGGCCATGCCAGTCGATCGAGCGGTTATAATAGTCCGCCGCCGCCTCGAGCCCGACCGGGCCGAAGGGCAGTTCATGATCGTCCATATAGACAAGGTCGGGTTTGTATTTCGCGACCAGATCGGTCTGGCGCAGCAGCCAGCGCGTGACGTAGGCCGGGTCGTCCTTTGGCCCCGTCTCGATCCACTGGCCGTTATTCGCGTCATGCCACTGGTTCATCGCCTCGATGCTGTCGATGCCGTCGGGCAACACGGCATGGCCGCCGGTGTAGAGTTCCTGCGGGTCGAGACCGTCCCACCACTGCCCCTTGCCATCCTCCTTGCGCAGGCGAAAGGCGTCGTAGCGCACGCCCTTCCGGTCGCCCGCCGGGTCATAGCCATAGGCGGGCTGATACCAGTGCCAGGCATGGGCGGCATGGTTGGATACGCCGAATTTCAGGCCAGCGCCCCGCGCCGCCTTTTCCCAGATGCCGACCACATCCTTCTTCGGCCCGACGCGCAGACTGTTCCAGGCGTGATAGCGGCTGTCATAGCAGTCCAGATTGTCGTGATGGCAGGCCAGCGCCATGAAATATTTCGCGCCCGCCTTCTGATAGCGGGCGATCAGTGCATCGGGTTCCCACTTGTCGGCGGTCCAGAGATTCTGGATGTCCTTCATCCCCGAGGCCGACGGATGACCGTAGGTCTTCAGATGATGTTCGTACATCGGGTGGCCCTGGATATACAGGAAGCGGCCATACCAGTCGCCCTGGGCCGGCACCGATTGCGGCCCCCAATGCGACCAGAGGCCGAGCTTCGCGTCCCGGAACCAGTCGGGGTAGCGGTAATTGTCGACCAGCGACGGCCAGCTTGGCTGCACCGGTCCGCGCATCGTGCCCATCGGGCTGGCGGCGCGGGCCGCGCGGGCGAGGCCGAGCGCGGCGGTCCCGGCGAGGAAGGCGCGGCGTCCGAAGCGGTCCATCACTTCGTCCCCAGCGTCCTGGCGATGGCAGCTTGCGCCAGCGGGCGCATGATGGCGTAGCCTTCCTTCGTCGGATGCACGCCGTCGCTGGAGAGCCCGGGCTTCATCGCACCGTCCGCCTGCGCCATCGCCGCGTGATAATCGACGAAGGTGAAGCCATTGGCCCGGGCATAGGCGGCGAGCCACTGATTGATCGCCGCGATCTGCGGCGCGGGCTTCATTGCCGGACTCCATGGGAAGGCACCCGCCGGGGGGACAGAGGCGATGATGACCTTGATCCCGTTGGCGCGGGCGAGGTCGGCCATGCTCTGAATATGACCGAGGACGGTTTCCATCGTCGCAGCGCCGGTATTGCCGGCGACGTCGTTGGTCATGGCCATGATGTGGACGGCCTGAGGCTTGAGCGCGATCACGTCGTTGCGGAACCGCACCAGCATCTGCGCAGTCGTCTGGCCGCTGATGCCGCGATCGACGATGCCGTCGGTGAACATCGAGGGGTCGGCGTTGATCCAGTTGTCGGTGATCGAATCGCCCATGAACACCACCCGCACCTTCTTGCCTTCCAGCGCCCGGTTGTCGGCGGCGTAGCGGCAGAGTTGCCCGAAATCGCGGGTCAGCATGTGGAGGTTCCACATCTTCCATTCCGCCTCGTTGGTCGGCTTGGCGTGAACGGGACAGGGGTCGGCGACGATGCCGACCGGATCGTCGGCATGGGGATCGCCTGGCACTTTCGTTTCGGCCAGAGCCGGGCCGGTCAGCGCAAGCGCGCAGCAAAAAGCGATAAGTCGCAGCATCCTCTTCCTCGTCATCTTTGGGCGAGCGCCTGTTCGATCGCGCGCTCCGCGATCGGCGCCATCCTGGCATAACCATTTTCGAGCGGATGCACTCCGTCCTGTGTGTAGGCGGCGGCCATCAGGCCGTTCCGGTCGACGAGCGCGGCGTGATAATCGGCGAAGACATGGCCCCGCCGCACGCAGAAGGCGCGGAGCCAGGCGTTGAGCCCGACCAGCAGTGCGGGCTTGCGCTCCTGCACCACATTCTTCGCCGCCGGGGTGTAATCGTTGACCGGCAGGATAGACCCGAACACGACCTTGATACCGTGCGCATGGGCGAGGTCCGCCATCGCCTCCCAGTTGCTCTCGATCTGCTCCGGGCTTTCCTGCTGCAGGAAGCCCTGCACGTCATTGATTCCCGCGAGGATCACCACGACCCTTGGCTTCAACGCCACGACATCCTGATGGAAGCGGAGCAGCATCTGCGCCGTCACCTGGCTGCCGATGCCGCGATTGACATAGGGCTTGCCGGGAAAGCTGGCGGTGAGGTTCCAGCCGTCGGTGATGGAATCTCCCAGAAAGACGACACGTTGCTCGCCGGGCGCGGGCGCGGGCAGCGCAGCGTTGGCCTGGGCGTAGAGATAGCGTTCGCCAAAATCCTGCATCAGGCTGGGCACCAGCCTGGCGCGGAACGGGCCGAGCCATGGTCCCCAGTCCTTGTCCGCCACCGTGCGCCGCTCGGGCGCGCTTCGATAGGGGGCAGGCGCCGCCGCCAGCGCGCCGGTTGCGCCCGACACCAGCAGAAGGAAGGCGAGGGCTGCCTTCATGCAGGGACAAGTCCGTGCCGGGCGGCGAAGGTCGCGAAGAGACCGGGCCAGGCAGCAGCCTGCATCGTGCGTGGCAGGCGGACGCCGAAGCCATGGCCCCCATCCTCGAAGATATGGAGAGCGACGGGACGCCTCGCCGCTTCCATGGCCTGGAACAGGGAGATGCTATTGGCGGGCGGCACCAGCCCGTCGTCGCTCGCATGAACCAGGAAGACGGGCGAGGTGGCCGGATCGACCCGCCGCTCGACCGAGCGTGCCCGGCACATAGCTTCGGGCGCGTTCGCGCCCAGCAGATTGTCGCGCGACCCGCCATGGGTGAAAGGCGCGTCGAGACTGACGACGGGATAGACTAGGCCTGCAACGTCGGGGCGGGCATTTTGCCGGTCGGCGGCATCGACGGGATGATAGACCGTTTCGCCATGGCGCGTCGCCAGCGACCCGGCCAGGTGCCCCCCGGCCGAGAAACCGAGTACGCCGACGCGGCTTGCGTCGACACCGAAATGGACAGCTCTGGCGCGGATGATCCGCATCGCCCTTTGTGCATCCTGCAACGGCACATCCTCGCGCCGTGTCCAGCCCTCACCGGGCAGCCGATAGAGCAGGATGAACGCGGTGATCCCGCGCGCGTTCAACCAGTTGGCCTGGCTGGTGCCTTCATTATCGTAGGAGAGGAAGCCATAGCCGCCGCCCGGAACGACCAGCATCGCCGCGCCATTGGCGCGGGCAGGGCGGCGGACGATCAGCACCGGCCGATCAATGCCCGTCACCCAACGGTCCGGCCTCGCCGCGTCCTTCGACTGGTCGTCGATCCTGCGGACGATCGTCGCGCCGGTGTCGCCGGGCGGCGTGCCGGGCCACAGGTCGATGACTTCGTCGGTTGCGCCTGCCTGCGCGGACGCGAGGCCCGGCATCACGGCCAGTCCTGCTGCGGCGATCAGCGCTGCGCGCCTGTTCATGCCGGTCATTGATCGTCGTCCGCGGCGCGGGGTGGCACCACGAAGATCGGCGACATGGCAGTGCCGATATTATGGGCCGCATCGCGCACCAACTGGCTGCATTGTTCCATCGTGGCGCGATTGGCGGCGCCGTCAACGAACGGCATGGTCAACGCAGCCCGCGCCACGCCGCCGACCAGGATCGGGGCGGACAGATCCGTGATGCCGGTCAGCATCGGACTGGGCGAAATGGCGCCGCCGGCCGTGACGGTGGCGTCGAGGCGAGCGGTCAGGTCCGCCTCGTCCAGTTCGTCGGTGATCGCGCGTATATCCTCCAGCATCGCGGCCCGCGCTTCGGGTGGCTGGAAGGCGAGCAGGATACGGCCGCTGTTGGAGCGATGGAGCGGCCGCCGATAGCCGACGCGCACGGCGAAACCGGAGAGGCCAGGCGCCTCGATAGCGATGATGACGACCATTTCCGGGCCCGACGCGACGGCGAGGTGGCAGCTCTGTCCCGCCTTGCGGGCGAGATCCTGCATCACCGGCAGCGCGGTCGATGCCAGGTCGCGAATCGGCGGCTGGTTCATGCCCAGGGCGAACAGCCGGTTGGTCAGGCGATAGCCATCCTCGGCGCGGGCGATATAGCCATGCTCCTCCAGCACTTGCAGCATCCGGAAGATTTCGCTGACCGATCGGCCCAAGGCGGCGGATATGTCGGACATGATGAGGGGGTCGGTTGCGCCGGCCAGAAGCTCCAGAATTTCCAGCCCTTTCTTGAGCGCCGGCGCCTGGTAGCGCGTCTTGCCGTCCATCCCCATCCCTTCCCGAAAGTCCTGGTCTATTGCCTGTCAGGGCGTCATCGCCGGTAACGGCTTCCTACACAATATGCACATATAAAATCAATTTTTATATTTCATAATTTGAAATGTGGGAGTAATGGGTGCCCATCGTGGTATCGCTCCCAATGGCGGTCCCGATGCTTTGCAGGGAAGTATCTGGCCGCGCCGGGCGTGGCCGCGAATTGATCGATGCTCCGAATCGGGAGCCAGGGAGAGGAAAGGGTTTCATGTCCACTATGATTCACATGCGCCGTGCTGCGCTGCTGGCGAGCATCTCGGTTGCCAGTATCGCGCTGGGCTGCGGCGCCAGCGCCTTCGCTCAGGATAGCATTCCGCAGGCCGATGCCGCCCCGGCGGACGAAGGCGACATCGTCGTTACCGGCGTGCGCGCGAGTCTTTCGAACGCTCTGTCGATCAAGCGTAATTCGGACGTGATCGTCGATTCGATCGTTGCTGAAGACATCGGCAAGCTGCCCGACCGCAATGTCGCCGAAGCGTTGCAGCGCATTCCCGGCATTCAGGTGCAGCGCCAATATGGCGAAGGCAGTTCGGTAGCGATCCGCGGCCTGACCCAGGTCCGCACCGAGCTCAACGGCCGCGACATCTTCACTGCCAGCGGCGCAAACCAGCTCAGCCTGGAGGATATTCCCTCCGAACTGCTCGCCGGTATCGACGTCTACAAGAACCCGTCGGCCGACCTGATCGAAGACCAGCTGTCGGGCACGATCAACTTCCGCACGCGCAAGCCCTTTGATTTCGACGGCTTCAAGGCGGCGGCGACGCTGACGCAGAGTCATTTCGACCTGGTCGACAAATATAAGCCATCGGCGTCGCTGATGCTCAGCGATCGCTGGGACACCAGTATCGGCGAGATCGGCATCCTCGCCAGCGTTTCCTTCCAGAAGACCGCCTTCCGTCAGGATACGATTTCGACCGAGCCTTTCTACACGCTCGATCCCACCAATGCCGCAGACGCCGCCGTCCTGGCGACGCTGGGCCGCACCGGCCAGACGACCACCCTGCCGCATGGTACCGGCATCGGCGAAGTCTATGGCGATCGTCGCCGTCTGGGCACGGACGTGTCGGTTCAGTGGCGCCCGAGCGATACGCTGGAACTGACGGCGGAGGTCTTCCGGTCGGACTATAAGTTCCGCTTCGATGACTACAGCTTCTTCGCCTATACCTCGACGAGCGCGATCCAGCCGCAACCGGGCGCGCCCTTCACCTATGCCGACAATGGCGATTTCCAGAGCGGCACCTTCATCGACCTGCCGATCGGCAACAACACCAGCGCGCAGACCCGCCGGTCGAAGACGACCGACTATTCGCTGAACCTGAAGTGGAAGCCGACCGAGAATCTGACGGTCACCGCCGATGGTCAATATGTCGATGCGAAGACCAAGAATCTGCGTTCGATCTTCGGCCTCAACGGCATGGCCGATACGCTGTACCAGGATATTTCGGGATCGGTCCCGGTCGTGAACATAGGTTCGGCCACCGGCCTCACCAATCCGGCGACCTATAACAGCGCCTTCTATCTCGACAATCTCAACGAATCCAAGGCGTCGGACAAGACCGCACGCGTGGATGGCGAATATCGTTTCGATGCCGGCATCCTGTCGTCGATCAAGGCGGGCATCCGCTTCGCCGACCGCAAGAACCGGACGATCGACACCGGTTATCGCTACACCGGCCTGTCGGCCATTCCGACCGAGCTGGAAAATGTCGACCTGAGCGATTTCTTCCGTGGCGACGCCGACCTCTTCGGCAACATCATCGCCTTCAACCGTGGCATCATCCGCAACTATCAGCAGACGCTCGACACGCTGGGCATCGCCAGCGCGCCGGCCTATGTCCAGAGCGGCACCAATGAGCAGCGGCAGAAGACCTATACCGGCTATGCCACCGCCTTCTTCAAGACCGATCCGGTCGACGGCAATATCGGTGTCCGTGTCGTCCGCACCGACCTGGACGTGTCGGGCTATTATCAGCAGACCCCCATCATCCAGAACCCGGACGGGACAGAAAGTACCGGCACGACGGTCTTCAACCCGATCGCCGTGTCGCGCAGCTACACCTCGGTCCTGCCGAGCCTGAACCTGCGCATCCACCTGATGGACAATCTGCAATTGCGCCTGGCGGCGGCGAAGAATATCTCGCGGCCGACCTTCACCCAGCTGAACCCGAGCCTGACCATCACCGAGCCGGGCAGCGCGCAGCAGAACCAGGTTCACACCACGAGCGGCGGCAATCCGTTCCTCAAGCCGATGAAGTCGGATAATCTGGACGCGTCGCTGGAATGGTATTTCTCGCGCACCGGTTCGCTGACGGCGGCGGCTTTCTACAAGAATATCAAGAATTACATCCAGACGGCGGTTTCGACGCGGAACGTCACCTTCGGCAATGGCAACAGCTATGACTATGAGGTGACGTCCTACAATAATGTCGCCAAGGGTAAGGTGAAGGGCTTTGAACTGGCCTATCAGCAGTTCTTCGACTTCCTGCCCGGACCGCTGAGTGGCCTGGGGATGCAGGCCAACTTCACCTATGTGGACTCGCAGGCGCCGTCGCCGGCGACCTCCGGTCCCGTGACGAACGTGCCGCTGGAGCTGCTGTCCAAATATAATTACAATCTGGTCGGCATCTATGAACTGGGCGGGCTGTCGGCGCGCGTCGCCTATAACTGGCGCAGCAAATATGTCGTCACCACGGCGGGCAACGGCACCGGCAACCTGCCGATCTTCAACAAGCCGTTCGGGCAGCTGGACGCGTCGATCAGCTATAATGTCACGCCCCAGTTCGCACTGGCGGTCGATGGCACGAACCTGACCAACACGCGTCGTGCGACCTATTTCGGCATCGACAGCCGTCCGCGTGACGTGGTGGTGAACGATCGTCGCATCAGCCTGACGGCCCGGATCACCTATTGATCCGCGATGCGGGCGTTCATAGCGTCCCCTCCCTGGCAGGCCGGACCCACAAAGGGCCGGTCTGCCTCTTCAGGGAATAGCGAGGATGGCCTGATGCAAGTGACGGATGTGGCACCGCGGACCCAGGGCGAGCATGGCAGCCGCAGGGCGATGATCCTGACCACCGGGCTGTTCTTCCTGTGGGGCATGGCGAACAATCTGAACGATGTGCTGATCGCGCATTTCCGGCAGGTCTTTTCGCTGTCGGATTTTCAGTCGGGACTGGTCCAGTCGGCCTTTTATCTCGGCTATTTCTGCTTCGCCATTCCAGCCGCGCTGGCGGCCGAGCGGCTGGGTTACAAGGCGACGGTGATCCTGGGCCTGCTGCTGTTCGGTGGTGGCGCATTGCTGTTCCTGCCGGCATCGATCCAGCTCAGCTATGGCTTCTTTCTGTTCGCCTTGTTCGTGATCGCGAGCGGCCTTGCCTTCCTGGAGACGGCGGCCAATCCGATGGTCGCCGTCATGGGGGCGGCGGACAATTCGGCGCAGCGGCTGAACCTGGCGCAGGCCTTCAACCCGCTGGGGTCGATCGCGGGCGTGGCGCTGGGCGCGAGCCTGATCCTGTCCGACGGGCAGCCTCACAACACTGCGGCCGGCGCCGCCGCCGTGCGGCTGCCCTATCTCGGCATCGCGCTGGTCGTGCTGGGCTGGGCAGCGGTGCTGGCGGTCACGCGCTTCCCGCGCCCCGCGACCGAAGCGGACGGCGGGCGCGGCCCGGCGCTGGCTGGCTATGGCGCGCTCTTGCGCCGACGGCGCTACATGGCGGGCGTGGCGGCGCAATTTTTCTATGTCGGTGCGCAGGTCGGCATCTGGAGCTATCTGATCCGCTATGCGGAGAGCGTGCTGCCGGGCATCGGCACGCAGAAGGCCGCCTGGCTGCTCACCCTGTCGCTGGCGATCTTCATGATCGGGCGCTTCATCGGCGCGGCGCTGCTGGCGCGGTTCGATGGCGCGCGGCTGATGACGCTGTTTGCCGGCATCAACATTGCGCTGTCGCTGATGGCGGTCGCGGGCGGCGTTGCGGGCCTTGTCGCGCTGGTCGCGACCAGCTTCTTCATGTCGATCATGTACCCGACCATCTTCGTCCTGTCGCTGCGTGGACTGGGGCCGCTGACCAAGGCGGGCGCGTCGATGATCGTCATGGCCATCATCGGCGGCGCGGTGCTGACCATGGCGATGGGCCTGCTGTCCGACCTGGCCGGCACGATCCGCGCGGCGATGTTCGTGCCGGCACTCTGCTTCGCGGTCGTCGCCCTCTATGCCCGCGCGGCTCGATCGGAAGGATCTGCATGACCGATACCATCTTCCCAGCGCTGGGCATGGGAACCGCACCGATCGGCAATCTCTACCGGGTTGTCGGCGAGCAGGAGGCGCGCGCCACCCTGAACGCCGCCTGGGATGCGGGCATAGCCTATTATGATACCGCGCCCCATTATGGCTTCGGCCTTGCCGAACGGCGTCTGGGCGCGATGCTGGCCGAGCGCGATCCGGCTGGGAAGGCGATCATCTCTACCAAGGTCGGACGCCTGCTCGTGCCCACCGGCGCGACGGGAGAGCGGCATGGCTTTGTCGATGCCGATCCGTATGAGCCGGTCTTCGACTATAGCCATGACGCCGTGCTGCGGTCCTTCGAGGGAAGTTGCGCGCGGCTGGGCCGGGAGCGGATCGACCTGCTGCTGGCGCATGATCTGGGCCGCCAGACCCATGGCGACGCACATCCCGACCATTTGCGCGCCTTCCTCAACAGCGGCTATCGGGCGATGCGTGATTTGCGTGATGGCGGCGCCGTCGGGGCGATCGGCATCGGCGTCAACGAGGTTGCCATCTGCGACGAACTGCTGGACCATGTCGAGCTGGACATGATCCTGCTTGCCGGGCGCTATACCCTGCTCGACCGCGGCGCCCAGCGGCTACTGGCGCGCTGCGCGGAACTGGGCGTGCAACTGATCGTGGGCGGCCCCTATAATAGCGGCATTTTGGCGCGCGACCTGGCCGGTCCGCTGCATTTCGACTATGCCGCGCCCAGCGAGGAGATCGTCGGCGAGACGCGGCGGCTGGCCCAGGCCTGCGCCGATTTCGGCGTCTCGCTCCCGGCGGCCGCCCTGCAATTTCCGCTTCGCCATCCGCAGGTCGTCAGCGTCATTCCGGGCCTTGTCGGGCCTGAGCAGGTCGCCGATACGATGACGCGATTGGCCACGCCGATCCCCGATGCTCTCTGGCCGGCGCTCGACATGGCGCTGGAGCCGGAATCCCCTGTCATGCTGGGGGACGATGCGCGGCTGATCCTGTTGCATCCGCAGGACAATGTGCTGATCTGCGTTCGCGCCATCGAGGCGGGGGATTTGTTGCCGGCATCAGGCGGCACCATTCCCGCTCGGGAGGGTATCGCCATCGGCCACAAGGTCGCGCGCGTGCCACTGAATGCCGGGGACAAGGTCATAAAATATGGCGCGCCGATCGGGTCGATGACCGCCGGCGCAGCGACCGGCGATTGGGTTCACATGCACAATATGAAGAGCGACTATATCAGCAGTCATACCCGCAGCGCGCTGGGGGAGGGGGCATGATCCAGGCCTGGCTCCGGCAGGATGGGCGCAAGGGCATCCGCAATGTCGTTGCGGTCGCCTATCTGGTCGAATGCGCGCATCATGTCGCGCGGCGGATCGTGGACAAGGCGGACGATCCCGACGTCCAGCTGATCGGCTTTCCCGGCTGCTATCCCAATGCCTATGCCGCAAAGGTGATGGAGGCGATTGCCACCCATCCCAATGTCGGCGGGCTGGTGATCGTGTCGCTGGGGTGTGAGAGCTTCAACCGCGAGCGGCTGCTGGCGGTGACAAGGGCGAGCGGGCGGCCGGCGGAACTGTTGGTGATCCAGGAAAATGGCGGCACGGCGGCGACGATCGCGGCGGGGCTGGAGGCGGTGGCGCGGGTGCGCGCCGCCATCGCCGATGTGCCCCGCGTCGATATGGCTGTGGAGGAGCTGGTCGTCGGTACCATTTGCGGCGGGTCGGACGGGACCAGCGGCATCACCGCCAACCCGGCGGTCGGTCGCGCCTTCGACCGGCTGGTGGCGGACGGGGCGGCCTGCATCTTCGAGGAGACGGGCGAACTTGTCGGATGCGAGACGATTATGGCGGACCGCGCCCGCACGCCCGAACTCGCCGCCGCGATCGAGGAATGCGTGCAGAAGGCGGAGCGTTATTACACCATCATGGGCTTCGGCAGCTTTGCGCCCGGCAATGCCGAGGGTGGCCTGACGACGCAGGAAGAAAAGTCGATGGGGGCCTATTCGAAGTCCGGCTCCTCGACCATCGACGGCATATTGAAGCCGGGAGACGTGCCGCCGACCGGCGGGCTTTATCTGCTGGACGTCGTGCCGGACGGCGAGCCGCGTTTCGGCTTTCCCAATATCTCCGACAATGCCGAGATCGTCGAACTGATCGCGTGCGGCGCGCATCTGACCTTGTTCACGACCGGACGCGGATCGGTCGTCGGATCGGCGATCTCGCCGGTCATCAAGATCTGTGCCAATCCCGACACCGCCCGCCGCCTGGCCGCCGACATGGACGTCAATGCCGGCCGCATCCTGGAAGGGGAAGCGACGCTGGAACAGGTGGGTGCGGAAATCTACGACCGGGTGCTGCGCGTTGCCGCGGGTGAGCGCAGTGTCTCCGAATCCCTCGGCCATCAGGAGTTTATTTTGACCTACAAGGCTTTCGATCCTATCGGCCCCGACTGCCTGCCGACGCAGGTGCGAGCATGAGCGGGCGCCTCGACGGCAAGGTCGCGCTGGTGACGGCGGCGGCACGCGGCATCGGCAGGGCGACCGCGCAGCGTTTCGTGGCGGAAGGCGCGCGGGTGATCGCGACCGATCGGGACCGCGATGCGCTCGAAGGGCTGGACGGATGCGACCTACGCGCGCTAGACGCAACCGACGGCGCGGCGGTGCGGGCACTGGCGGCGGAGGTCGGCGCGATCGACATTCTCGCCAATATCGCGGGCGTGGTTCATGCCGGCAATATATTGGAATGCAGCCAGGAGGATTGGGACTTTGCCCTCTCGCTCAACATGACCGCCATGTATCACAGCATCCGCGCCTTCCTGCCGGGGATGCTGGACAAGGGCGCGGGGGCGATCGTCAACATGTCCTCCATCGCCAGTTCGGTAAAGGGCATTCCCAACCGCTTCGCCTATGGCGCGAGCAAGGCGGGCGTCATAGGCCTGACCAAGGCGGTGGCGGCCGATTTCGTGGGGCAGGGGATCCGGTGCAACTGCATATGCCCCGGCACGATCGACACGCCGTCGCTCCAGCAGCGGCTGCACGACACCGGCGATTATGAAGCCGCCCATAGCGCTTTCGTGGCGCGCCAGCCCATGGGACGGCTCGGCCGGGCGGAAGAGATTGCGGCGCTGGTCCTCTATCTCGCCAGCGACGAGGCCGCCTTCACCACCGGCGCGGTCCATGTGATCGACGGCGGATGGGTCAACTGATGCGGCATGTGTTGCTGATCGACCTGGCCGATGAGGCCGAAGCCATCGCGCAATATGAAGCGTGGCACGCCGCAGGGGCATTGCCGCCGGCGATCGGCGCCAGCATTCGCGCGGCGGACATCGTCGCGATGGACATTTATCGAAGCGGCAACCGGCTGGTCATGTTGATGGAAACCGGCCCGGATTACGACCCGGCGGCCAAGGCGGCCGTCGACGCCGCCGATCCTGCGGTGCAGGCGTGGGAAGCCCAGATGGATGGCGTCCAGCGGCCGCTGCCCTGGGCCGCGCCGGACGCCAAATGGACGCAGGCTACCCGCATCTTCTCCCTCGACCAACAGCCCTGAAAGGCCTTTGCATGATCCTTGCCCGGACCCTGACCGCCGCGAGCCTGTTGCTTGCAACCCCCGCGCTGGCACAGGGCGATGTCCCGCATATCGAAAGCAAGGCGGGGCGCCATGCGCTGATCGTCGACGGCGCGCCTTTCCTGATGCTGGGCGGGCAGGTCAATAACAGCAGCAACTACGCCGCTCCCCTGGCAAAGGTCTGGCCGGTGCTCGATCGGATCGGCGCGAACACGGTCGAGGCGCCCATTGCGTGGCAGCAACTGGAGCCGCAGGAAGGCAGGTTCGACTTCTCCTTCGTCCAGACGCTGCTCGACGAGGCACGCAAGCATGACAAGCGTGTGGTGCTGCTGTGGTTCGGCGCTTGGAAGAATACCGGCCTGGCCTACACGCCCGACTGGGTTAAGCTCGACAATCGCCGCTTCCCCCGGATGAAGACGAAGGAGGGCAAGGATCATGACGTCCTTTCGCCCCATGGGGGAGCGACGCTGGAGGCGGACAAGCGCGCTTTTCTCAAGCTCATGACCTATATCCGCGACCATGACGCCCAGAATACGGTCATCATGGTCCAGCCGGAGAATGAAGTCGGCTCCTACCGCAACCCGCGCGACCATGGCGCGGCGGCGCAGGCGTTGTTCGACGGGCCGGTGCCCGAGGCGCTGACGAAAAGGCTGAAGAAGCCGGCCGGCAGCTGGGCGACCGTATTTGGCGACCAGGCCGACCGCGCCTTCAACACATGGCACACGGCGCGCTATATCGAGGCGCTGGCCAGTGCGGGCAAGGCGATCAAGCCCTTGCCCATGTATGTGAACGCCGCGCTGGGCGACCCCTTCGCCAAGCCCGATCCACAAGCGCTCTCGAGCGGCGGGCCGCAGGGGGACGTGATCGACATCTGGAAGGCCGCAGCGCCCTCGATCGATCTGGCCGCCCCCGACATCTATGATCGCGCGAGCCGCAACGTCTTCAAGCATCTCGATCTCTACGCCCGTCCCGATAACGCGCTGATGGTCCCCGAAATTGGCAATGCCCGCGAATATGCGCGCTATTTCTGGGCGGCGCTGGGGCGCGGGGCGATCGGCTTCGCGCCGTTCGGCATGGATGACACCGGCTATTTCAATTATCCGCTGGGGGCCAAGAGCCTTGATGATGCGACGCTCGACGCGTTCGGCGCGAAATATCGGGTGGTGGCATCGGCGCCCTGGGCGAAGATCGCCTTCACCCATCCGGTCTGGGGCGCGGCGCGGCCCGATGATGCTGCCCCGATCAGCACCACCATGGGCGACTGGACGATCACCGCCAGCTTCGGCCAGTGGCAGTTCGGCCAGCGCGAGTGGTTTCCCAAGGCCGACCTGCCAGCCTGGGCGAACGAGCCGACCGGCGGCATGGTGGTCGCGCAGCTATCGGCCAATGAGTTCCTCTTCACCGGCGACCATGTTCGTGTCGGCTTCGCGCCGAAGGAGGGCAGCGCGCCGGGCGGGATGATCGTCAAAGTGGAGGAAGGCCATTTCGACAGGGACGCCTGGGTCATGGATCGTATCTGGAATGGCGATCAGACCGATTATGGGCTGAACCTGATCGACAAGCCGGTCTGGATCAAGGTGACGATGGGCCGTTACCGCTGATGCGGGCATAGCCCATAACGTCATGGTATGGGCAGGTGCGTCCTGCCCCCTTATCGTCAAGGCCAAACGGTGGGATGATGGCGTCTCGATGAGGGAGCCATCATGTCCAACGCCATTGCCACCGTTTCGCTCAGGGGTACGCTCGAGGAAAAGCTGCGCGCGGCGGCGTCGGCGGGATTTGCGGGCGTCGAGATTTTCGAGAATGACCTGATCGGGTCGTCGCTGTCGCCGAGCGATGTGCGCAGGATGCTCGATGATCTCGGCCTTGCCTGTATGCTCTACCAGCCGTTCCGTGATTTCGAGGGGATGCCGGGTACCTTGCGCCAGCGCGCGATGGACCGGGCGGAGCGCAAGTTCGACCTGATGGGCGAACTGGGCGCGGACCGCATTCTGGTCTGCTCCAACTGCTCGCCCGCTTCGCTGGGCGAGCGGGAGCGGATCGTCGATGATTTCCGCGAACTGGGCGACCGCGCCGCAAAGCGCGGCATCCTGGTCGGTTACGAGGCGCTGGCCTGGGGTCGGCATGTCTTCGACCACCGCGATGTCTGGTCGATCGTCGAGCAGGTCGATCATCCGAACATCGGCATCATCCTCGACAGCTATCATTCGCTGTCGCGCAAGATTCCAAGTGAGAGCATCCGCGCCATAAGGGGCGACAAGATCGTCTTCGTGCAGCTGGCCGACGCGCCGCTGCTCGACATGGACCTGCTTTACTGGAGCCGTCATTTCCGCAATCTGCCGGGCCAGGGGGGGCTGGATGTCGAAGCCTATGTCGCGGAGATCCTGCGCACCGGCTATGAAGGGCCGCTGTCGCTGGAAATCTTCAATGACCGCTTCCGGTCCAACAGCGCCGCGCTGGTGGCGGAGGACGGAAGGCGCTCGCTCGACTATGTGCGCGACGCGGGCTTGCGGCTGCTGGGCCGGGAGACGGCGATGCCCGCACCGCAGCCGATGCTGGGGGCGGAGTTCGTGGAGTTCACCGCCGATGGCGCAAGCTCGGCCCGGCTTGGCAGCACGTTCGCGGCGTTGGGCTTCACCCTTGCCGGCGAGCATCGGCACAAGAAGGTGACGCGCTGGCGCCAGGGCGGCGTCAACTTCGTCGTCAACGCCGAGCCTAAGGGCTTTGCCAGCGCCTATCGCACCGCCCATGGCCCCTCCATCTGCGCCATCGGCGTTCGGGTGGGGGACAAGGCGGCAGTCCTGGCGCGCGCGGCGGCGCTGGGCATCAAGGCCTATAGTCCCGAAGGACGTCCGGGCCGCATGGCGATGCCGGCGTTGCGGGGCGTCGGCGGCAGCCTGGTCTATCTGATCGACGACAATGAAGTGGAAGGGCTTTGGGCGCGGGAGTTCGTGGCGCTCGATGTCGAACCGGATGCGCCCGTCCATGCTCGTGGTTTCGATCATCTGGCTGCGGTGGTGCATGAGGATGAGTTCCTCTCCTGGCAACTCTACTGGCGCGCTTTGTTCGGGCTGGAGGCCAAGGCGGCACAGGATGTGATCGACCCCTCGGGGCTGGTTCACAGCCAGGCAATGCAATCGCCCAATGGCGGGTTTCGCGTGACGCTCAACGCCTCCGATGCCCGCGAAACCTTGTCGTCGCGATTCCTGGGGCAGGGCATAGGTGGCGGTTATCAGCATGTTGCGATCGCCACCGACGACATATTCGCAACGGCGCAGGCGTTGCGCGACTGCGGCGCGGCGATGCTGACGATCCCGGCCAATTATCATGCCGACCTGGCGGCCCGCTTCGGGTTCGACGATGCGACGGTCGCGCGCATGGCGGAACTGGGCATCCTCTATGACGAGGATGCGGACGGCAACGGCTTCTGGCAGCTTTACAGCCGTGCCTTCGACAAGCTGTTCTTCTTCGAGTTCGTTCAGCGAACGCCCGGCTATGTCGGCTATGGCGCGCCCAATGCCGGCGTCCGGCTGGCTGCGCAAAACCGCTTCCGGGACGACATGGTCGTGGACTGACGTCCACGACCCTTCGCGATTACAGGATCAGCTTCACCGTCAGCCCCGCCACGACAGCATCGGCGTGGCGGCTGGTGGCACCCACGCGGTGGATATATTGCAGATTCGGGCGCAACAGCAGTTCGCGCGTCGCCTGCCAGCCGTAGAAAATCTCGCCGCTCGCTTCCCATGTCTGCACGTCGACGGACTGGCCCAGCGATTGCTGGTCGCGCTGCCGGTCGGAGATGCGCGGATTGACGCGGGCATAGACCAGACCAAGGCCGAAATTGTCCTTGGGCCGGCTGTCCCACAGGCCGCGCGCGACGAAGCCGCCACTCAGGAAGAAGGGGACGCGGGCGGTGTGCCGGTCGGACAGGGTCATGGTGCCGAACAGAGCCAGGCCGCGATCGCCCGCGCCGAAGCGGGCAATCATCTTCTCGCCCATGATCCAGGCGCTCCAACGTTCCTGCCGCATGGCGGGCGATAGGCCCGAAAGCACATAGCTGTTGCCATTGACGTCGTCGCGAACATCGGCGCGGTCGGTCGTGTCGACGAGCCCGCCGACGCGGATCAGGCCGGGCAGCCCGCCTTCCTGCTGGCCGAATTTCCATCCCAGTTCGACCGGCAGAACGAAGCTGTCGAAGCGGGGCGCCAGCTTCCAGCCATTGCCGGTCTGGGCGCGGATGCTGTTCACCTCGAAGGCGGCGACGGTGACGGTCAGGTTCCGGGCGATCTCCTGCCGCGCGCGCAGTCCCCAGCGGGGGATGGGAAAGCCCGAGAAGCCGCTATTGTAAAAGAGCGTGGTCGGGCGCGGACAGAAGGCGAAATTCTGGAATTGGCAACCGGAGGGCAGCGTCGCAAAATCGTCGCCGGTATGATAGAGGCCGAATTTCAGGGCGGTCTTCCCGCCATTGAGCTGCTGTTCGTAGCTCAGTTCGGCCGGACGCAGATCCTGCCCGCCGCCGAACAATTCCTGCACCTCGAACAGATTGCCGATGCGGGTGGCGGTCAGATCCTCTCCCTTGCGGTGGATGATCGTGGCGATGAGCTTGCCGCCTTCCAGCCCGAACGTCTTTTCGGTGTCGACCACGGCGGAGGCGAGCAATTGCTGGGTATAGGCCGCCCCCTGGTCCTGCCCGCCGCTGATCGAAGCCGCGCTTTCCGACACATAGGAAAAGGTGAGTGTAACCCCCTTGTCCTTGAGATGCGTGCGCCAGCCGGGCCGGGTGACCGGTTCGGGAGCCGGCGTCTGGGGGCCGGCGGGCGGACCGGATTGCGCGACGGCGGCGACGGCGACCTGCACCGGCTGGACGATGGCGGGTGGCGTATCGGCGATCATGCGCGGGCGCTCCGCTGCGTGGCATGATCGAAATCGGCCATCATGCGCGCACTGTCGGGTTCGACCCCGGTGAAGCGGGCGAAGGCATGAGCAGCCTGCATCACCGCCATGCCGCCACCGTTGAGCGTTGCGCAGCCCTTGGCGGCGGCGGCCGCGAGCAGGGGCGTTTCGAGCGGGAAATAGATGATGTCCGACACCCATTGGTCGGGGGTCAACAGGTCGGGGTCGAAGGGCAGGCCGGGGTGGCTCTCCATTCCGATCGGCGAGGCCTGCACGACGCCGTCCGCGCCGGCGATCGCTTCGGCCGCCGTGGCCGCCACGCTGACGTCGGCCGTCGGGAAGAGGTAGCTCAGCCGATCGGCGAGGGTCACGGCGCGGTCCCGCGCCGGATCGAAGATGGCGAGGCGCGCCGCGCCGAGATCGAGATGGGCGTAGCCCACTGCCGCCGCCGCGCCGCCGGCGCCGATCATGGCGACCCGCCCGCGCGGCCGATCGCCAAGGCCAGCGAGGAAGTGGGCGCGATAGCCCGACCAGTCGCTATTGTCGCCATGCGTCCGGCCGTCGCGGAACAGGATGGTGTTGACCGCGCCCAGCGCCTTCGCGGCATCCGACAGGCTGTCGAGCAGGGGGATCACATCCTGCTTGAAGGGGTGCGTGACGTTGAGCCCGTCAAAGCCCATAGCGCCGAGCATGGGCAGCAACCGTGGCAGGTCGGCGGCGCCATAGCCCATCACTTCGCCGTCCAGGATGCGATAGACCATGGTCAGGCCGAGGGCGCGGGCCTCCGTCTCGTGCATTTCGGGGCTGCGCGATCCGGCGATGCCGCTGCCGATCAGGCCGCAGAGGATGGACGCGCGGGGCCGGCCCGCATCGCGCACGGGTTGCTGGAACATGAAATATCTTCCTTGAGAAAGGTCGGGGTCAGGCGGCCCTGGGCAGGCGGATCATCGCTGCGCAGATGCCGGCCAGCACCACCGGCACCGCGAAGATGCCGAAGATCACCGGCAGCGATACCTTGGCCGCCAGCAGGAAGCCGCCAAGCATCGGGCCGATGACCGCGCCGATACGGCCGACGCCCATGGCCCAGCCGATGCCGGTGCCGCGCGCTTCGGGGGGATAGAGACTGGCGGCCAGCGGATAGCAGCCGTTGAAGCCGCCCTGCACGAACACGCCGATCAGGAAGGCGGTGGCCAGCGTCGCCGCGAGCGGCATGGCGACCGATCCGAACACAACCAGGGCAGCGGCGGCGAGGGCCATATAGACCAGGATCAGCCGGCGCAGGTCGAAGCGCATCGCGACGAGTCCGATCGAGGAGGTGCCGACGAAGGCGCCAATATTGTAGATCGCGCCGGCATAGATGGCGTCCTTCGCCGGCAGGCCGGCCTCCACCGCCAGCTTGGGGATCCAGCTGATTACGAAATACAGCGTCATGAAGGCGAAGATGATCGCCAGCCAAAGAAGGATCGTGCTGGGCGCGCGGCCTTCGGTCAGCAGACCGCGCACGCCGGCGTGGCGCGTTTCGCCGCCATTTTGCGCAGGCAGAGCGTCCAGCCGGGGCTGGCCGATCGAGGCGAGCAGGCGGTTCGCCTTGTCGAGCGCGCCCTTGGGCTGGCGGCTGAGGAGGAAGGCGATGGATTCGGGCAGCAACAGCCAGACGAAGGGAATGGCGATGGCGCAGAGCACGGCCGCGCCGAGCAGCATCGCCTGCCAGCCATGGGTGCCGACATGGCTGGCGACGACGAAGCCGGTGATGGTGGCGCCGACGGGATAGCCGGCCTGGAGGAAGCCCACCGCGAAGGTGCGATGCCGGGCGGGGGCATATTCGGCGGTCAGCGCGGCCATGCTGGCCAGCACCGTGCCGATGCCGATGCCCACGACGAAGCGGCTGGCGATCAGTTGCCAGACCGAGGTGGCGACGCCCGATGCGAACATCGCGAGCGTCATCATGACGAGCGAGGCGAGGATCAGCCTGCGGCGGCCGAAGCGGTCAGCCAGCGGTGCGATCAGCAAACCGCCAGCCGCCATGCCGGCGAGGCCGGCGCTGAATACGACGCCCAGGCTTTCAGGGCTGACCTGCCAGTCGGCGGACAGGGCCGGGGCGACATAGGACAGGATCAGCACGTCCATGCCATCGAGCATGTTGAGGATGAAGCAGATGGCGACAACCAGAATCTGGCGCCCGGTCCAGCTGGAATCGGAACCGTGCGACGGGGCGCTGTCAACGGTGACGTAGGGCCGCACGGAGACGCTGCCGGTGGCGGAATAGCTGGCCATGGAAATGACGCCTTTCATCCTCTCGGGGCATTGAGCCCCTGCTCTGAAAACCAGCCCGGTGGCCTGTCGGCTTCTATTCTGCGGGTGTGCCTTCATCGTCTGACCGGTAGGTATTTTCCACTATATGAAACGATGTTCTCTATGCTCTTATGTTATGTCCTGGCGGAGCGGAGCGAGAGCAGGATGGTCCGGGCGATCTCCTCGAACGTCTCGCCGATGATCGCGCGGGGCGATTCCAGATTGCGATTGATATAGACCGGAAGGACGCCGGGATCGTTGAACTCCAGGAAGCGGACCGTGTCGGCATGGGGCTGCATCGCGGTGAAGCTGTCGACCAGCGCGATTCCCATTCCGTTGGCGACGAAGGCGACGGCGGTTTCCGCAAAGCGGATATAGGTGGATACCTGGATCTCGCGTCCCGCCCGCTCGAACATGTCGGCGATGGCCCGGCCATGCGGCGTGTCGGGGCGGAAGGACTGTAGCTGTTCGTCCGCTATCTCCGCGACGCTGATGCGGTCGCGGCCCGCGAGCGGATGGCTGCTGGGGACCGCGCACACCATGCGCCCCGTGCCGATCCGGCTGGACAATATGTTGGGGTGGTCGATCGGAAAGACGGTGAGCGCATAGTCGCCCCGCTGCAACGCCAGATAGTCCGCCGCCTGCTCGACCGACAAGATGTCGAACTGGATGGTCAGCCCCGGATAATTGGCGGTCAGGCGCGCGAGCATGGGCGGCACGATCGAATGGCCGAGCGAGGGGGAAGCGCCGACGCGGAACAGCCTGTCCTCTCCCTTGGCGAGGCGGCGGATGACATGGGCGAGGTCATCGAACCCCTTGTAGATATGCTCGATTTCCTCGAACAGCGTGCGCGCCTCCTGCGTCGGCACCAGCCGGCCGCGGGTCCGGTCGAACAGCCGGAAATTCAGCCGGTCCTCCATATGGGCCAGCATCCGGCTGAGGCCCGGCTGGGAAGTGCCCAGCATCCGGGCCGCGCCGCTGATCGTCTTGGTGATCATGACGGCGCGGAACATTTCAATCTGGCGAACGGTGAGCATGATGCGCCATTATCGCATGAGTAGGGCCGATCCCGCTAGTCCATGGCGGCGGTCGGCGGCGAAAGTCCGACAGCGACATGGACAGTTGCAGCGAAGATCACTTCCATCCGGGTAAATTCTCAGCAAACGATTGCGTAAACGGTATCGAGCCGATATGCTGGCCGAATCCGGGACCAAGCCGGCGACGACAGGAGAGAGGATCATATGCGGGATCGAGCCGGCAAGCCGAGGATGCGCCTCCTGCAGATCGTCGAGATGAATCTCGGCTTTTTCGGCATCCAGTTTTCCTTCGGCCTGCAACAGGCCAATATGGGACCGATCTATCGCTATCTGGGGGCCGATGAAGCCAGCCTGCCGCTGCTGTGGCTGGCCGGGCCGGTGACGGGCCTGCTGGTGCAGCCGATCGTCGGCGCGCTGAGCGACCGGACGGTCAGCCGCTGGGGGCGACGCACGCCCTATTTCCTGATCGGCGCTGTGCTGTGCAGCCTGGGCCTGCTGCTCATGCCCTACAGCCCGACGCTCTGGTTCGCAGCCAGCCTGCTCTGGATTCTGGACGCGGCCAACAATATCACCATGGAACCGTATCGCGCCTATGTCAGCGACCGGCTGAACGAGGAGCAGCGATCACTCGGCTTCCTGACGCAGAGCGCCTTTACGGGCCTCGCCCAGACCCTGTCCTATCTGGCGCCGTCGCTGCTGGTCTGGTGGGGTTTCAGCGCCGATCTGGTCGATGCGAACGGGATTCCCGATATCACCCGCATCGCCTTCCTGATCGGCGCGGTGATTTCCATTTCGACCATCCTGTGGTCGGTGCTGCGGGTGCCCGAACTGCCGCTGGCGCCGGAAGAGATCGCACGGATGCAGGAAGACCGGCTGTCGCCGGGTACGGCGTGGCGCGATTTCGTCGCCGCAGTGCGCGAAATGCCAGCGCCCATGCGCCAGCTGGCGCTGTCGATGCTGCTGCAATGGTTCGCGATGTTCGCCTATTGGCAGTTCATCAGCTTCGCGCTGGCGCGCGCCCTGTTCGATACCGCCGATCCCGCGAGCAGCGGCTTTCGCCAGGCGGTGCTGCTGACCGGCCAGGCGGGCGCTTTCTACAATGCCATCGCCTGCCTGTCGGCCTTTGCCATGGTGCCGCTCAGCCGCCGCATCGGCCCGCAATATATCCATGCCGGAGCGGTCGCCCTGTCGGGCGCGGCGATGCTGGCCATTCCGGGGGCGGACAGCCATGGGCAGCTGTTCCTGCTGATGATCGGCATCGGCATCGGCTGGGCGAGCATGATGGGCAATCCCTATGTGATGCTGGCCAACAGCATCCCGCCGGAACGCACGGGCGTCTACATGGGCATCTTCAACATGTTCATTGTCATTCCCATGCTGCTGGAGACATTGATCGTGCCGGTCATCTACCGCCCCCTGCTGAGCGGCGATCCGCGCAACATCCTCACCATGGCGGGCGTGATGATGATCGCGGCGGGCGCGGCGACGCTGATCGTCCGCGGCCGCGCCGTTCGTGCCTGATCGGCTTCGCGGCGGCGGATTGTCCTATGTCGTTCATGGCCTTAGAAGAAGGGCATGACGGATAAATCTGATGGCCCGGTGAAGAGCATCACCGATCTCGCGCGGATCGCGGGCGTTTCGGTATCGACCGTCTCGCGCGCGCTGACATCGAAGGGAGCGCTTAACAAGGATACGCGGCAACGCATCCAGGATCTGGCCGCCCGCCATGGTTTCCAGCTCAATGTCGCGGCGCAGAATCTGCGGCTCGGGCGCACCGGCGCGATCGCGGTACTGCTGCCTTTGGGCCATGAGCGCGGACAACATCTGTCCGATCCCTTCTTCATGGCGATGCTGGGCTTCCTGGCGGACGAGCTGACCGAAAGGGGCTATGACCTGTTGCTGTCGCGCGTGTTGCCGACCGGGGACGACTGGCTCGACACTTTCATTCGCGGCGGCCGTGTCGACGGCGTCATCATCATCGGCCAGTCCGACCAGGGCGCGGTGCTGGACCGTACGGCGGCCCATTACAGCCCGATGGTCATCTGGGGCGCCTACGCCGCGCGCAACCGCTATCTGACGGTCGGTACCGACAATGAGGAGGGCGGCAGGCTGGCGGCGCGGCATCTGCTGGAGCGGGGGCGCAGGCGGCTCGCCTATTTCGGCAATGTTGCCGTGCCCGAGTTCGCCGCGCGGTATGAAGGGTTCCTTTCGGCGCTGCCGGAGGATGTGCGGGGGCAGGTCGATCTGGTCCATGCCCATGTGACGCCCGAAGCGAGCTATCGCGTCGCCGCCGACTATTTCGCGGCGGGGCATCGGCCCGACGGGATATTCGCCGCTTCGGACGTGACGGCAATGAGCGTCATCACCGCGGCCGCCGAACGGGACATCCGCGTTCCCGACCAGATGTCGGTGGTGGGGTTCGACGATGTCCCCCTGGCCCGGCTGGCCAATCCGCCGCTGACGACGGTGAGGCAGGACATTCAGCACGGCGCGGCGCTGCTGGTCGACCTGTTGTGCCAGCGGCTGGCGGGTGAGCAGCCGGACTCGATCCAGATCGCGCCGGACATCATCGTGCGCGAATCGAGCTGACCCGGCTCCCCCAAAACAAGAAAAGGCCCGGTTCACGAGGAACCGGGCCAGTATCGTCCGGAGGGGCCGATCCCGAATTGGGGGAGGAGAACGGCCCGGCTCCGGCGTCGGAGAGGTCAGAAGTTGTAGCGGATCGAGGCCGTCACCGTGCGGCCATAGACCGCGCTGTTCTGGAAGATGCCGCTCGTCGCGCTGATCGGCAGCAACTGGCCGCCGCCGCGATAGCCCAGCGTGTCGAAGATGTTGTTGGCGTTGAGGCCCAGTTCCAGATTTTCCACCGGCCGCACCTTGATGAAGCCGTTGAAGAAGGTCGTGCCGCGCACGGTGTAGAGGTTGAAGTCGTCGTTCGGCGCGCTCGTCTGGCCGCTGGCCGACAGGCCGACCGCGAACAGGCCCGCATCATAGGAAGGCGAGATCAGGTAGGTCAGCTTGGGGATGCCGCCGGGCCGGTTGCCGACCAGCGCGGCGGTCGCGCTGTCCTTGATCTTGGGATTCACCCATGTCGCATCGACCGCGAGATGGAATTTGTCGATGTTGAGACGACCGGTGAGTTCGATACCCCAGGACCGATAATCATTCGAGATATTGGGGTCGTTGTTCGGCGGAGGATTGTTGATCCGCGTGAAGTCATAGTTGTTTTCGGTGAGGGTCGAGCGAAAACCGGTGATTTCCACCGAGTAATTGCCCGACCCGCCGACATAGCCACGATGCTTCACGCCGATTTCCTGCTGGTTCAGGAAATTGATGGCGGTGCTGGCGCCCTGGCTGTTGAGCGACCCGTCGGCATTGAAATTTCCGCCCAGCGTGCGGCGATCCGCATTGAAGCGGCCGCCCCGGCTGACGCGGGCGAAAATGCTGTTGTTGCCGTCGATCGCGTAGAGCGCGCCGATCGACCAGCTGGTGTAGCTGCGCTTGTAGTTGATCCGCTCGATCGGTCCGCCCGGCAGCATGGACGGCAGGGTCGCGGTGCCCGTTTCGTCGCTGACGACATAGTCCGGGCCGGGGACGCCGGCCTGCGCCGTGCCTTCGCCCCGCACCCGGTCGTACCGGATGCTGGCGTCGAGATCGAACCCACCGCCCGAATAATTGACCGACAGGAAGGGCGCGTCGTCGGTATATTTGAGGTCGACGGTACGGGCGCAGCATGGCCCCCAATTGTCGTTGAAGCCGGCCTGGCCCGCCGCCGTCAGCTGAACCCCGGTGGTCGAGAAGAGATTGAGCGGGGCCGGATTTTCGCCTTCGAGCGCGCTATACTGGCGATTGACATGCCAGTCCTGGACGATGTTCTGGCTCATGTGGAACCAGCCGGCCTGGACCGTGACCCGGCCCGCGCCGACATCGAACTTGCCCGTCAGCGCCAGATTGTTGGCGATGCTGCCCATGTCCTTCATCAGCGTGTTGATGTTCGGATTATTGTTGAGATAGGTGCCGGTATAGGCCTGCCCCAGCTGCGGGCCCGCGGCGTAGCGGATCGCGCCGACGGTCTGGCCGTTCACCGTCGACCCGAGCACGCTGGCGGTGGTGGCAACGTTCAGGAACTGCGTGGTGAAGCTGCCGCTCATGTCGGTATAGCGGAAATTATTGTCGACCGTCAGCAGGTCGCTCAGCTCATAGTGGAACTGCGCGCCGACCGACGTCACCTTGGGATGGATGCCGTTCATGTCGGCGGTGGAGAGCTGGCCGTCGCGGTTCACATATTGGAACTGGCGGTTGTAGATGGAATAGGTCGACCCGTCGCGAGCGTCGAAATTGGGCAGCGGCTTGAAATCGGTGATCTTGTTGCCGTCGATCGTCACGAGCGAAGGCATGGTGGTGTTGGTCGGGGCATGTTCATCCAGCCGCTTGAAATGGAAGCGGATGAAACCCTTGCCGTCGTCGAAATCCTTGGTCAGGTTCGCCTTCACCTGATAGCCGCGCAGGACGTTGAAATCCTCGTTGGTGGGGCCGCCGCCTTCGCGGGCATAGCCGCCCACATGGAAGCGCAGCGTGTCGCTGATCGGGCCGCCATAGTCGAAGTCGATACGGGTCTCGCGGAAGCCGACCCCCTTGGACAGGGCGATCGCGCCGCCCTCCTTGTCGCCCGTCTTGCTGATATAGTTGACGACCGCGCCCGGCGCCTGGCTGGCGAAGGTGGAGGCGGAGCCGCCGCGCACGGCTTCGACCCGCTCGACATTCTGGTCGAAGCGCAGCCAATAGTCGTTGTTGCCGAACTGGATGTCACCGAACAGGGTGACGGGCAGGCCGTCCTCCTGCAACGCGACATATTCCGATCCGCCGGTGGAGACGGGGATGCCACGCACGCCGATATTGGCGTTGCCGCCGGGACCCGCCGTGTCCGATGGCTGAAGGCCGGGGATCGAGCGCAGCACTTCGGCTTCCGACCGGGGCGTGAAATTCTGGATCGCGTCCTGGCTGATCTGGGAGACGGAGATGGACGAACGGAAGCGGGACTTGTCGCCCGCCGCGGCGGTGACGACGATATCCTCGCCGCTGACGGGGGCGGGCTGCTCGGCGGCCTGCGCTTCGGCGGGCGCCGCATCCTGCGCGTGGCCAGTCGCGGTCAGGCACGCCATGGCCAGGGCGGCGGTGGAAATGCAGGTGTAGCGAAAATGAGTCTTCATGATCCCCTCCAGGAAAGGCCGCCGCGCATTGTCTGCGGTCGGTGACGGATACTTGATAGGCTCATCTGCAAACCTTTGCAACGGATTTATGCAAACGTTTGCAGCTTAAATTGGCGATGTCGCGTCGGACGCCGTATATCATGGCCGGCAAACAGCTGACGGGTCGGGGCGTGGGGAGGGTCGGTGTGGAGAAAGACGCGGTTTTTTCAGACCTTGCGGCGCGACAGCCGTCTTTCATGGCGGCGGATGCGGCGGCGTGGCTGATCGAAGCCGAGGCTGCGGCCTTTGCCGCGCTGCGCGCCGGAACGGCGGCGTGGGCGCTGCCCTGCTTCGATCGTCTGTCGGATCGGTGGCCCGACTCGGCCCGGCTGCATTGGCTACGCGCGCTGCTGCTGCGCGAGGAGCAGTCGCACGAGGCGGCTCTGCGGGCCGCGCAGGAGGCTGTCCGGCGAGCGGCGGATGATCCCCGCGCGCAGGCGCTGATCGCGCAGCTGCGCTACGAGACCGGGCGGACCGCCGCGGCCGATTTCGCCGCCGCGCGCCAGCTGGCGCCGGACGATCCGGGACTGATCCGGGGGCAGGCGGGCGCGCTCGCGGCTGAGGGTGAGGGGGCGGGGGCGTTGGCGCTGCTGGACCGGGCGCTGGCCGACCGCCCCGGCTGGGTCGAGGGACAGGCCTATCGGGCCACGCTGGGCCGGCTGTGCGGCATCAAGGGCCGGGAGGATGGCGGCTTCGCGGCGGCGGCGGCGCTCCAGCCGCGCAATCTGGCGCTCTGGATGGCGTGGTTCCATTGGCGCGCCAAGACGAAGGACTGGGCGGGCGCGCGCGACGTGCTGGCGCAGGCAAGGCGGGCGTGCGGGGATGCGCCCGCGATCGAGGTCGCGGGCCTCTATCTCGCGGCCGAATCGGGCGAGGCGCAGGATCGGCCCGACCTGTTCGATGGCCATGCCGCGAGTGGCGATCCCGGCCTGATGCTGGCGCAGGTGCGCCATGCGCTGCGCTGCGGCGCGCCGGACCGGGCGGCCGGGCTGGCATGGGCGCAAATCGGCACGCCGGCGGCGTCGCTGTTCTGGCCCTATCTGTCCCTGTGCTGGCGACTGCTGGGGGATGATCGCGCATCCTGGCTGGATCGGCCGGAGCAATTCATCAGCGTCAGCCAGATTGGTCTGGACATGGTGGCACTGGAGGAACTGGGTGCGCTGCTGCGCACGCTCCATGGCGCGGCGGCGCCCTATCCCGACCAGTCGGTGCGCGGCGGCACCCAGACGGACAGGCCGCTGCTGTTCCGGCATGAGCCTGTCGTCCGCCAGGTACGATCCGCGATCGAGGCGGCGGCGAGGGACTATATCGACGCGCTGCCGCCGCCCGAACCGGGGCATCCGCTGCTGGGGACACCGCGCGGAGAGGTGATGTTCGCGGGAAGCTGGTCGGTGCGGCTCAGCGCCCAAGGCTATCATGCCGCGCACAGCCATCCCGCCGGCTGGATCAGTTCGGCGCTCTATGTGTCGCTGCCGGAACCGGCGATGCTGGGCATGGCGCCGGCGGGGTGGCTGCGTTTCGGGACGCCGCCGCCGGAACTCGGCCTGGATCTGGCGCCCTTCAGCGCGATCGAGCCGGGCGTCGGGCGACTGGTCCTGTTCCCCTCGACGCTCTGGCACGGGACCATCCCCTTCGACGATGGCGAGCGGCTGTCGATCGCCTTCGACGTGCGGACGCCGCGCTTCTAGGTGGTCCGATCCTGACATTCGATACCGTTTGAACCCAGGTTACAGTCGAATGTCAGACTCTTCAGGACCACTGGAAATCATGGATTCTAGTGGATTTTACGATTTTGACATTTGCAGACCGATCCCGGCCGCCAAGGGATGCAAATGTCAAAATCAATCCACTAGCGAACGGCGTCGAACAGGAAGGCCGCGCCCTTATAATCCCCCTTCAGCTTCGCCTTCAGCCCCTGTTCCATCCAGTAGGCGCCGCTCGCCTGGGCCGGCACGCCGTCCGGCAGCACCGCGCCGTCGAGCATCCGCACCCGGTAGCGGCGCGCGGGGTCCAGCCCTTCGACCCTGATCGCCGCCACATTGTCGCGGAACAGGGAGCTGTGCAGCATCTGGAAGAGCACGGCCTGACCCTTGTCGGCGGAGACATAGACGGTGGCGGATGTCGCCGTGCCGGGCAGGGGTGAGGCGATGCGATACAGGTCGCCGCGCTGGACGGTCTGCCGGATGCTCTTGTACGCCGCGATCCACTTGCGCGCGGTCGCGAAGTCGGCGTCCTGCCAATGATCCAGATTGGCGCCGATGCCCAGGCTGCCCTGCATCGCCGACAGGAAGCGATAGTCGAGACTCGTTTCCCGGCCGTTGCCCCAATTGGGGCTGTCGGTGACCCATGCCATCATGATCGAGGGCGCATAGGCGCGGGTGAAGCCGTCCTGGATGAGGAGGCGGTCATAGGGATCGGTATTGTCGGAGGTCCAGCTCTGGTCGGTCAGGCCCATGATGCCAAGGTCGATCCGGCCGCCGCCGCCCGAACAGCCCTCGATCTCCAGCCCCGGATGGCGACGGCGCAGTTCGGCGAGAATATGGTAGAGATTGCGGACATATTCGACCTGCAAGCGCTGCTGGTCCCCCGCTGCGGCCTCGGGCCAGCCGGCCTCCGTCCAGTTGCGGTTATAGTCCCATTTGAGGAAGGCGATGTCATTTTCGCTGACCAGCCGGTCGAGCACGGCCAGAAGATGGTCGCGCACGTCGGTGCGGGCGAGGTTGAGCACCAGCTGGTTGCGCCCCTCGGTGCGTGGCCGATCGGGAAAGTTCAGCACCCAGTCGGGATGCGCGCGATAGAGGTCGCTGTTGACGTTCACCATTTCCGGTTCGACCCACAGGCCAAAATCCATGCCCAGCGCCTTGACCCGGTCGATCAGCGGCTTCAGCCCGTTGGGGAATTTCCGGCGGTTGACCGTCCAGTCGCCAAGCCCCGCCTTGTCATCGTCGCGCGCGCCGAACCAGCCGTCATCGACCACGAAACGCTCCACGCCGATCCTTGCCGCCTTTTCGGCAAGCGCCATCTGCCCGGCCTCGGTCACGTTGAAGGTGGTGGCTTCCCAGCTATTGTAGAGGACCGGGCGAATCCTTGCCCCGGTCCCGCCGGGAATGATATTCGCCCGCTGGAAGGCGTGGAAGCGCCGCGACGCGTCGCCCATGCCGCCGGCGGTATAGCCGCTATGGATGACGGGCGTTTCGAGCGTCTCTCCGGGCCTGAGCGACCAGGCGAAGTCATAGGGATTATAGCCGCCGCTGATGCGTACCCGGCCCAGATTGTCGGCCCCCACGGCGATGCGGAAGGAACCGGACCAGGCGAGCGCGCCGAACCAGACGGGGCCGTTCGTTTCGCTTGTCCTGCCGTCCCGGCCGATGGCGAACCAGGGCTGGTTGCCATGTCCGGTCGAACCGCGGCGGCTTTCCAGTACGGTGAGGGCGGGGGTGACGGGCACGGCCATCTGCGACCATTCGGCGGCGTGGCGGCCGGTCAGATAATGGAGACGATAATCGTCGCCCGTGGGCAACATATAGGTGGCCGCAGCCATCTGGTCGATCCGGACCGGCCGGCTGTCGCCATTGCGGACGCTGGCGGAACGGGACAGGATGCCGGTCGCCGGGTCGATCGCGTAGCGGAGCGTGACGGTCAGCGGCCGGCGGATGTCCGCCAGTTCCACGGTCAGCGTCTCCCCCGTGACCTTGTGGCCGCGATATTTGAGCACCAGGTCGCGATTGCCGTCGGCGAACACGGCCTTGATGCCGGGTTCGCTCACCAGCCCTTCGCCCTGTCCGGGATATTCCTGGGGCGTGATCGATCCCGCCGGGTCGAAGCCCGACAATTCGCCGGGCGCCCTGGCCGCGAGGGGCGCGGCGGCATCCAGCGCGGCGCCCCAGTAGAGCGGTTGCAGATAGCCCTTTTCGTCCACGCCCACCGCATAGGTGACGCCGCCGCCGTCCAGCCGCATGGTCCGCCCGTCCGCGCTTGCCGTCACCTTGGCCCAGCCCGCCGCCGGCGACAGGAAAATCATGGCCATGGCCGTCATCGCCCAGCTCTGTCCGATCCGCATCCTCGTTTCCGCCTTCCTATGTTGTCCTGTCTGTTGGGCCGGCTATTCCGGTACGCCTTCCAGCGCGCTCCAGGCCAGGGCCACCGCGCCGAGCGGTCCGGCCTGATCGCCCAGCGCCGGGGCGCGGACGATCGCGGCGATGCTGTCCGGGGTAACGAACGGCAGATAGCCGTTGAGCTGCGCTAGCAGCTTGGCCCGCACCCTGTCCATCAGCTCCGGCCGGCCCATGCCGACGCCGCCGCCGATCAGTATCTGGCGCGCCGCCGTGGTGAGCAGCAGGGTGCCGACCAGTTGGGCGATGTCATGCGCGACATGATCCCAGCGGGGATCGTTGGCCGCGATCCGGTCGCCGGGCGCGCCGAACCGCCTGGCGAGCGCCGGGCCGCTGACCAGCCCCTCGATACAGTCGCCATGGAAAGGGCAGGCGCCCGCGAAATCGTCGCCCGGCGCGCGACGGATCTGGATATGGCCGAGTTCCGGATGCATCGCGCCGTGCAGCGGTCGGCCCTGCATGGCGAAGCCGCCACCCAGGCCGGTGCCGATGGTGAGGTAGCAGAGACAGTCCGACGGCGGGCTGGATTGCGCGCCCGCGCCCCAGCGCCATTCCGCCAGAGCGGCGCCGTTGACGTCGGTGTCGATGCGCGCGGGGCAAGGCAGGGCCCCTGCCAAGGCGCCAAAGATGTCCGCGCCGACCCATCCCGGCTTGGGCGTAGGCAGCATATGGCCGAAGTCGGGCGCGGTGCGATCCAGTCGCAGCGGTCCGAAGGAGGCGATGCCCAGCGCGGCGAACGGTTCCTCCGCCTGCCAGCGGTGCAGGATCGCGGCGGCGGCAGGCAGCGTTTCGTCCGCCGTGGTGGTGGCGATCGTCTCCCGTTCGAAAATTTCGCGTCCGCGCGCGCGCAGGACGAAGACCTTGGTCCCGCCCAATTCCACTCCCGCCAGCAGCGGCGCTGCATTCATGACACCAGGCCTCCCTTGTCGCCATCCAGCCGCAAGTGGACAAAGGGCGCGAAGCTGCCGCCGAACCGGCGTTCCGTCCCGCTGCCCCAGTCGTCCACGAAACTGGTGACGGACAGATCGGGTAATATCATCCAGCTATAGGCTTGTGCAGGCGCTTGTGGCGGATTGGCGAAAACCAGGCCGCTGCCGTTGATGGGCCGCCAGGGTCCGGCCAGCGTATCGCCGACCATGCCGTACAGGCCCGTCGGGCCGGTCGCCGCATCGGGATTGAAGACATGACGCTGGGTCGACCAGAAGAGATAATATAGCCCCTGATGATGGACGACATGCGGCCGTTCCAGTTCATTGTTCAGCCCGTCGGCCGAAATCAGCGGCGGCGCGATCGTCCAGCGATCGGGCTGGTCCGCCGGGGCGGACGCGAAACCGACGACGCCATTATAGGCGGACTGCGATCCCGCCAGCGACCCGGCGAAGAACAGATAATGGCGGCCATCGGCGGGATCGCGGAAATAGGCGGGATCACGAAACGCCTTGATGGTGCCGATCTGGCCGCCGCCGCTGGTCGGCATGTAGAAGGCGGGATCGGTCGGGATGACTTCCGTCAGGGCGTGCCAGCCGGTCAGGCGGCCATCATCCGCCAGGCGGGCGCGGGCACTGAACATGCGCTGGGCGAAGCCGGGCTCGGTCTCGCCGCGATAGCCGGCGGCGGTGAAGTAGAGGATGATTTCAGCGCTGGCCTCGTCGAATATGGCCGAACCCGACCATTCCCGGCTGCCGGGAGAGAAGCCTTCTGGCATCGCCGGACCAAGATGGTCCCAGCGCCCGTTTTCATGTCGAAAAAGATGGATGCGCGCATGGCCATGGCGTTCATCGGGATCGGCGAAATGGGGTGCCGCGAGCGCCATCCACAACTGGACGCCGTCCTGCAGCACGAGGGGCGTGCCGTCGCGCTGCTGCACCGGCCATGCGTCCCATATGTCGATAGCGGGCGATATGCGCGTGAAATCCCCGGCGTCGATCAGTTGCGAAGCCGGTGGAGCGGCGGAAATCGCGCCGACATGCGCGGCGGTCCAGTCTGTGGCCATAGACGGCGTCCTCTCGTGGGGAGGAGGATGCCCCCAAGCGTGCAGTCTTGGCGACATCCTCCCCCAAGGTGGAAATCAGGCTGGATACGGACCGGGGAGCGGCCGTTCGCAATCTGCTCCAACAGCGCGATAAGGCATTAGGCAAACGTTTGCAACATATGTTTTGAAGTTCGGCACCGACATGTGGCGCATGGTCGGTGTGGCGATCGCCTGGCCACCCTGAAAGTTTATCATGTGGAATGTCGGTTCACATTGAGAAAGTATATGAAGTGTTTTAGCTTTTGAATTGGCAGTCCATGCCGAACGAGCAGAGGGAAACAGGGGATGCAGGAAGCAGTTGTCAGGCGCGGGATCGGCGTCGCCCTGAGCGTCGTGGCCTTGCTGAGCAGTACGCCCGCATCCGCCCGCGAGGCGCTGCTGTTCGACGGCCGGAAGGTCGCCACGGTGATCCATTCCGATGACAGGCCGCTGGAACTGGCGGCGGCCATGCTTACCCGCGACCTGCTGAAAGTGACGGGGATCGCTCCGCGCCGGTCGGCGGACCTGCAGGATTGCGCGACCCTGTGCATTGTCATCGGGAACAGGGGATCGGCGGTGATGGATGCGGTCGTGCGGGACAGTGGGCTGGATCTTGATTCGCTGAATGGCGAGTGGGAGCGTCATGTCCGGGTCCTCGTGCCCTCTCGCAGCCATCCGGGCCGCCAGTATCTGGTGATTGCCGGGTCCGACGTGCGCGGGGCGATCTGGGGCATGGTGGATCTGACGCGCGAGATGGGCGTTTCGGCCTGGGAGTGGTGGGCGGACGTGGCGCCGCAGAGGCGGAAAAGGTTGGCGGTCGATGGCGGCCATCGCCTGTCGAAGGCGCCATCTGTCCATTATCGCGGCATCTTCCTCAACGACGAGGATTGGGGATTGCAGCCCTGGGCGGCGCGCACATTCGAGCCGGAGACGGGCGATATCGGGCCCAAGACCTATGCCCGCATCTTCGAACTGATGTGGCGGCTGAAGGCCAATTTCATCTGGCCGGCGATGCATGACAGCACCCGGCCCTTCTACCAGATTGCGGGCAATGCGCAGGCCGCGCGCGATCATGCGATCGTCGCGGGCACGTCCCATGCCGAACCGATGATGCGCAATAATGTCCGCGAATGGGATGACAGGGCGCGGGGGGCGTTCAACTTCTTCACCAATCGCGACGCCATGATCGAGTATTGGCGCGTCCGCGCGGTGGAGGTGGCGCCGTTCGAGAATGTCTACACCGTCGGGCTGCGGGGCAAGCATGATTCCGAGATGGAGGGGGCCGCAACGCCCGGTATCGCCCGGGATGCGCTCGCCAAGGCAATCGGCGTGCAGCGCGGCCTGCTGGCCGCAGCCCAGGGCAAGCCGGCGGACCAGGTGCCGCAGGCCCTGACGCTCTACAAGGAGGTGCTGGACCTGTACGGGCTGGGCCTGAAGGTGCCCGACGATGTCACGCTGGTCTGGCCCGAGGATAATTACGGCTATATCAGCCAGTTGCCGACCGAGCAGGAACGGGCGCGCCGGGGTGGGTCGGGTGTCTATTATCATGTTTCCTACTGGGGGCGTCCGCATGATTATCTCTGGCTGGGCACCACCCACCCCGCTTTGATCCGCGAACAGATGGAGCGCGCCCGGCAGATGGAGGCGCGCCGCATCTGGATGCTGAATGTGGGTGACATCAAGCCGGCCGAATATCTGACCCAATATTTCCTCGATCTGGCGTTCGACCACGAGCTGTTCGGGCAGAGGGCGCGCGCCCATATGGAAACATGGCTGGCGAGACAGTTCGACGCGCCGCTGGCGGGCCGCATCGCCGACATCATGACGGACTATTATGATCTGGCCTGGGAGCGGCGGCCGGAGTTCATGGGTTTCAGCCAGGTCGAACCCACGCGGCCGATCCGGATCGGCGATCATGTCCGCACCGGCGGAAGCGAGGCATGGCGGCGGATCGACCGCTATGCCGATCTGGTCGCACGGGCGGAGGCGATGGCGGCCCGCATCCCGGCGGATCGGCGCGATGCCTATTTCCAGCTGATACTCTATCCGGTGCGGGGTGCGGCCAGCATGAACGAGCGCAATCTGAAGCTCGATCTGGCGGCGCTCCATGCCCGGCAGGGCCGGCCTGTCGCCAACCGGCTGGCGCAGGAGGCGGAGGCCGCGCATGACCGGATTGTCGCGGATACGGCGGCCTATAATGACCAGCGGGACGGCAAGTGGCGCGGCATCATGAACATGGCGCCCCGCGACCTGCCGGTCTTCGCCCGGCCGGTCTTTCCCAAGGCGGATTTTCCCCGGAAGGCGGGCTGCGGGCTGGATGTGGCCGAGCTGAGTTTCGTCGAGGGGCGCCCGGCGCGCCACGCGCTGACCGTGCATGGCTGGGGCATGGACGGCGAGTGGCGGCTGGCGGACCAGAAGGGGATCGTGGCCGAGGCGACACATGGCGCACTGACGGCCGCCAACGGCTTTCAGCAGCGGATCATCCTGTCCTATGACGGCGGCGGCGCGATCAATTTCGGTACGCTGGAATGTGGCGGCAGGCGCCTGGCCGTCGCGGGGCGGTTCATCCGTGCGGGGCACGCCGCCGCCCCGGTCGAGATCGATCGCACCATTTCCCTGACCGCGGCGTCGCCGGCCGCGATGAACGAGGATTGGGAAGTCGTGCCCGGGCTTGGATCGCGGCAGGCTGCCTTGCGCGCGAAACTGAACCTTCCGTCGCGGGATGCGCCGGGGGAGACGCAGCCGTTGCGCTATGTCTTCGAGACGGGAAACGAGGCCGGGGCGGAATTGCGCGTCGTCGCCGTTCCGGTCCATCCGCTGACCTCCGCCAACGGCCTGCGTCTGGCGGTGCAGGTCGATGACGGCCCGGTCCGGATACTGGATTTCGAAACGCACGGGCGCAGCGAGGACTGGAAGCGCAATGTCCTGGGCAATATGGCTTTCAGGGGCATCGCGTTGCCGCAACTGGCCGAGGGCAGGCACGAGATCCGAGTCCATGCGCTCGATCCGGGCTTTCTGCTGGACCGGATCGACGTCCGGCTGGACGGCGCGGCCGACTTCTATGGCGCGCCGCCCTTGTCCTGAGCGGGAACGGTCAGAAAAATATCCCGCCGCCGAACCGGCGGGGCGGAATGCGACCCTTTGGGACGTCAATAGTCGACGCCGACGGTCACGCCATGGGTGCGTTGCGGACCAGACGGTTGCGACCAACGCGCCTTACCATCGGGGGACAGCAGCGCCTCCGAAATTCCGGTCAGCGGCGACTGCGCCCAGGCCGGTAAGACCGACCTTCCGGCCGTAACCGGCGCTGCGCTCATCCCAGCGTCCGCCGGAACAGGGCAATCGTCCGCGCCCAGGCGAGATCGGCGGCGGCCTTGTCGAAGCGCGGCGTGGTGTCGTTGTTGAAGCCATGCTCGGCGCCGTCGTAGATGAAGGCCCGATAGCGGATGCCGGCTTTCTTCAGCGCCTCTTCATAGCCGGGCCATGCGGCGTTGGTGCGCGCATCATTGCCGCCATAGTGGATGAGCAGTTCGGCCTTGATCGCCGGCACCTCCTCGATCGGCGGCGGGCTGCCATAGAAGGGCACGGCCGCCCGCAGGTCGGGAACGCGCGCGGCCAGCAGGTTGGCGATGCCGCCGCCGAAGCAGAAGCCGACAGCGCCCACGCGGCCGTTGCCGCCCGCCATCCCCTTCGCATGTGCAGCCGCGGCGATGAAATCCTCCTGGATTTTCGCGCGGTCCAGCGTCGCGAACATCGTGCGCGCCTTGTCCTCGTCGCCCGGATAGCCGCCCAATGTGGTGAGGGCGTCTGGCGCAACGGCGAGAAAGCCGTCAACGGCCAGGCGGCGTGCAATATCTTCGATATGTGGGTTGAGGCCGCGATTTTCGTGTGCGACGAGGATCACCGGCAGCCTGGCGTCGGCCCTGCCCACCGGTCGGGCCACATAGGCGCGGATCGTGCCGTTGCCCCTGGGCGACGGGATGTCGACATGGCTGACGGCGATGCGCCGGTCGTCGGGCGGGATCACTTGGCCGCGCGCGAAATCGGGACTGAGCGTGGTCAACATCGCGGTGGCGGCAGCGGTCCCGCCGACATGGATCGCGCATTGCTGGAGGAAGCCGCGCCGGTCGATCGTCCCATGGACATAGGCGTCGAACAGGTCGAGCACGGCGCGGGGATAATCGGCGGCGCGCCTGGATGAGGGCGTGTCGGATTCACTGGGCATGGGGCACTCTCCTTCGCCGGCCTTGATCCAGTCTTCCTGTCCGTCGCCGGCTTGTCCAGCCAAACATGATCGCCCGGCGCGCATGATGGGTGGAACCGGCGGCCAAGCCTCGCTATGGCGTGGCATCCCCGATCGGAAACAGGATCATCGCCTTCTCATGACTGTCTCGCCGTCGCGCCGCGCCATCGGCCCTTTCACCGTGTCTCCCATCGGCCTTGGCTGCATGAATCTCAGCCATGCCTATCTGCCCCGGCCGGAACCGCGGCAGGCGGAAAAACTGCTGCTCCATGCGCTCGACCACGGGGTCGATTTCTTCGACACCGCCGCGCTCTACGGCTTTGGCGCCAATGAAGAACTGCTGGGCCGCACGCTGATGGACCGGCGCGACGCATTCGTGCTCGCCAGCAAATGCGTGCTGGGGGGCAAGGACGGGCAGCGCGGCCTCGACGGATCGCCCGATGCGATCAGCGCGACGCTGGAGGATTCGCTGCGGCGGCTGAAGGTCGAGCATATCGATCTCTATTATCTCCATCGGCTCGACCCCAATGTGCCGATCGAGGAGTCCGTCGGCGCGCTTGTCCGCGCGGTCGAGGCCGGGAAGATCGGCGCGATCGGACTGTCGGAAATGTCGGCCGCGACGCTGCGTCGCGCCCACGCCGTCCATCCGATCGCCGCGATGCAGACCGAATATTCGCCCTGGACGCGCAATGCCGAAGTCGCGGTGCTGGACGCCTGCGTGGAACTTGGCGTCGGCTTCGTCGCCTTTTCGCCGGTCGCGCGTGGCGTGCTGGCGGGCGGGGTCGGACCGGACGGCGTGCCCAAGGGCGATATTCGCGGCGCCATGCCGCGTTTTCAGGCGCCGCACCTCGCGCGCAATCTGGAATTGGCGGCGCAGTTCAGGACGATCGCGCAGGACGCGGGCTGCACCATGGCGCAACTGAGCCTGGGCTGGGTGCTGTCGCGCCGCCCCAATATCGTCGCCATTCCCGGTACGACCAGCATCGCCCATCTGGACGAGGATCTGGCGACGCTGTCCTTCGACCTCTCCGCCGAGACGCTGGCGGCGGTGGACGCGCTCTTCACCTTCGAGGCGGTGTCGGGGCCACGCTACCCCAAGGCCGCGCAGGCGCAGATCGATACCGAGACCTGGCCGGGCGAACCGCTGGAATAGCCTATCGCACGACGACCCGGACGCGTCCCAGATTCTGGATACGCGCAAAGGGCGTTGCCCTGTCACCATGGCGTTCCGATGCGACGCGCAGGGCGGGGAAATAGACGCCTGGCCGGGTGAAGGCGTACCGCGCGGTCAGCCGGACGCTCGATGGTGATCCGGCCGGAAGGCGCGCGCTGACCGGAAAGCGGCCGTCGCCCTCGAAGTCCCATTCGGCCGAGACGATCTTTCCGGCACCCGGCGGAACTGCGATGGTTGCGCTGAACGCGACCGGCTCCCCCGGCCTCGCCGTCGCCATGTCGCCGCCCCGGACCGTCACGGTCGCGACCGGCTGGATGCCCTTGCGCGCCGCCGCGTCCGCCGGAACCAGCACCTGGCCATCGGCGATGCGATAGGCGGTGCCGGCCGGAGGCGCGACGCCCTCTTCCACCCAGGCGGCCAGATCGCGCAGCGCCTGCTGCAACATGCCGAGATAGCTGACCGTGCGGGTCGGATCCTCCTGTCGGCTGCTGTCGCCGTGCAGCGCGTGATCGGTGTACCAGAGCCGCACATGATCGTCGGTCGCCGCGCCCAGATGCGAGGCGATCCGCTGCCGATACCAGTCCGCCTGCCAGGGCATGGCTTCGCGGTCCCACAGATTTTCGACGATGATCATCTTGCCCTTGAAGCGGCCCGTCAGCTGCGATCCGGCGGTGGACTGGACGAAGAGCGGCCCGATGATCATGGGACGCTGGGGATAGATTGGCCGGCCATCGGGCTTGCGGAACTGATCCCAGACCGGAAAGTCCGGCCCCGGCACCTGGTGCCGGTGGTAGGTCTGCGCGGCGAGGAAGTTGCTGTTGTCGACCTGGACCGCATCGCCGGGCTTGAGGCTGGCTGCCAGCGCCGGGTCGGTCACGCCCAGGATCGCGATATCACCCTCGATCCGGCTGAGCGCCAGCCGCTTGCCCATGCCCGCGCCGGATGCGACGACCAGGTCGCCGCCGAGAAAATCGACCCTGGGCGGGGCGCTCGACAGGCGATAGGCGACGATCCGCTGGGCCTCGTTGCCCTGCAAGGCGGCAAAGGCATTGTCGACGCCGCCATCCTTGCGACCGTCGACGACGCTGGTCGAGAGACCCATGCGGGCCGCTTCCGCCGCGCTGATCGGTGCGGCGATGGCGGTCTTGTGCTGCACCCGCGCGCCATCGAAGCCATGGGGATCGTCAAAGCCCAGATAGCCCGGCTTGGTCCAGAAATCGTTGAAATAGGTGGGATCGGCCATCACCAACCCCTGATAGAGGGCGGCGAAGCCATGGACGCCCATGGTGCGGTAGCCGAACCAGGAGGGCGTCGGGAACCCCATGCGCGTAACCTCGCGCAGGGCGGCCGCCTCCTTCGCGTTCAGCCCGGCATAGGGATTGCCGCTGCCGCCCGGCTCCACGGCATCGACGATCTGCGGGAAACGGTCCTTCAGCAGACGCATCGCGTGCATCCGCACGGTGAACATGTTGGGGATCGCCATGGTCGATCCGATCACATAGGGCACCACCCCGTCCCAGACGCCGTCGCTATTTTCGATCGAACCGATCGTGCGGAAGCCGCCGCCGCTGCCGCCATAGGCATAGCCATAGGGTCGTTTGCCGCCATATATGGACTGCGCCACCACGCGGGAATAACGGGCCGCCGCCGCATTGGCGCGCCAGGCGGCGATGGTCGGATCGACCCCCTTGCCCGGCATCCCGACCTGATCGCGGCCGCCGCCGTTGGTCTCGACGAAATAGGCGCCCGATGCGATGGCGAAACCGATCTTGTCCTCTTCCGGCGTGCCTGGAAGCTGGGCGTTGTTCTCGCTGTCGGGAACCGGCGTGATATGCTGGAAGAAGCGGCCCTGATATTGGGCAGGCTCAGGGAAATAGAAGGAAAAGCGCGTCTGCGTGCCCTTGAACCCGCCATGGACGTAGCGGTGACGGACGGGAGCGTCGTGCCATTCATCCTTGTCGATATAGGGCTGGGCGAACAGCGCGTCCTCCACCGACGGGGAGGCTGGTGGGGCCGGCGGAACGGGCGAGGAGGCGGCGCCCGTCGATCCCGCCATCAACAGGGCCAATGTCGCAGCAGTCGCCAGCGCCTTCATGTCCGGTCCCCTCCTTCCATCCTTGTCAGGCGATCGCCGCCGTCATGGCCCGTCGCCCCGCTTCCGCGTGCCAGTGATCCGCATCGCCGCCCAGCACGGCGTTCAGCATCGCCCGCTTGAGGAAGAGATGGCAGGGATGCTCCATGGTCAGGCCGATTCCGCCGTGCAGCTGGATCGCCTCCTCGGCGATCAGGCGATAGACGCCTGCCGCATGGGCCTTGAGCGCGCCCATCGCGATCCGGTCCGCCGCCGGATCCTCGGCGCGCGCCCAGAAGAGCGCTTCGGCCGCCGCCAGCGCGGTCTTCATGTCCGCGACGCGATGCTTGAGCGCCTGGAACAGCGCCAGCGGACGATCGAACTGGCGCCGGGTCTGAAGATAGTCGATCGTCATCGCGAGTGCGGCCTCCGCGCCGCCCAGGCAATCGGCCGTGAGGGCGATGCTGCGCAGCGTGGCGATCCGGTCGGCCAGTGCGGCCGCCTCCGCCCCCGCCACCAGCAGGATCGCGCGATCGTCGGCGACCGTTACGTCGAACAGCCGCCTGGTCCGGTCCCAGGTAGGCCGTTCCGTGACGGTGCAGCCTTCGATCGGCGCCAGCAGGATGCGCGCTTTGTCGGTCAGCACGATATGGCTTGCCCGGTCGGCATCGAGCACTGCCGTGGCTCCATCGGCCAGGGGCGCCGTCATCACCTCGCCCGCCATCGCCCGTTCGAGCAGCGCGTCCTGCCCGGTTGCGGTCAGCGCCTCAATCACCAGCATCTGGGCGATGGCCGGACCCGGCACCAACGCGCGGCCCAGCGCCTGATGCGCCACTCCGACGGCTTCCAGCCCCAGCCCCAGGCCGCCCTGGTCCTCCGGGACGGCCATCATCAGCCAGCCCATCTCCGCGATCATGGTCCAGCTGCGATCGGCGTCGGGTACCAGGTCGGCCGGCGGAAAGGCGCGTATCGCAGCATCCTGCAATTCGGTGCGGGTCATGCTCATGCTGCATCCTCCCGCAGCGTCCAGCCTTTCGGCTCCCGCGGCATCCCGAGCAGACGTTCGGCGATGATGTTGCGCTGCACCTCGTCGCTGCCGCCTGCGATGGTCCAGGCATAGCTGTTCATGAAATCGGCCATCCAGTTGCCCGTTTCCATCCCCCCGCCATAGGTGATCGGGGCATGATATTGCGCGTCGATCCCGCCGATCCGCACCCCCAGATCGGTGAAGACCCGCAGCGTGCGGGCATAGGCGAGCTTGACGATCGAGGCGTCTCCCACCCGTTCCTCGCCCGCGATGCGGTTGGCCAGGAACTGGTCAGCCACCGCGCAGGTGGCGTCCACGCGGGTCGCCAGCTTGCCCAAATCACGCAGGATGCCGGCATCCTCCTGCCGCCCCGCCGCGCGGATGAGGTCGGCGATCCGCCACAGCGCGCCCTTCATCCGGGCGCTCAGTTCCAGCAGGGTCAGGCCGCGCTCGGACGCAAGGGTCGATTGCGCCACGGTCCAGCCCTGGCCTTCCTCGCCCAGCCGGTCCGCCACCGGCACCTCGACATTGTCGAGGAACAGTTCGGCGAACTCCTCGTCGCCATGGATCTGGTGGATCGGGCGGATGGTGACGCCGGGCGCCCGCAGGTCCAGCAACAAATAGGTGAGGCCGGCCTGCTTGGCGCCTTCGCTGCTCGTCCGCACGAGCAGCAGGCATTTGTCCGCGAACTGGCCCATGGTCGACCAGAGTTTCTGGCCGTTCACCACATAGACGTCGTCGCGCCGTTCGGCGCGGGTCCGCAGCGCGGCAAGGTCCGATCCGGCATTGGGCTCGGAAAAGCCCTGGCACCATATCTCGCCTTCCAGGATGCGGGGGATGTAACGCTGCTGCTGCGCCTTGCTGCCCCATTCGAACAGGGTGGAGGCGGCGTGATAGGTCGACATGAAGGAGAGGAGCAGGCGCGGCGTGTCGGCGCGGGCGAATTCCTCGTAGATGACCTTCTGCTCGGCCAGGCTGCGGCCGCCGCCGGGCCATCCGGCGGGCCAGTGCGGCACGGCATAGCCGCCCTCCACCAGCGCGGCGAACCAGCTGCGTTGCAGCTCCAGAAAGGCCGCCTCGCTCGTGCTGCGGGCGCGCCAGTCCCTGGGCGCATGATCGGCAAGCCAGGTCCGCACCTCCTGCCGCAGATTAGCCGCCATGTCGGTCAAGCTGCCACTCTCCTCGTTCGTTCATGCCTCTGTGCGTCGGCCGGGCGCCAATTGCGATGGCCGACGCGCCGGATGGCGCGCGATATCGGCAAGGCGATGAAGATTGCCGCGCGGCTCAGAGCGCCACCTCGATCATGCCGTCCACGATCCGCACCGCATAAGTCGCGATCGGCTCCGTGGCAGGGCCGGTCAGCGGCTCGCCCGTTTCCAGATCGAAGCGCGCGCCATGCGCCGGGCAGGCGATCCAGCCCAGCCGCATCCGGCCGCAGGCGAGCGGTTCCTGCGCATGAGAGCATAGGTTGTCGAGGGCATGAACCTTCCCCTCGAGATGGCACAGCATGATCGAGCGGCCGTCCGTTTCCACCGCCTTTGTCGCGCCATTCGGCACGTCCGCCAGCCGGGCGAGGGGGGTGTAGCGGATGTCGGTCATCGGCGGTCTGGTCCTTGTCGGTCGCGCCGATATTCTCGCGCCGAGCATCCCTTGTCCAAGCCCCGCCGCGCCATATCACCGGGGCGTTCTCTTGGGGGCTGCCCTGTTCTCGGCGCCGGGCTTTGGGTACCCGGAGACATGCGCCATGCCGGAAGAGCGATGCGATGAATTTTGAGTGGACAGAGAAAGAGGCTGGCTTTCGCCAGCGACTGCGCGATCTGCTGGCCGACTGGCTGCCGGAGGATTGGGAGCGTTTTTCGCAGCATGGTCCGGCGTCGCCGGCGCTCACCCGCTATGCGGAGGGCTTTTGCGGCAGGCTGGCGGAGGAGGGGTTGCTGATCCCGCACTGGCCCGTCGCGCTGGGCGGGCTGGGCCTTGATCCGTGGCACCAGGCGATCTTGGCCGAGGAGATGTGGATCGCGGGCGAACCACGCGGCGGCCAGTATATGAACGTCAACTGGATCGGCCCCACCCTGATCCGTTATGGGTCGGAGGCGCAGAAGGCGCGCTACCTGCCACCGATCGCGCAGGGGCGGGCGCTCTGGTGCCAGGGCTTTTCCGAACCCGGTTCCGGGTCGGACCTGGCGTCGCTGCGAACACGGGCGGTGCGCGACGGCGAGACATATCGCGTCAACGGGCAGAAGATCTGGACCAGCTATGCCGGCCTGGCGGACAGCTGCTTCCTGGTCTGCCGGACCAGTGACGATCGCAAGAAGGGCATATCCATCCTGCTGGTGCCGATGGACACGCCCGGCATAACCGTGCGGCAGATCCCCTCGCTGATCGGCGAGGGCGATATTCATGAGGTATTTTTCGACGATGTGACCGTGCCGGTTTCAGCGCTTCTGGGCGAGGAAGGCCAGGCGTGGGAGATCATCGCCTATTCGCTGACCAACGAGCGGCTCGGCATACCGCGCTATGCGCTCGCGCGCGCGGCGCTCGACCGGGCCGTGGCGGAACTCAGGATGCTGGGTGACTGGCGCGGCGATGCGGTGAAGATCGAGGCGGCCCATGCGGCCGCCCTGTGCGAGGCCGCCCGCATGGCGAGCTATGCCCTGATCGACCGTCGCGCCAAGGGCGAGCGGATCGGCGCGGAATCCAGTTCCGCCCGGTTCGCGACGGTGATGGCCGAGCGGCGAGTGTGTGAGTTCGTCGTCGAATATCTGCCCGAAGCGCTGGCGGACGCCCATCCTTATCTGAAGATGCACCACCAGCGCGGCATCGTCGCCGGCATCGCGGCCGGTTCGGCGGAAATCCAGCTCAACATCATCGCCACCGATATTCTCAAACTGCCCAGGGAGCCGCGCTGATGGATCTGGCGCTGAGCGACGATCAGGTCGCCATTCTCGATGCGATCGACAGCCTGACACGGCCCTTCGCCGCGGCTTCCCTGCATGACGCCGGTTTTGCCTTGCCCGATGCGCCGCTGGACCGGGCGCTTGCGGAGGGAGGGTTTTTCGACGTCGGCTTCGACCCCGATCTGGGGATCGTCACGGCGGCGCTGGTCGTCGCGGCGCTGGCGCGCCTGCCGCAGGCGGTGGAGGCGGCGGCCAGCGCGGTCGTCCGGCCGTTGCTGGGGGATGACAAGCCCCGGCCGCTCTGCCTGGTGGAGGAGGGTCGGGAACATCGCCCGATCCGGTTTCTCGCGCCCGGCGCGACCGTGCTGATGGTCGGTGCCTCCGACGTGTCCTGCTTCATCGTGGCCGCGGATCAGGTGCGCGCCGAACCCGACGCACTCCACGCCTATCCGATGGGCAACCTGGTCGCCGCGCCCGTCGATCGCGCACGCCTGGCCCTTTCGCCGCAGGATGTGCTGACTCGCTGGCGCATCGCGCTGGCGGCGGAGGCTGCGGGCCTGCTCGGCGCGGCGCTGGACAGCACGGTCGCGCATGTGACCGATCGCCAGCAATTCGGCCGGCCGCTCGCGACCTTCCAGGCATTGCGGCACCGGCTGGCCGAAGCGCAGGTGCGCGCCAATGGCGTCCACTGGCTGGCGATGAAGGCGGCGGCCACGCTCGATCCGGCGGACGCCGCGCTGGCGGCGCTGCACGCCCAGGAATCGGCGCGCCTCGCGGTATACGACTTCCACCAGTTCCTTGGCGCCATGGGTATGACGCTGGAGCATCCGCTCCATTTGTGGACCTATCGGCTGAAGGCGTTGATCGGGGAGCTTGGGGGGCGCGGCGGGCAGGCGCTGGTCGCCGCCGAGGCGCTGTGGGGATAAGCGGCACGGGCGACGCGGAGATGGTCCGAGCCGCCCGCCGCCCGCGGGGTCAAAGGCCCAGGTCGAGAATCGGCCCGTCGAAATTGCCGGCCAGCTTCTGTGTCGCGGCGAGCAGGCTTTCCCGTGGCGCGCCCTTCAGATAGCCATCGATGATCCGCTGGTAATTGCTGATCAGCCCCTCGATATCCTTCGACAGTCGCATGAAGTCGAAGCCCTGCGCGTGAAGCCCCTTCTGCTGGATGGGGATGTTGGAATAATCCTGCCGGGGGATCTGCGGGAAACGGTCGCTGTCATGTGGCAGCATCACCGTCTCCATCACCGGCGGGGGTTCCTGGCCTTCGGGGAAATGAGTGAGCGACCAGAGTTCGAACAGGCAGCTTTCCGGTCCCAGCGGGCGGATGCGATAGGCCGCCATGCTCGAAAGGAAAGGCAGCAGGAAATAGTTGGGGAAGATGAACTCGACCGCCTTCACCGGAGTTTCCATCGCGATGCGGTTGAGGTCGGGCGCCGGTTCGCCGCGCACGCGTGCCGCTTCGGTGACGCAATGGTTGACCATCCCGAACCAGTGCATGATCGCCTGCTGCGGATCTTCGGGCAGTTCGACATCGACCAGCGTGCGCGCGACCGCGACATCCTTGGCGTGGCACATGCCGGCCATGCCGTCGCTCAGCAACTGCATATGGTCGACCTGATCCTGGATATTTTCCTTCATCGACCGATGCATGTTGATCGGCACGCCGATCCCGCCCGTATCCATGCCGTACATGCTGTTGTAGAGGATCGGCACCTTCTGTTGCAGCTGCGGATGCGTCCGCATCACATGATAGCCTTCCATGAAGGCTTCCATCGCGATCTTCCAGTTGGCCGGCAGCACGGTGCCGAAGCACCATTCGGCGCGCATCCTGTCGGCATGGTAAGCGTCGAGCCCGGCCGCGAGCGGCCCCAGCTGGTCGCGCAGGGACGGCGCATCGTCATCGAAATTGATGAAGACGCAACCGATCGCGATCTCGCTGCGGCAGGGGCGCAGCGCTAGGTCGTCCTCGTCCAGCTGCCGCTCGCTGAACATATGGCGGCCGTAGACAAAGCTGTTCTTGCCCTCGCTGTTCCAGCGCCAGCCATGGAAGGGGCAGATGAAGCCCTTGCCCTTGCAATTGCCGTGCGGTCCTTCGGTCAGCGGCACACCGCGATGGCGGCAGGCATTGTGGAACGCCCGGATGCCGTCCTTCCCGCGCACGATGATGACCGACTTGCCGAGATTGCTATATTCGATCCAGTCGCCGATCTCCGGAATCTGCTCGACCCGGCACGCCATCTGCCAGACATGGGGCCACAGATGCTCGACCTCCTGCTGGTAGAAATCGGCGTCATAGTAGCGCGGCGTGGGGATGCGCTCGGGATCGTTCACCTCGAAGGGCACGTCGCGCGCCTTGGTCATCACATCCTCCGCCATGGTTCACCCTGTCGCTATCCTGTCCTGGGCACCGGAGCGTAAAGACTGGCGAAGGCGGTTCAAGGATGAACGGCCGGCCGGCCTGCTTCATCGCCGTGCCGATGGAGCGGGAGGCCCTGATCGATTCATTCCGGGACGACCGGATATTCCCGGTCCAGTTCGGCCAGCACATCCTGCGTATCCGTGCCCAGTCGGGGCGTCGGCCCGGCCACCCGGCCCGGCGTGCGCGAGAACCAGGTCGGCACGCCCGGATAGCGCACCGTGCCATAGGGCGCCTCGACGGATTCGAAGAAGCCGATGGCATTCAAATGCGGATTGTCGAACAGTTCGTCGGTGGTGCGCAGCGGCGCCGCCGGGATATGCAGCCGCTCCAGCAGATCGAGCCATTCCTGCGTCGTCCGTTCCAGGAAGGTCTCGCCCAGCAGCCCGTAGACGCGTTCGATCTGCTTCGCCCGCTTGGCCAGCGTATCGAAGGCGTCGCTGGCCCAGGGCGGCTGGACAGCCTGGATAAAGGCGTTCCAATGCTTGTCATTATAGACCAGCGCCGCGACATAGCCGTCCCTGGTGCGATAGGGCTTGCGGTTGCGCGCCACGACGCGGTGATAATGGGCCGGCCCGAGCGACGGGTCGAACATCATCCCGCTCGCATGTTCGGCCAGCATGAAGGAGGCCATGGTTTCGAACATGCCGACTTCCACTTCCTGCCCCTCGCCGGTGCGTTCGCGATGGAACAGCGCCATCATCGTGGCATAGAGCGCGGTCAGCCCCGACACCTTGTCCGCCATGATGGTGGCGGCGAAATCGGGCTGGCCGGTCATCAGGCCCTGAAGGTGCGGAATGCCGCATTCTGCCTGGATGGTGTCGTCATAGGCGGGCTTGTCGGCATCCGGACCGCGACGGCTGTACCCATAGCAATTGGTGTAGACGATGTCGGGGCGGATCGCGCTGACGGCGGCATAGTCGAACCCCAGCCGGGCGATCGCCTTGCCGCGCATGGAATGGATGAAGATGTCGGCGGTCGCGATCAGCCGGCGCAGCGTCGTGCGATCGGGCTCCTGCCGCAAGTCCAGCACCACGCTGCGCTTGCCACGGTTCACATTGGTGAACACGCCGCCCAGGTCGGGCGTCGGCCCGGCATTGATGTAGCGGGTCGCGTCGCCACCGTCTGGCGGTTCGATCTTGATGACGTCGGCGCCCATGTCCGCCATGATCTGCGTCGCATAGGGGCCGAAGACCATGGAGGTCAGGTCGACCACCCTGATGCCCGACAAGGGGCCGCCCCCGGCGGTGCCTGCGTTCATTTCGCTCTCCTGTTCCATGCATCGGGGCTAGGATAGGAAGGCGGAGAAATCCACGCGCAACCGCTTCGCCCCACCGATATGTCGCGGGCGTCCGATTGTGCGCTCCGTTGGCCGCTGATACCCCCGACGCGGATCGGGAGAGAAACAGAGGCGAAGCGTCCGTGGATTTTGCATTGACCGAAGATCAGCGGAGTATCCGCGAAAATGTGCTCCAGCATTGCGGGCAGTTTCCCGACGATTATTGGCTTGCGCGCGACCGGGACGGCGTCTTTCCCGATGATTTCTATGCCGCGATGGCCGGTGCGGGCTGGCTGGGCGTCGCCATGCCGGAATCGGTCGGGGGCGCGGGTCTTGGCATTACCGAGGCCGCGATCATGATGCAGGCGGTGGCCGAGGCGGGCGGCGGGATGACCGCGGCATCGACCATCCACGGCCCGGTGTTCAGCCTGGAGCCGATCGCGCTTTTCGGGACCGAAGAGCAGAAGCAGCGCATGATCCCGCCTGTCCTGTCGGGCGCGGAAAAAATGTGCTTCGCCGTGACCGAGCCCAATACCGGCCTGGATACGACCAAGCTCAAGACGCGGGCTGAGCGGGTCGAGGGCGGCTATCGCGTCAATGGCGAGAAGATCTGGATCACCAACGCCCATGTCGCGGACCGCATGATGCTGCTGGCGCGGACGACGCCCCTGGAGGAGGTGGCCAACAAGACCCATGGTCTCTCGCTCTTCTTCACCAGGCTGGATCGGGATCGTATCGAACATCAGCTCATCCCCAAGATGGGTCGCCATGCGGTTGGATCCAACATGTTGTTCATCAACGATCTTTTCATTCCCGAAGGGGATCGGATCGGGGAGGAGGGACAGGGTTTCCGCATCATCCTCAAGGGACTGAACCCTGAGCGCATCCTGCTGGGCGCCGAGGCGATCGGCATTGGCCGCAACGCGATCCAGCGCGCCGCCCGCTATGCGCGCGAAAGGATCGTATTCGACCGGCCGATCGGCATGAACCAGGGAATCCAGCATCCGCTCGCCAAATGCTGGGCGCAGCTCGAGGCGGCGAACCTGATGGTGATGCAGGCGGCGACCAAGTTCGACAAGGGCGAGGATTGCGGCGTGGAAGCCAATGCCGGCAAATATCTGGCGGCGGAGGCCGCGTTCGAGGCCTGTCATACCGCCATGCTGACCCTGGGCGGCATGGGCTATGCGCAGGAATATCATGTCGAACGATTGCTGCGCGAAGTGCTGATTCCGCGCACGGCGCCGGTCAGCCCGCACATGATCCTGAATTTCCTGGCGGAAAAAGTGCTCGATCTGCCAAAATCCTACTGATTGCCCCGTTTCGTTAAAAAGGTGCCTGACCGAATGTCCGTGACCCCGCCCACCAAGATGCGTTCCTGGCTCTTCGCGCCGGGGGACAGCGAAAAGAAGATGGCGAAGGCGGCCGACAGCGCCGCCGATATTGCGCTGTTCGACCTGGAGGATGCGGTCGCGCCGGAGAACAAGGTTCTCGCCCGCCAAATGATCCACGATTTCCTGCGGACGAGGGACGGGCTGGAGCGTTTGTGGGTGCGGGTCAACCCGCTGGATGGGCCGCATACGCTGGCGGACCTGGCGGCGATCATGCCGGCCCGGCCCGGCGGCATCATGTTGCCCAAGGCCAATGGACGATCGGATGTCGAGCGTCTGGATCATTATCTGTCCGCGCTGGAGGTGGCGAACGGCATTGCGGAAGGATCGACCCCGCTGATCGTGCTCGTGACCGAAACGGCCGAGGCCATGTTCCATACCGGCGACTACAAGGGCGCGCCGCGTGTCGTCGCGCTCAGCTGGGGGGCGGAGGATCTGGCCGATTCGATCGGCGCCAGTTCCAATCGGAATGCCGACGGCAGCTATGGCTACACCTATGAACTGGCCCGCAGCCTTTGCCTGCTGGGCGCCGCCGCCGCCGGGGTAGCCGCGATCGAGACGATCCAGGGCGATTTTCGCGACCTGGACAGCTTGAAGAGTAGGGCTGAAAAGGTCCGTCGCGACGGGTATCGCGGAATGCTGGCGATCCACCCGGCGCAGGTGGACGTGATCAACGCGGCCTTCTCCCCCACAACCGATGAAATCGCCGAGGCGCAGGCCATCGTCGATCTGTTCGCCGCCCATCCGGGGGTCGGCACGATCGGTTACAAGGGGGGAATGCTCGATCGTCCGCATCTTAGCCGCGCCGAACAACTCTTGCGGCAGGTCGGGCCGTGACACGCGCTGCACCTGTCCATTTCGCCGATATGTTAAGGGCCGGCGATGCGATCGTCTTCGGCCAGGCCTGCGGGGAACCGACCAGCCTGGTAGAGGCGCTGATCGAGCAGGGCGCTGGGATAAGGGGCCTCACCGCCTTCATCGCGACCAGCTTTTCCGGCCTGTTCACGCCGGAAAGTGCCGAGAGCTTCGCCCTTTCGAGCATGGGTGCGATCGGGACGCTCCGGTCGATGACGAAGGCCGGCCGGTTGCAGATCATCCCTGTCCATGTCAGCCAGGTCGGGCCGCTCATAACCGCCGGGATCATCCCCTGCGACGTGGCGATGATCCAGGTCAGCCCGGCCGATGCCGACGGCAACCATAGTTGCGGCCTGATCAGCGATCATGTCCGCGCCGCGGTCGACAAGGCGCGGGTCGTCATTGCCGAAGTCAACGAAGCCGTGCCCTTCACCTGCGGCGAGAGCATATCCGCTTCGGCGATCGACATGGCGATTCCGGTCAATCGACCGCCGGTGGAGGTACAGCCCGCCGCCATCGGTGCGGTCGACGAGGCCATCGCCGGGCACTGCGCCGCCTATATCGGCGACGGCGCGGTCATCCAGACCGGCATCGGCGCCGTGCCCGACGCGCTGCTGCGCCTTCTCAAGGATCGCAAGGATCTGGGCGTGCATTCGGGCATGATCGGCGACGGGCTCGTCGATCTGGTCGAGGCCGGGGTCGTCACCAACGCCCGCAAGGAAATCGACGCCGGCGTTTCCATCAACGGTGCGCTGATCGGCACCCGGCGCCTGTATGACTGGGTGCATCGCAACCCCGCCATCCGCATGTGCGCAACCAGCTATACCCATGATGCCGCGATATTGGGCCGGCTGTCCCGACTGGTGACCATCAACTCGGCGCTGGAGGTCGACCTGACCGGCCAGGTCAATGCCGAACAGTCCGGCTCCGCCTATCTCGGCGGCACGGGCGGCCAGGTCGATTTCGTCCGGGCTGGCGCGCGATCGCCCGGCGGACGCTCGATCATCGCCCTGTCGGCATCGGCCAAGGGCGGGACTGTCAGCAAGATCGTGTCCCAGCTTTCGGGTCCGGTCACGACCGCGCGCAGCGACGTCGACATCGTCGTCACCGAATTCGGCGCGGCGGAACTCAAGGGACAAAATCTGGCCGAGCGCACGCGCCGCCTGATCGCCATCGCGCATCCTGATTTTCGCGAAATGCTCGAGCGCGCGGCCCACATGATCCAGCAGCAGGGGTTCTGACATGAGTGACGCCGTCCTTTTCGAGGCCCGCAGCGACGGTATCGCCATCCTCACCATCAATCGCCCCGAACAGCGCAATTGCCTCAGCCGCGACGTGCGAGAGGGATTGCGGGCGGCATGGGATCGGTTCGAACGCTGCCCGACCCTGCGCATCGCCATTCTGACCGGTGCGGGAGACCGGGCTTTCTGCGCGGGCGGCGACCTCAAGGAGATGGTCGAGACCGGGATGAGGGTGCCGCCGCGCGACCTTTTTCCGCTGCCCTATGACAGCATAGAACTGTCCAAGCCGACGATCGCGGCGGTCAACGGGGTGGCTTTTGCCGGTGGATGGATGATCGCCCAGGCCTGCGACCTTTGTGTCGCCAGCAACACGGCGCGCTTCGCCATCACCGAGGTCAAGGTCGGTCGGTCTTCCCCATGGGCGGCGCCGCTCATTCACATGATTCCCCAGCGGATCATGATGGAAATCATCCTGACCGGAAAGCCGATCACCGCGCAGCGGGCCTATGAAATCGGTCTTGTCAATCGGCTTGCCGAGCCGGCGGCGCTGATGGACGCGGCGCTGGAACTGGCGGCGGAAGTCCTGGAAGGCGCGCCGCTCTCCGTCAAGGCGGGCCGCGACACGGTGATGCTGGCGACGGAGATGGGCCGTGCCGCAGCGCTGCAGGCTGCGCGGGCCGCGTCCGAACATGCCTATATGAGCGACGATGCGCAGGAAGGTCCGCGCGCCTTTGCCGAAAAACGCCGGCCCGATTGGCAGGGCCGCTGAACAGACAGGGCGGCCGCGCCGCCCGGAAAGCGAGGATGGCATGAACGAACTGAGCAAGGTCGCCCAGCCGGATGAGACCCTGATCGCGCCGGTCAGGGTTCCGGTCGAGGCCTATATTTCGAAGGATTATGCCCGCGCGGAACAGGACCGGCTCTGGCGCAAACTGTGGTTGCAGGCGGCGCGCATCGAGGACATTCCCAATGTCGGCGACTTCATCACCTACGACATATTGGAGGATTCGGTCATCGTCATGCGGACGGGGCCGGACGAACTGCGCGCATTCCACAATGTCTGTCCGCACCGGGGGCGCCGGCTGATCGATACGCCGGCCGGCGCGCGCAATGCGCGGGGCAATCGCACCAGCATCATATGCGGCTTTCATGGCTGGACTTTCGACCGGCAGGGCCAATGCACCTTCGTGAACCACCAGGACGACTGGCAGGGCAAGCTGACGGCCGAGAGGACGAAACTGGGCGATGTCCGCGTCGATAGCTGGGGTGGCTGGGCCTGGATCAATCTCGATCCCGATTGCGGGACGCTTGCCGACTATCTGGGCGTCGTGCCGGAAATGCTGGATCCCTTCCAGTTGCAGAATATGCGCTATCGCTGGCGCAAATGGATCATCTTCGACTGCAACTGGAAGGTGGCGCTCGAAGCGTTCAGCGAAACCTATCATATCCAGACCACCCATCCGGAATTCAACGCCTTCGGCGAGTTCCGGGGATGGGCGCGCAAATATGGGCTGCACAGCAATATCGGCTATGACGCCCCGAAGAACATGGACGAGAACCAGGCGAAATTGCGCATCGGCTCGGGCGAGGATCCCCGCCTGTCCACGGCCGAAATGCAGCTTTTCACCTGGGAGAATGCCAATACCAACACGACCATGACGCTGGTCCGGGCCGCCGAGCGGCTGAAGGACGAATTGCCGGAGGGAACGCCCGCACCCCAGGTGCTCCAGCATTGGCTGGCAAGCGCGCGTGCCGACGACGAAAAGCGGGGGGTGTTCTGGCCCGTGGTCGATCCCGCCCACACGGCCAGGAGCGGCACCGCCTGGCAGATATTCCCCAATTTCCAGATCGGCCACGCGGTCAACAACATGCTCTGCTATTCGGCCCGGCCCTATGGCGCCGACCCAGACAAATGCATCTTCGAGGCAGCGGTCTACGAACTGTTCCCTGAAGGGGAGGCGCCACAGACGGAATGGACCTACACCGCAGCGGAGGAGTGGCCGCCGGTGCTGCAGCAGGACTTCACCAACATGGCTGCCGTCCAGCATGGGATGAAGAATGTCGGCTTTCGCGGCACCCAGCCAAACCCCTATATGGAACGGGCCGTGGCCAGCCTGCACCATAATCTGGCCCGCTACATGGGCACGGGCGACCCTGAACCGCTGGATTGAGCCATGGAGGGGGTGGTGGCACCGCCCCCTTTCCGGAACGGAAAAAGCCGCCGCCAGATCATGGCGGCGGCTTTTTCCTTGATCTTTCGGTCGGCTTATTCGAAGGGCTCTTCGCCTTGCAGCTTGGTGCGATGCATCATCCGGCCGCAATTGGGATCATAGGCCTCGGCCCGGTGCATGGTGCCGGTATTGTCCCAGATCACCAGGTCGCCGACGCTCCATTCGTGGCTGTAGCTGAACTCCTCCTGCGTCGCCCACTCGCGCAGGCCCACAAGGATTTCGGCGCTCCTGGCCGCGGGCATGTCCAGCACGCGATGCGCGGTGCAGCCCAGCACCAGCGACTTGCGGCCCGACCGATGGTTCCACACCAGCGGCAGCTCATTCTCACCGATCGCCTGCATCCCCTTGAGCTTGGCCAAGCTGGGTTCCGGTTCGTAATAGAAAACGCTGGCCCAGACCGAATGGACGACGCGCAGCTTGTCATATTCGGCCTTCTGCTCGTCGCTCAACGCGTCATAGGCGGCATAGGTGTTGCAGAAGCCGGTATTGCCGCCCCAACTGGCCGGCACCTTGCACGACAGCAGGGATGCCAGGATCGGCACGTCGTTCATCGTGCCGTCGATATGCCAATAGAGCGATCCCTTGAGATATTCGGCGCTCTGGGGATTTTCCTTCACGTCCAGCGTGATCTTGTGGATTTCCTCGCCGCCGCGGATCTCCGCCGCAAAGCCGCCAAGCGTCTTGGTGAAGGCGACCTGCTCTTCATCGGTGAAGTTGATCTTCGGAAAAACCAGCACGCCGCGCTGCTCGAGCAATTCGCGAATCTGCGGACCCAGATCACCCGCCAGCAATTCCTCCTTGCTGTTCAGGATTCGGCTGCCGATCCTGGGCTTGATCTCTTCATGGACGAAGCGCGTGATCGTGGTGGCGGACATGCCCGACTCTCCTTTCTTCCTCAACGTTGAACACCTGTTCAGCATGGGTGGACGAAAAAGTCAAGGCATCTCATTTTTTTGGAGGGAACAGGTCGTCCAGCCATTTTTCGACGGCAGCCCTCGCATCCTCATGTCCAGCGACGACACCGAGTCCGCCCTCCATGACGAGAGCGCGGCCGGCGGCCGCCAGTAACAGGCTGAGGCCGGCGGCCGTCACGCCGCGTTCGGCCAGCCGGGCGCCCGCGATGTGTTCCAGCGCTTCGACCTGCCGCGCGCGCATCTCCTCGCTATGGCGCGCGATCTCCGCGCGAATGGCCTTGCGGTGATTGGCCAGGGCGACAAATTCCATCGCCAGTCCGGTGCGGCTCGTGTCCACGAAGAAGCGCCAGAGCGCATGGACCGGGTCATCGCTGGCGAGCGCATCGGCGATCATCCGGTCGCTCTGCTCCGCGCCGCGGCGAAAGACAGCGAGCAGAAGATCGTCGGTCGTCGGGAAATAATAATGGACGAGCGATGGCGGCAGCGCGGCGCGGAGCGCGACGCGGCGGCTGCTGGCGGCAGCATAGCCATCATCGCGGATGACCTGTTCAGCGGCATCGAGGATGCGGGCACGGGTTTCGGAGCTTTCGGTTCCGACGCGGCGTTTCTGGACCATGGCCCGAGCATAAGTGTCGCCGCCGCCCGTGCAAGCCTGTCCGAAGATCGTGCGATCCCCCGCAGGCGTCATCGCGCGAAATCCTGCACCGAAATGCCGCTCATCGCGGTCCAGCCGGCATCGTTGTTGAAGACCCCGCCAGTGGCGAAGCTGGCCTCGTCGCTGGCCAGGAACAGCGCCATCCGCGCCATCTCCTCCGGATCAGCCATGCGGCCGAGCACGCCCATCCGATCGATCAGCGTGCTTGATGTCGGCAATCCCGCCCGTTCCATTTCCGCCCGCTGATGCTTGGCCATGGGCGTTTCGGTCGCACCGGGACAGAGGGCGTTGACCCGGATGCCGTACCGCCCAAGTTCCACGGCCGCGACCTTGGAGAGCGCGACCACGCCCGCCTTGGACGCGCAATAGCCGGCCGTGCCCGCGACTATCGACGCGGCGATGGAGGCGGTGTTGACGATCGATCCGCCACCCGCCTCGATCATGCGGGGCGCGACATGCTTTATCATCAGCCACACGCCCTTGAGATTGACTTCAAGACATTTGTCGAAGGCCGCTTCGTCGATCGAGAGGATCGATTGCTTGTTCTCCGTGTCCACGCCGGCATTGTTGAACAGGATGGTCGGGAGGCCCAGTTCAGCTTCGGTGCGGGCGACGATCGCGGCCACTTCGGCCGACCGGCTGACGTCCGCGCCGACCGCTATCGCCGTTCCGCCCTGTGCGCGGATGGCCTGCACGATCGGCGCGACGCGCGCCTCGTCGAGATCGACGGCCGCGACCGATGCGCCTTCCCGCGCGAAGAGCTGCGCCGCTGCTTCGCCCATTCCCCCTGCGGCGCCGGTGATAATGGCGACCTTGCCGTGGAGACGCATCGATCATCCCTTCCAGGCTGGCGTCAGTGGGAACCCATGTAGCGGCCGCCATTGGTACTGATCGTCTGGCCGGTGATATAGCTGGCCTCCTCCGACGCCAGATAGGCGCAGGCGGCCGCGATGTCCTCGGGCTTGCCGATGCGTTTCATGGGCAGGGTCTGGGCAAAAGCATCGACGTCGATCGGCGCGGCGCGCAGCATCGGGGTGTCGATGAATCCGGGGGGCACCATGTTGAACGTCACGCCGCTCGCAGCGAATTCCAGCGCCAAAGCCTTTGTCATGCCCATGAGGCCTCCCTTCGACGAGACATAATGCCCCTGTGCGAAGGACCCGGACTGGACCGACGAGGAGGTGATGTTGATGACCCGGCCCCATCCGGCGGCGAGCATGTCGGGCAGCACTTCCTTGACGACCAGATAAGGGCCGCGCAGGTTGATGCGGATCACCTTGTCGAACAGGTCGTCGTCAATATCCATGAAGGGCGTGAACGGCGCTATGCCGGCATTGTTCACGAGGATCGCGACCGGCCCGAGCCGCGACCGGGTTTCCGCCGCCGCCGCATGGATCGCGCTCTTTTCGGCGCAATCCGCGGTGATCGCGATGGCGGTGCCGCCCGCTTCCTCGATCAGGCGCGCCGTTTCGGCAGCGCCTTCCCCATTGATGTCCCAGACTGCAATCTTTGCCGTATCCTCGGCCAGGCGAAGGGCGATGGCGCGGCCGATGCCCGATCCGGCGCCCGTCACAACCGCGACCTTGCCATTGAGTGAGCGTGTCATCGCAAATCCTTCCCGTCTATCGTCCATGGACGAATGGTGTTGTTGAACAGGTGATCAGCATTGGAGCGCCTCGACTGTCAAGCGCCCGCCGCCGAAGATCGCCTCCGCGTAAATCGAGGCATCAGTGCCGCGCGAAGAGCGCGGATCGGAGCATGGCATAGCTGACGTCGCGCGTGGGATCGGGCTTGGCGCCATGGTCGGCGGCCGGCTGGAGCAGCTTCATGTCGAACGTCACGTCGCGCCGGGCGAACCGCCATTGCCCATCATCCCTGCGGTAACGATCGACATAGCGCACCGACTGGATGTCATGCTGCAAACCGCCTTTGCCGTCCGGGATAAGGTGCCATGCGATGGCGTAGACCTCCCCTTCCGCCTCATCGCCGTCGACATGGACCAGATGATTGCACACGCAATGGCTGCCGATATGCATATGGGGCAGGGATGCTTCGAGAAAGGCGATATAACCATCGACAGGGCCATTATAATAGGGGCCATGATTGTCGATGGCGTCGATAGTGTAGAGGGAGCGCAGCAGCGCTATGTCCTTGCGGTCGACGCCACGCGAATAGAGCAGCGCCAACTGCCTTATTTCTTCCTTGGCGACCAGTTCGGCCAACAAGTCCATCATTCCTCTCCTCCTCGTTGCGGCAAAGGCTAATCCGAACGAGGGATGCAGGTCACTATGGCGCGCCGCAGTTCATGACCCCGGAGCATGTCCGACCATCCGATATCGGGAGGGCGATCAATCATCCGTTCCGGGGTTTCGGGACGGCGTCGCCTGCGCTTTAAGTCGTATCAGCAAAAAATGGGTGGGAGCGGAAAGCATATGGACAGGCGAATCGCCGCAACGCAGGCCGGGAGGGTCAGCGGTGTCAGCGCGGATGGCGTTTCGCGCTGGCTCGGCATTCCCTATGCGCAGGCCGGACGCTTTGCCGCACCTGTCGCCGTTCCGGCTTGGGAAGGCGCGAGAGACGCCTCCAGCATGGGGCCGCAATGCCCGCAAATGTATGGCAATTCCGCGAAACGGGCGCGGCTTTCACCTCCTGATTTCGACGAGAATTGCCTGACCCTCAATATCTACGTACCGGAGGGGCGCCCGGACGGAGAGCGACTTCCCGTCTACGTCTGGATACATGGCGGCGCATTTGTCGCGGGCAGCGGCAATCCCTATGACGGCTCCGGCATTGCGAGGGATGGCGGCATCATCGTCGTCACCATCAATTATCGGCTGGGCGTGCTTGGCTTCGTCAATTTCGGCGCGGCGCTGGATGACCCGTCCATCCCGTCCAATCTGGGCCTGCGCGACCAGATCGCAGCGCTGCAATGGGTTCAGCACAATATCGCGGCGTTCGGGGGCGATCCGTCGCGCGTCACGATCGGCGGCCAGTCCGCCGGCTCCATGTCGGTATCGCTGCTGCTGCACGCCCCTGACGCGAGGGGTCTGTTCCAGCAGGCGATCATGCAAAGCGGGGCGGTCAGCCTGGTGCACGGCCGGTCGCGCAGCGAGGCGATCGCGCGCGACTATGTGGCGGCTTTGGGCTTGGGCAAGGTGGGTTCACCCGATGTGCGCAGCCTGCCCCTGTCGCACCTGTTCGAGGCGCAGGCGGCTGTCGGTGCGGCGAATCCTGGCACCGTGCCGGCGGCGCCGTGGCTGGACGGCGATCTGGTGCCGGGGTCGCTGGAGGCGTTGCATAAGGCGCAGGCCGCGCCGGTACCGCTGCTCGCCGGCGCGACGGGGCTGGAGATCCGCCTGTTCGAACTCATGCCCGGAGAGATATTGCCGACTAGCTGGTCAGCGCTCGAAGCGCTGCTGGAGCGGCAGTTGGGCGCCGAGGCGATGCAGAAGATCGTCGCAGCCTATCCGCGCACGGCCGCCGGGCGCCGCGCGCTGGCCAGCGACGTCGCTTTCGCTATGCCGACCCGGCATTTTGCCGACCGGCACGCGACGCATAGCCCGACCTGGTTCTATCGGTTCGATTATGCCCATCCGATCGCGGGCGCGACGCACGGGTTGGACCTGACGCTGACCTGGCCGATGCGCGGCCTGCGTGCGGCGCTGGCGCGGGGCGGCCCCATGTCGGGCCGCCGCGCGGCGCTCGGCCGGCGGATGACCGATCATATCGCGCATTTTGTCCGGCATGGCGCGCCGGCGGACGGCTGGCCATGCTATGAAGCGACAGGCGGCCAGACGATGGTCTTCAATCTGGAGGACCGGATCGCATCCTGTCCGGACGCGGAGCGCTGGCGCGCCTGGCGTGGACGGGACGTGGGCGTGGCGCTGGCCTGAGGCCTGTCGCCCGCCTCCGCCCCGACGCAGGCGGGCGATCAGGCGCCGATTTCCTCGGGCCAGTAGAGCCGCATCGGATTCTCGATCAGCAGCTTGCGCTGGAGCGCTTCGGTCGGCGCGATGCGCGGGATCATGTCGACCAGATGGCCGTCGTCGGGGATCGCATCCTGCATATTGGGGTGCGGCCAGTCGGTGCCCCAGAGGACGCGATCCTGATAGTCGGCTACCAGCGGCGCTACTGCATCGGCAAAGGCGTTCCAGGGGTCGCCAGTCTGGTCGAGGCGGTCGGGGCAAGTGGCCTTGAACCAGATGTCGTCCCGGCTGTTCAGGAAAGCGCGAAACGCCTTCATGTCGGCGCCGTCCGGTCCCTGGGTCACGTCCGGGCGGCCCATATGGTCGATCACCAGCGGCACCGGGATCGCATCCATGAAGGGACGCAGTTCTTCGAGAATATCCGCCTCGAAATATATGACGACATGCCAGCCCTTGGGCAGGCGCTTCGCCACTTCGAGGAACTTGTCCTTGGGCGCGTCATCGACCAGACGCTTGAGGAAATTGAAGCGGATGCCGCGCATCCCGCCGTCGTGCAGGGCCGCAAGGTCGGCTTCCGAGATGGCTGGATCGACCACGGCGACGCCGCGCGCCTTTCCGTTCGACCTGGCGATGGCATCGAGCGTGGCGGCATTGTCGGTGCCGTGGCAGCTGGCCTGCACGATGACGTTGCGGTCGAAGCCCAGATGGTCGCGCAGCGCAAACAGCATGTCCGGGCCGGCGTCTTCGGGGAGATATTTGGCTTTTGCGCTGAAGGGGAAGTCCGCCATCGGGCCGAACACATGGCAATGGACGTCGATCGCGCCGGCCGGAGGGGTGTAGAGCGGCTTGGACGGATTGCCGTGCCAGCTGGTGATGCGGGTCATATCTCAAAACTCCGTTCGCCCCTGGCCTGTCGAAGGGCAATTCTTTCTTGAAGAAAAGTGCAGGGCTTCGACAGGCTCAGCCCGAACGGGTTACGAAAAAACGATGCCGTCCATCAATTTGCGCGCGGTGCGCAGCATGGCTGCGCTGGTGACGGCGCCGCTTTCATCCAGTTCCATGACGCAGGTCGTTTCCCCGGTGGGATGTTCGACCGAGAGCGTCTTGCGATTGCCGTCCGGGATCGACGCGACCTCGGCCGCGGGTGATCCCTCGATCAGGCAGGCGGTGGCGACGCTGACCGCGCCGAGCACGCCGATCGAGGCATGGGCGCGATGCGGGATGAAGCTACGCACCGTGACCGCGCCGCCGTCGCGCGGCGGCGCGACCAGCATCATCTTGGGCACCGACTTGTCCGTGACGTCGCCCAGGTTCATTCGCTCGCCAACGGCAAGGCGGATTTTTTCGATGCGCGCCTTGAGGTCGCTGTCCTTGTCGAGCGTGTCGCGATCCTCGTAGCCGGTGACGCCGACATCCTGCGCCTTCATGACGACGCACGGCATCCCGTTGTCGATCAGGGTAACGCGCACGCCCTCCACTTCGTCAAAGGCGTTGCCGGTGGGCAGCAGCGCGCCGCAGGAGGAGCCGGCGGTGTCACGGAACTCCAGCGGGATGGGCGCGGCGCCGCCGGGGACGCCGTCGATCTTTGCTTCGCCGTCATAGCGGACCTGGCCATCGGGGGTCTGCACCGTGGCGATGGCGATCTGGCCGGTATTCTCCATGAAGATGGCGACGCCGGTCTCATCCTGCTGCGCGGCGACGAGGCCGCGCTCGATCGCGAAGGGGCCGATGCCGGCGAGGATATTGCCGCAATTCTGCGCGTCGGTGACGACGGCCTTATCGACGAAGACCTGGAGGAAGAGATAGTCGACATCGACGCCCTCCCGTTCGGATTTCTTCACGACCGCGACCTTGCTGGTGAGCGGGTCGGCGCCGCCCATCCCGTCGATCTGGCGCGGGTCGGGCGAACCCATGATCCGCAGCAGGAAGGCGTCGCGCGCGGCCGTGTCGGCCGGCAGGTCTTCAGCCAGAAAATAGCCGCCCTTGGACGTGCCGCCGCGCATCCACATGACGCGGGCGCTGGTCTGCGCGCCCGCTGCTCCGGGCGAAAAACCGGTTCCCGCTTTTGCGGAGGGGGCCGTGTCAGACATATTTCAGGCCCATTTCTTCGAGGCGCGGGCGCATATTGTAGATGTCGAGCCCGAGTTCGCCGGCCGCAAGGCGGACGCGCTTGGCTTCCTCGGCAGCTTCGCGAGCCTGCGCCTTTTCGAGCACGGCGGCGGCATCGGCGCGGGGGACGACGCACACGCCGTCATCGTCGGCAATGATGACGTCGCCCGGATTGACCAGCGCATTGGCGCAGATGACCGGGACGTTGACTGAGCCGATCGTGTTCTTGACCGTGCCCTGCGCATGAACCGCCTTCGACCAGACCGGGAAGTTCATTTGCGTCAGATCGCGCACGTCGCGCACGCCCGCGTCAATGATGAGGCCGCGGCAGCCGCGTGCCTGGGCCGAGGTGGCGAGCAGGTCGCCGAAATAGCCGTCGGTGCAGGGACTGGTGGGGGCCAGCAGGAGGACGTCGCCTTCCTTGAGCTGTTCGATCGCGACATGGACCATCCAGTTGTCGCCGGGCGCGGCGGAGATGGTAACGGCGCTGCCGGCGATGCGGGCGCCGGCATAGATGGGGCGCATGTAGGAGGCGAGGAGGCCGGTACGGCCCTGCGCTTCATGGACGGTCGCCACGCCGCACTTGGCAAGGCCATCAACGACGGCGAGTTCCGCCCTTTCGATATTCTGGACGACGACACCGGACATGGAACTGCTCCTTCTCCCAAGATGGACAGCGACATGGACAGCTTTGCGACAATGCTCAAATCCGATCTGGCGCAGCATCATTAAATTTTGCTAATTATCAAATATGCAGCCCGATCAGTTCAATATCCGCCATCTCGCCGCCATGGCAGCCGTCGTCGACCAGGGCAGCGTCAGCCTGGCGGCGCGCGCGGTCAATCTGACCCAACCGGCGGTGACACAGGGCATCGCGAAACTTGAGGCGCAACTGGGCGTGCGGCTGTTCGAGCGGCAGCCTGGCGGCATGGCCGCGCTGGAGGCTGCGTGGCGGCTGAAGCCGCGCATCGACGTGGCCTTGCGCCTGATCGGCAGCAATCGGGTGACCGCGGCGCAGGTGCGCGCTTTCGTCGCGCTGGCGCGGGCGGGAAGCTATGCGGCGGCGGCGGCGGCGACAGGCGTGGCGGAACCGTCGCTGCATCGCGCGGTCGGCGATCTGGGACTGGCGGTGGGCAGCCGGCTGGTCGACCGGCGAGGTCGGGGCGTGATGCTGACCAAGGCCGGCACGACGCTGGCCCAGCGGCTGCGACTGGCGCTGGCGGAATTGCGACAGGGGCTGGAGGAACTGGCCGACCTGAAGGGCGAGGAAGGCGGGCGCATCCTGGTGGGCGCGATGCCGCTGTCCCGCGCGCGCTTGTTGCCGGAGGCCATCGCCCGCTTCCGGTCGGACTTCCCGCAAGTCGACATATCGGTCCATGAGGGATCCCATGCGGAGTTGGTCGGGCCGCTGCGCGACGGCGAAATCGACATGATGATCGGTGCGTTGCGCGACCCGGCCATGGAACTGGACCTGGGCCAGCAATCCTTGTTCGAGGATCGGCCGACCATATTGGCGCGGCGCGGCCATCCGCTGGAAGCGGGGTGGGACGCCGATGCGCTGCGCCGTTTCCCCTGGATACTACCGCCCGAAGGGACGCCGCTGCGGCAATTGTGGCGGGCGATGTTTGCTGAATTGGGCGGTGGCCTGCCAGCCGTGCCGATCGAGTGCGGGTCGGTGATGACGATCCGGCAATTGCTGGTCGGCGGCGATTATCTGACCCTGCTGTCGCATGATCAACTGGCGCTGGAACTGGAGGTCGGGTTGTTGGCGGACATTGGCCCGGCGCCAGGGGCGATCAGCCGGACGATCGGATTGACGACGCGGGGCGATTGGCGCCCGACCCGGCTCCAGCGGCAGTTCATGGAAGCCGTGGAAGCATCCGCCAGAGCAATGACTTCGTAAATTCTTATGAAGCAATGGCGGATTCGATTGGCGGGCTTTGGCGCGATGCGGCATCCGATGTCGCCATGGAGCAGGAAGTTGGTCTGATCGGGTTCGGTGAAGCGGGGTCCACCTTTGCGCGAGCGGGGGACTGGGCCGCGGCCGCCCACGTGTTCGACATACAGACGGACGATGCGACGGCGCGTGACGCGATGCTGGCGGCTTATGCCGAGGCTGGCGTGCTGCCCGCCCGTTTTCTCGAGGACGCGCTGGACGGGGTTTCGCTGGTGCTGTCGCTGGTGACGGCCGACCAGGCACTGGCCGTGGCGCAAGCGGCGGCGGCGCTGATCGTGCCCGGCACGCTCTATTGCGATCTAAACAGTGTTGCGCCGCAGACCAAGCAGGCAGCGGCGCAGGCGATCGAGGCGGCGGGTGGACATTATGTCGACGTGGCGGTGATGGCGCCGGTCGATCCGGCGCGATTGAACGTGCCTTTGCTGCTGAGCGGCACGCGGGCTGGCGACGCGGAGGCGCGGCTGCGGGCGCTGGGCTTCGGCAAGACCCGCGTCGTGGGCGCGGATGTCGGGCGGGCTTCGTCGATCAAGATGATCCGGTCTGTCATGGTCAAGGGGATCGAGGCGCTGACGGCCGAATGCGTGCTGGCGGCGGCGCAAGCCGATGTGCTGGACGAGGTGCTGGCATCGCTCGACGCGAGCGAGAAGGCGCGGCCCTGGGACGAACGCGCGGATTACAATCTCGACCGGATGCTGGTGCATGGCACGCGCCGGGCCGCCGAGATGGACGAAGTGGTCAGGACGCTGGAGGGCCTGGGTACCGGCGCCGCGATGACGCGCGGCACGGTCGCGCGGCAGCGGGCGATCGGCGGGCTGGGCGTGAAGGCGCCGCCCGAAGGGTTGGGCGCGAAGATTGGGGTGATTTCTGCCCCTGCGCCTCTTCTGAACCCGGCTTCGCGGGAATGACGGAATTTGCTGGGCGGGCGTGGTGCACCTGCGCTGGGCCGACGGATAAAGGTTGAGGAAAGAGACGCGATGAGCCTGATTATCGATTGCCACGGTCATTATACCGTATTGCCCAAGGGGCATGACGCCTGGCGCGAGGAGCAGAAGGCGGCGTTCAAGGCTGGTACGCCATGCCCGCCCTATCCCGAGATCAGCGACGCCGAGATTCGCGAGACGATCGAGGCGAACCAGTTGCGTCTCATCAAGGAACGTGGCGCCGATCTTACCATCTTCTCGCCGCGGGCGTCGGCGATGGCGCCGCATGTCGGCGATGAGGCGATGGCGAAGGAGTGGGCGATCCGCTGCAACGACCTGATCGCCCGCGTGGTGGCGATGTTCCCCGAAACCTTCGTTGGCGTGTGCATGTTGCCCCAGTCGCCCAAGGCGGACATGAGCAACAGCATTGCGGAGCTGGAACGCTGCGTCAACGAACTGGGCTTTATCGGCTGCAACCTCAATCCCGATCCGGGCGGCGGGCATTTCACCCATCCGCCGCTGACGGACAAATACTGGTATCCTTTCTACGAGAAGATGGTCGAGCTGGACGTGCCGGCGATGATCCATGTGTCGGGCAGCTGTAATCCGGCTATGCACGCCACCGGCGGCTATTATATCGCCGCCGACACCATCGCGTTCATGCAGTTGCTGGAAGGTGACCTGTTCAAGGATTTCCCGACGCTGCGCTTCATCATCCCGCATGGCGGCGGCGCGGTCCCCTATCATTGGGGGCGATATCGTGGTCTGGCAGACATGCTCAAGAAGCCCGATCTGTCGACGCACCTGATGAACAATATCTTCTTCGACACCTGCGTCTATCATCAGCCGGGCGTGGACCTGCTGGCCGACGTGATCGAGAACAAGAATATATTGTTCGGGTCGGAAATGGTGGGCGCGGTGCGCGGCATCGACCCGACCACCGGCTTCTATTTCGACGACACCAAGCGCTATGTCGATGCGCTGGAGATCAGCGATGAGGAACGCGCCGCGATCTTCGAGGGCAATGCCCGCCGCGTCTTCCCGCGCCTCGACGCCAAATTGAAGGAGAGGGGAATATGATAACAGAAGATCCCAAGCATCAGGATATTCACGAATATCTGGCCGAGTTCGAGGATATTCCGGGAACCCGTGTCTACACTGCCAAGCGCGCGCGGCAGGGCTATCACATGAACCAGTTTGCGATGAGCCTGATGAAGGCGGAGAATCGGGAGCGGTTCAAGGCCGACGAGCGCGCCTATCTGGACGAATGGCCGCTGAGCGAGGAGCAGAAGCAGGCGCTGCTGGACCGGGACTATAATCGATGCCTCGATCTGGGCGGCAATGTCTATTTCCTGTCCAAGCTGTTTTCGACCGACGGGATTCCGTTCGCCGAGGCGGTCAGCACCATGACCGACATGGCGTTCCCCGAATATCGGGAGATGATGATGAAGGGCGGACGCTCGCCCGAGGGCGTGCGGTCGATCAAGGCCAATGAAGCGGCGGCTGCCGCCAAGAAAGAGGATCGCTGAGATGGCACGGATTACTGCTGGCGTGGCGTCGAGCCATGTGCCGCTGCTGGGCGTGGCGTCCGACTTCAACAAGGATCGCGACGATTATTTCGGTCCGATCTTTGCCGGTTATGACTGGACCCGCGAATGGGAAAAGGCGGAAAAGCCCGATGTCGTGATCCTGGTCTATAATGACCATGCGTCCGCCTTCGACATGAAGATCATCCCGACCTTCGCGATCGGTTGTGGCGAGCGCTACAAGTCGGCCGACGAAGGCTGGGGGCCGCGCGCCGTGCCGGACGTGGAGGGGCATCCCGACCTTGCATGGCACATGGCGCAGAGCCTGATCCTGGACGAGTTCGACATGACCATCATCAACGAGATGGATGTCGATCATGGCCTGACGGTGCCGCTTTCCATGATGTTCGGCAAGCCCGATGCCTGGCCCTGCAGGGTCGTGCCGCTGGCGGTCAATGTCGTCACCTATCCGCCGCCGTCAGGCAACCGTTGCTGGGCGCTGGGCGAGGCGATCCGCAAGGCGGTCGAGAGCTTCCCCGAGGATCTGAACGTCCAGATCTGGGGCACGGGGGGCATGAGCCACCAGTTGCAGGGCGCGCGCGCGGGGCTCATCAACAAGGAATGGGACAATATGTTCCTGGACGGGCTGATCGGCGAGAGCGATCATCTGCGCCGGATTCCACATATCGAATATCTGCGCGAGACGGGCAGCGAAGGCATCGAGATGGTGATGTGGCTCATCATGCGCGGGGCGCTGGGCAAGAAGACCCGTGCACTGCACCGCCATTATCATGTGCCCTGTTCCAATACCGCGATCGGCCACCTGGTGCTACGCCCGGATAATGGCGAAGGGCTGGACATGACCGGCAGCGGCGTGGCGGCGATCGCGGCGGAGTGAGGATCAGGCGGGAGAGTGCGGCATATGCCTCACTCCCCCCACCCCCAACCCTCCCCTGAAGGGGAGGGGCCAATAATGGAGTAGTTTCCCATGCGTATAGCCCTGGCTGGTGCCGGCGCCTTTGGCGAAAAGCATCTTGATGGCCTCAAGAATATCGACGGCGTGACCGTCACGTCGATCATCGGCCGCGAACTGGACGCGACGAAGAAGGTCGCGGAGAAATATGGCATCGGCCATGTGACGACCGACCTGAACGAAACGCTGGCGCGCGATGACGTCGACGCGGTGATCCTCTGCACGCCGACGCAAATGCACGCGGCCCAGGCGATCGCGTGCATGGATGCGGGCAAGCATGTCGAGGTCGAGATTCCGCTGGCCGACAGCTGGAAGGATGCACAGGCGGTGCTGGCCAAGCAGCAGGAAACCGGCCTTGTCTGCATGGTCGGCCACACCCGCCGCTTCAACCCGTCGCACCAGTTCGTCCACAACCGCATCAAGGCGGGCGAGTTCAACGTCCAGCAGATGGACGTGCAGACCTATTTCTTCCGTCGCAAGAATATCAATGCGAAGGGCGAACCGCGCAGTTGGACCGACCATCTGCTGTGGCACCATGCGGCGCACACGGTCGACCTGTTCGCCTATCAGGCGGGCAAGATCGTGTCGGCGCACGCCATGCAGGGACCGATCCACCCGGACCTTGGCATCGCCATGGACATGTCGATCCAGCTGAAGAGCGAGACGGGTGCGATCTGCACCCTGTCGCTGTCGTTCAACAATGACGGTCCGCTCGGCACCTTCTTCCGCTATATCGGCGACACCGACACCTATATCGCCCGTTACGACGATCTGGTGAACGGCAAGGAAGAGCCGATCGACGTGTCGAAGGTCGCGGTATCGATGAACGGCATCGAATTGCAGGACCGCGAATTCATCAGCGCCATCCGCGAAGGCCGCGATCCCAATTCGAGCGTCGCCAAGGTGTTCGATTGCTATCGCGTGCTGGGCGAGCTGGAACAGCAGCTCGGCTGAGCTTGAAATCCCTTCGGGGTCGCAAGGAAGGGCGTGGCGGGTGACCGCTGCGCCCTTTTTGTGTTGCGCCTGCTATCGATGCAGCTTGGCAACGCGATGCGCCCAAGCTATGCCTCAGCCCGGCCGGTGGAGACGATCCGCCGGTCGTTGATCGCGCCGGTGCCCTTGCGAAGGGGCTGAAAATGGGAATGCGGTGAGAAGGGCTGGCTCCTTCGATTCCGCGGCTGTCCCTGCAACTGTGAGCGGTGAGCATGTTGCATAGGCTTTTCTGAAACAGGGAAAGCAGCCACTGGGCCGGACGCTAAATCATGCGAGGCCTGGGAAGGCCATGCAGCATCGCTATGACCCGCGAGCCAGGAGACCTGCCGGCGTCTGGTCGCTCTTGCCTGGTCCAGGGGATGGCCGTGGCACGGTATGCTCCGTCTGAGCGACGAAGAAGCGGCGGGGGCCGCATTGATGACGCGCGTCTGCGCCGGATGGCGTCCGGCGGAGCGCGCGGCCCCTGTCATGTCGCGCGACGCCGGAGTGTCTGTTCTGCCATGGTCCATCCCGAAATATCTTCCGCGCCGCGCCTGCGGCATCGCGTCACCGGGCTGATGGGCGCGCTGGTCGCGGCCAATGTCGCCGTCTGGCTCTGGGCCATCGCCCAGTTTCATGCCCAGCCGCTGATGCTGGGGACGGCGCTGCTGGCCTGGGGACTGGGCCTGCGCCATGCGGTCGATGCCGATCATATCGCGGCGATCGACAATGTGACGCGCAAGCTGATGCAGGACGGGCAGCGGCCCATTACCGTGGGTTTCTGGTTCGCGATCGGCCATTCCGCGATCATCGCCGTCGCCTCCGTCACCATCGCTCTCACCGCCAGCGCCCTGTCGCGCTTCGAGAGTTTCCGCGAGATCGGGGGCGTGGTCGCGACCAGCGTGTCGGCGCTGTTCCTGTTCACCATCGCGGTGATGAACCTGATGATCCTGCGGTCGGTATGGAAGAGCTTCGCCCATGTCCGAGCCGGCGGCGCCTATGTGGAGGAGGATCTGGACCTGCTGCTGGGCAATCGCGGCCTGCTGTCCCGCCTGTTCCGCCCGATGTTTCGGCTGGTCCGCCGCAGCTGGCACATGGCGCCGCTCGGCTTCCTCTTCGGGCTGGGGTTCGACACGGCCACGGAAGTCGCGATCCTCGGCCTGTCGGCGAGCCAGGCGGCGGATGGCGTGGCGATCGGCACGGTCTTGGTGCTGCCGGCGCTGTTCGCGGCGGGCATGGCGCTGGTCGACACGGCTGATGGCGTGGTGATGCTGGGCGCCTATGAATGGGCCTTCGTCAAGCCGATCCGCAAACTTTATTATAACATCACCATAACCCTGATCTCGGCCTTGGTCGCAATCGTCATTGGCGGGATCGAGACGATGGCGCTGGTGGGCGACAAGCTGGGACTGGACGGAGCGCCCTGGCGGATAGCCGCGGACCTGGGCGAGCATTTCAACAGCCTGGGCTTCGCCATCATCGGCCTGTTCGTCCTGTGCTGGGCGCTCAGCTTCGGGATCTACCGCTGGAAGCGCTTTGACGAGATCGAGGTGCGGGTCGCGGGCTGAACGCCATTGGCTTGGACCGAATTTTGGTCTAGGGCAGGCTCATAGATCGCGCCGGTGCCCCGCGAGGGGCTTCAAATAGGAATGCGGTGCGAGGGGCCTGTCCCCTCAATTCCGCGGCTGTCCCTGCAACTGTAAGCGGCGAGCGCGATGCACATGTCCTCTTGTCGAGGGCGGCCACTGGACCCACTGGTCTGGGAAGGCGTGCATCAAGCCTTGACCCGCGAGCCAGGAGACCTGCCGGCGTCTGGTCGCTCTTGCCCTGGTCCAGGGGATGGCCGCGGCACGGTAGGTTCTTCCGTCTGAGCGACGAAGCTGTGCGGCTGGGGCTGCACGGTGCGGGATGCCGGGCGCGGTCGCGCCCGCCCGTCGTCGCGCGCCGGCTGGCGTCCAGGAAGGGCGTCGGCAAGCCCCCGCCCGTCGTCGTTCCGGCGCGCGGGAGAATGATATGGCCGATTTGGCCAAGCTGCCGGTCACGATCGTCACCGGCTTTCTGGGCGCGGGCAAGACCACGCTCATCAGCCATCTGATCCGCAATGCGGGCGGGCGGCGGCTGGCGGTCGTCGTCAATGAATTCGGCACGCTGGGCGTCGATGGCGACATCCTCAAAAGCTGCGCCATTCCCGATTGCCCGGCGGAGAATATCGTCGAGCTGGCCAATGGCTGCATCTGCTGCACCGTGGCCGACGACTTCATCCCTACGGTGGAGGCGCTGCTGGCGCTGGAGCCGCGTCCGGACCATATCCTGATCGAAACATCGGGACTGGCGCTGCCCAAACCCCTGCTCAAGGCATTCGACTGGCCTGCGATCCGGTCGCGCATCACCGTCGATGGCGTGATCGCGCTTGCCGATGCGGAGGCGGTGGCTGACGGACGCTTCGCTCCCGACCTGGCGGCACTGGACGCCCAGCGGCGCGCCGATCCCGGCATCGATCATGAAACGCCCCTGTCCGAAGTATTCGAGGATCAGCTGGCCTGTGCCGACATGGTGCTGCTGACCAAGGTCGATCTGGCCGGGCCGGACGGCGTCGCCGCCGCCCGCGCGGTCATTGCGGCGGAAACGCCCCGGCCGCTGCCGGTGATCGAACTGGTCGACGGCGTGATCGACCCGCGGGTGCTGCTGGGGCTGGGCGCGGCGGCCGAGGATGACCTGGCGGGCCGACCCTCGCACCATGATGGCGAGGAGGATCATGAGCATGAGGATTTCGACAGCGTCGTCATGACTCTGGGCGAGATCGCCGATCCCGCCGACCTGGTCGCGCGGATCGAGGCGTTGGCCCGGACGCAGCGGATATTGCGGGTGAAGGGCTATGCCGCCGTTGCGGGCAAGCCGATGCGGCTGCTGGTGCAGGCGGTCGGCGCGCGGGTTCGGCATCATTATGACCGACCCTGGCGGCCGGGCGAAGCACGCGCAACGGCGCTCGTCGTGATCGCCGAGCATGATCGTATCGACGAAGCCGCGATCCGGGCCGTGTTGCAGGACTGAGCGTCGTCCATGCACGTCATCTTCCGCGAGACTCACGGGATCGAGGAAGCGGCTGTCCCGCAGGATCTGGGGCAGGCGCCCGCCGATCTTGTGCTGCTGTCCTTTTCGGACAGCGACCTCGGCGCCTTCGCGGCGGGATGGCATCGGGCGCAGGGACGATTGCCGACCCTGCGGCTCGCCAATCTGGCCGCGCTGGCGCATCCCCTGTCGGTCGATACCTATGTCGAACGGACCCTGAGCGGCGCGAAGGCGATCCTGATCCGGCTGATCGGCGGCGCATCCTACTGGAGCTACGGATTGCAGCAGGTGGAGGCGCTGGCGCGCACGCGCGGGATCGTGCTGGCGGTGTTGCCGGGCGACGGGCGGCCCGATGCGCGGCTGGACATCGCGTCGACCGTGCCGGTGACGAGGCTGCGCACATTGGCCCGGCTGTGCGACGAGGGCGGCCCGGCGGCGGCGGGGGCGGCGCTCGGACTGCTGGCGCGTGAAGCGGGGCTGGATGGCCCTGTCGCCCCGGTTCCGCCATTGCCGACGGTCGGGGCCTGGGATGGGAATGTGACCTGTCCAGCGACCCTTACCTTGAGTCTGACTCGGCCGCGCGTCCTCCTCATCTTCTACCGCTCCTACCTGAGCGCTGCCGACACGGAGCCGTTCGAGGCGCTGCGAGACACCTTCGCCAAGCGCGGCTTCGACCTGATCGGGCTGTTCGCGCCTTCGCTGAAGCCGGTCGAGATTCGCAGCTGGATCGCGCGCTGGGTGCGGGCGCTTGCGCCCGCCGCGATCGTCAACGCCACCGCCTTCTCGGCGCGGGGCGAGGACGGCGCGACCCCGCTCGACGGCGCCGGCGTGCCGGTGTTTCAGCTGGCGCTGGCGACATCGGGGCGGCAGGCGTGGCAGGAGTCGCCGCGCGGCCTGTCGCCCGCCGACCTTGCCATGCATGTCGTGCTGCCCGAAGTCGACGGGCGGCTGTTCGCGGGCGTGGTGAGCTTCAAGGAGGCGCAGGCGCGCGACCCGGCGCTGGAGTTTGCGCGCGGCGCGCATCGGTCCGACCCGGCGCGAACCGCCGCGGTCGTAGAGCGGGTGGCCGGCTGGATCACCCTGCGCCAGCGCCCGGCGGGCGTGCGGAAGCTGGCGTTGATCCTGTCGACCTACCCCGGCAAGGTGCACCAGATGGCCCATGCCGTGGGTCTGGATGCGATCGCCTCCGCGCAGGCCATGCTGAGCGACCTTGCCGATGCGGGCTATGGCGTCGCGGCGGCGGGCGATCTGGTAGGCGACCTCCAGATCAAGCGGTTGCACTGGCCGCTCGCCGACTATTGCGCGGCGCTGGCGACATTGCCGGGGTCGCTGCGCGATGATCTCCACGCAGCTTGGGGTGCGCCGGAGGATGACCCGGCCGTGCAGGGCGGCATGTTCGCCTTTGCCGCCGTCCGCCGGGGCGCCGCGATCGTGGCGTTGCAGCCCGAGCGCGAGCGGAGCGCCGATCGGGCGGACAGCTATCATGACCTGACACGCTGCCCGCGCCATGCCTATGTCGCCTTCTATCTGTGGCTGCGCGCCGAGGGCGTCGACGCGTTGGTCCATATGGGCGCGCACGGCACGCTGGAATGGCTGCCGGGCAAGGCGGTCGCGCTGTCCGATGTTTGCTGGCCGGAGGCGCTCGTCGGGCCGACGCCGGTTCTCTACCCGTTCATCGTGAACGATCCGGGCGAAGCGGCGCAGGCGAAGCGACGGATCGGCGCCGTGACGATCGGCCATGCGCCCCCGCCGCTCGCGCCGGCGCAGGAAGGTGCCGGGCTGGGGCGGATCGAGACGCTGCTCGACGAATTTTCCAATGCCGATGGGCTGGACCCGGCGCGGCGCACGCGGTTGCAGGCGGACATCCGGGACGAGGCGCGGACCCGGGGGCTGGAGGCCGAGCTGGGCATAGATGACGCCATGTCGCCCGCCGAAGCGATCAGCCGGATCGACCGCTTCGTCTGCGACATCAAGGAAGGGCAGTTTGGCGACGGGCTGCATGTCTTTGGTCGGGGTGAGCAGGGGCAGGGCGAGCGCGCGGGCCTGCTCGCGGCGCTTGACGGACGGCGGGTGGCGCCGGGCCCTTCAGGCTCGCCGCATCGGGGGCGGTCCGACGTGCTGCCGACCGGGCGCAACCTCTTCATGGTCGATCCGCGCGCGGTGCCATCCCGTGCCGCCCATGCGCAGGGCGTGCGGCTGGCGGAGGAGCTGATCCGCCGCCATTTGCAGGACCGGGGCGATTATCCCAGGGGGCTGGTGGTCGACCTGTGGGGATCGGCGACGATGCGGACGGCGGGGGAGGAATATGCCATGGCGCTCCACCTGCTGGGCGCGGAGCCGGTATGGGACTTCGCGTCCGAACGGGTGACGGCGGTCGACATCCTGCCCCTCGCGATGCTGGACCGGCCGCGGATCGACGTGACGTTGCGCGTGTCGGGACTGTTCCGTGACGCCTTCCCGACGCTGCCGGTCCTGTTCGGACAGGCGGTGCGGGCCTTGTGCGGCAGGGACGAGCCGACCGACTGGAATCCCTTCGCCGGGAGGCCGCCGACACCGCGTGTCTACGGGCCGGAGCCGGGACATTATGGTCTCGACATGGGGGCAACGGCCGACACCTATACGGTCGAGGCCCGGCGCGCGGCGGGGGAGGCATGGCTCGCCGCATCGCGCCATGCGCTGGACGGCGGCGTGACGGACGCGGCCGGGCTCCGCGCCCGCGTCGCGGCGGCGGATGCCTTCGTCCATGCGCAGGACCTGCCGGAAACCGACCTGCTGCTGGCGGCCGATTATGCCGCGCACGAGGCGGGCTTTGCTGCGGCCCAGAGCGTGGTGGGCGGCAAGGCGGCGCTCTATCATCTCGACGCCCGCGATCCGGCGCGGCCAAAGACAAGAGCCTTGACCGAGGAGGTCGCGCGGGTCGTGCGGGGGCGGGCGGCCAATCCCCGCTGGGTCGACGGCATGATGCGGCATGGCTTTCGTGGGGGCGCGGAACTGGCGGCCACGCTCGACCATCTGGGCGCCTTCGCCCATCTGGCCGGGTGCGTGCCCGATCATCTGTTCGACCTCTATCATGATGCCACGCTTGGCCGGGAGGAGGTGCGTGCCTTCCTGGCACAGACCAATCCCGGGGCGCTGGCGGCGATGCGGGCGCGCTTTTCGGCGCTGTACGCCGCAGGCCTGTGGCGCACCCACCGCAACTCGATCCTCGCCGCTCTGGAGCGCGCGCCGTGAGCGTGGTGAAGGGCCGGTGCCCCGACGCCTGGCACCCGATGGAAGCGGGCGATGGCCTGCTGGTGCGGGTGCGCCCGTCGCTGGGACGCCTGGACGGGGCTCAGCTACGGGGGCTCTGCGAAGCGGCCATGGCGTTCGGCAATGGCCTGATCGACCTTACCAGTCGGGCCAACCTTCAGATACGGGGGGTAAGCGCGCAGGCCTGGCCCTTGCTGGTCGAACGGCTGAAGGCGCTGGCACTTATCCATGCTGATCCGATTATGGAAATGCGGCGGGCGATATTGGTGTCGCCGGACTGGACCGAGGGGGACGACACAGTGGGGATCGCGCGCGAACTGGCGGCGCGGCTGGCGGAATTGCCGACCTTGCCCGCCAAGGTCGGCTTCATCGTCGATACCAAGGATGCGCCCTTACTTATTGGAGAAATGAGTGATTTTCGCATCGAGCGCGGGGCGCACGGTGGATTGATCCTGCGCGCAGACGGCCGGCCGACGGGCGTGGCTGTCGAACCCGGCGACGCAGTGGATCAGTTGATCCGGCTGGCGACTTGGTTCTTGGCAAGCGGCGGCGCGGATGCGGGGCGGATGGTCCGCCACCGCGCGCCGCTGCCCGGCTGGGCGCAGGGCGCCCTTGCGCCGGCACGCGTCGGCATGTCGATCCGGCCGGGGCCGCATCCGCTGGGCTTCGCCTATGCCGTGCCCTTCGGCACGGTCGAGGCTGCGACGCTGGCGCAATTGGGGAATGTTGCCGTGCGGCTGACTCCCTGGCGTATCCTGATTGTCGAAGGCGGCGCGGGGCGGACGATCACGGGATTGTCGAGCGATCGGGCCGATCCGCTGCTGCGCGTCGATGCGTGTCCCGGCGCGCCGCGCTGTCCGCAGGCCAGCGTCGAGACGCGGGCGCTGGCGCGGCGGATCGCGCCCCATGTCGCCGGGCGGCTGCATGTGTCGGGCTGCGCCAAGGGCTGCGCGCGGGCGGCGCCGGCCGAACTGTGCGTTACCGGGCGGGAAGGGCGATACGATCTGGCGCGCGATGCGCGGGCCGGCGCGCCGCCGCAGCGGGCGGGAATGGATGCAGCAGCCCTGCTTGATTATCTGGGAGCCGATTGATGCCCTATGTCTACGAAACCGATGGCGCGGAGATCTATCGCCAGTCCTTCGCTATCATTCGCGCGGAAGCGGCGCTCGATCGCTTTTCGAGCGAGGAGGAGCCGGTCGCCGTCCGCATGATCCATGCCGCCGGAATGGTGGAACTGGCGCCGCATATCCGCTTTTCCGCAGGCTTTGCACTGGCGGCTCGCGCGGCGCTGGCCAGCGGCGCGCCGATCCTGTGCGACGTGCGGATGGTGTCCGAAGGGGTGACGCGGGCGCGACTGCCTGCCGAGAACCCGGTGATGTGCACGCTGGGCGAGACATCGGTGCCTGAACTGGCACGGGCGATGGGCACGACCCGATCCGCCGCGGCGCTGGAATATTGGCGGCCGCATCTGGCGGGCGCGCTGGTGGCGATCGGCAATGCCCCGACCGCGCTGTTTCATTTGCTGGACATGCTGGCGGACCCCGCCTGTCCGCGTCCGGCCGCGATCATCGGCTGTCCGGTCGGTTTCGTGGGCGCGGCCGAATCCAAGGCTGCGCTCTGGGTGGAACAGCCCGTCCCCTGCTGCATCGTGGATGGCAGACTGGGCGGCAGCGCGATCACGGTCGCGGCGATCAACGCCCTGGCGAGCCGCGCAGAATGAGCGGGATGCCGGGCACCATCCATGGCGTGGGCCTTGGCCCCGGCGCCCAGGACTTGTTAAGCGTGCGGGCCGACCGGCTGGTGCGCGAGGCGCGCCATGTCGCCTATTTCCGCAAGGCGGGGCGGCCGGGACAGGCGCGGCGCATCGTCGAGGGGATGCTGCGTGCGGACGTGGTCGAGATCGCGATGGAATATCCGGTCACGACCGAGATTCCGCTGAGCGATCCGCGCTACAAGGCCTGCCTGTCGGCCTTCTACGCCGATTGCACCCGGAAGCTCGCGGCGCTGGCGTGGGCGGGCGAGGATGTCGTCGTGCTGTGCGAGGGCGATCCCTTTTTCTACGGTTCCTTCATGCATCTGCACAGCCGCCTGGCGGGCGCCGCGCCGGTGCGGATCGTACCCGGGATCAGCGGCATGGCCGGCGCCTGGACGGCGAGCGGAACGCCGATCACCTGGGGCGACGACGTGCTGACGGTGCTGATGGCGACGCTGCCCGAGGACGACCTGGCCCGCCGTATCCGCGACACCGATGCATTGGTGGTCATGAAGATCGGCCGCAACCTGCCCAAGCTGCGCCGTGCGGTTGCGGCGGCCGGGCGCGAGGCCGAGGCGTGGCTGGTCGAACATGCCGCCATGCCCGAACAGAAGGTGACGCCGCTGGCCGATGCGGACAAGGTCACGCCCTACTTCTCTATCCTGCTGATCCATGGTCAGGGGCGGCGGCCATGAGCGGGTGGATCGCCATCGCCGGGCTGGGACCGGGCAGCGAAGCGCTGGTCACGCCCGAAGTTACGGCGGCATTGACCGAGGCGACCGACGTGGTGGGCTATATCCCCTATGTCGCGCGGATCGCACCGCGCGATGGCCTGACCCTGCATCCCTCCGACAATCGGGTGGAATGCGAACGCGCCGCTCATGCGCTGGAGATGGCGGCGGCGGGCCGACGGGTCGTCGTTGTGTCCTCGGGCGATCCGGGCGTCTTCGCGATGGCGGCGGCGGTGTTCGAGGTGCTGGAGGCCGGGCCGGCCGCATGGCGCGATCTCGATATTCGCGTGCTGCCGGGTATTACCGCGATGCTGGCGGCCAGTGCGCGGGCGGGCGCGCCGCTTGGCCATGATTTTTGCGCCATCAACCTGTCGGACAATCTCAAGCCCTGGGCGCTGGTGGAGCGACGGCTGCGGCTGGCGGTGGAAGCGGATTTCGCTATCGCCCTCTATAATCCACGATCCAAGGCCCGGCCGGAGGGTTTCGTGCGCGCGCTCGACCTGCTGCGGGATGCGAGCGGAGACGACCGGCCTATCCTGTTCGCGCGGGCGGTGTCGATGCCTGAGGAAACGCTGCATGTCGTCCCCTTGTCGCAGGCAACGCCCGACATGGCCGACATGCGGACTTTGGTTATCGTCGGATCGAGCCAGACGCGGATGATCCCGCGCGATGGCGCGCCGATCCTCTACACGCCCCGGTCGGCGCCATGATCGAGCCAGCGCAGCACCGCCTGCGGATCATGCAGTTCCAGCCGGTCGGGCAGGGCGGGCCGATCGATCATCAGCACGGGCAGGCCCAGGTGGCGCGCGGCGGCCAACTTGGCCTGTGCGCCCGTTCCGCCGGCATTCTTGCAGAGGATGAGGTCGATCCGGTGCGCCTGCATCAGTCGCGCGTCGCCATCCATGTCGAAAGGCCCGCGATCGACGACCAGATGGTGATGGGGCAGGGCCGGCGGCGCGAGTGGCGGATCGATGAAGCGCAGCAGGTAGAAATGCTGCGGGCGGACAGCGAAGGCATCCGCGTGCATCCGGCCGAGCGCCAGCATGATCCGCATGGTGGGGCCGTCGATCGCCTCCATCGCAGCCGTCAGGTCCGGGACATGGCGCCATCGGTCCCCGGTGGTGGCGGCCCATGGCGGACGGGTCAGGGCGACGTGAGGGATGGCGGCGATGCGTGCTGCCGCCACGGCATTGGCGCTCATCGTCGCTGCAAAGGGGTGGGTGGCGTCGACCAGATGGGTGACGCCCTGCGCGCGCAGATGGTCCACCAGCCCCTCCACCCCGCCGAAGCCGCCGACCCGCACCGGAACGGGCTGGGGACGCGGGCTTTCGACCCGGCCGGCATAGCTGAGCGTCGCCTGATCGCCGCACTGTGCGAGCAGGCGGGCAAGCGCGCTGGCTTCGGTCGTGCCGCCCAATATGAGGATGTTGCGCATGGCTGATAGTCCGGCACGGCCATGGCTGACGATCGTCGGCATCGGCGAGGATGGATGGGACGGCCTGGGCGCGCCAGCCCGCGCGGCGATCGATGCGGCGGAACTGGTCATGGGACCGGCCCGGCATCTTGCGCTGCTGGGCGAGCATAGGGCGCGGATGCTGCAATGGCCAGTCCCCTTCGCCGATGGCGTCCCGCTGTTGTTGGCGGAGCGCGGCCGGCGGGTGGTCGTGCTGGCGTCGGGCGATCCTTTCTGGTTCGGGGCGGGACGTAGCCTGGCCCAGGAACTGGGGCGAGCGGAATGGGTGGCCTGTCCGACGCTTTCCACATTCTCGCTGGCGGCGGCGCGGCTGGGCTGGGCGGTTCAGGACATGGCCTGCGTCCCGTTGCACGCGGCGCCGGTTACGCGGCTGCGGCCGGACCTCGCGCCGGGGCGGCGCATGGTAGCGTTGCTGCGCGATGGCGCGGCGGTGGGCGAGGTGGCGGCCTACCTGCGCGATCAGGGCTTCGGCGCATCGACCCTGCACCTGCTGGAGGCGCTGGGCGGTCCGCGCGAGCGGGTGCGGGTCGTGCGCGCCGACAGCCCGATGCCGGACGATATAGCGCACCCCGTCGCGATCGGGATCGACTGCGCGGGAGAGGGCAGGGTGCTGTCCTGCGCATCGGGCATCGCCGACGAATGGTTCGATCATGACGGGCAGATCAGCAAGAGGCCGGTGCGGGCGCTGACCCTGTCTGCTTTGGCACCACGGCCGGGCGAACTATTGTGGGACATCGGGGCGGGATCGGGGTCGATCGGGATCGAATGGCTGCTGGCCCATCCCGCCAATCGCGTCGTCGCGCTGGAGGGCGATCCGGTGCGCGCGACCCGGATCAAAGTGAACGCCACGGCGCTGGGCGTGGACCGGATCGACGTGCTGACCGGTCGTGCGCCAGACCTGTTGCCACACGGCGTGCCGGATGCGGTCTTCATCGGTGGAGGCCTGTCGGAGGCGCTGCTGGAAGCGCTCTGGGCGCGCTTGCCTGTGGGGCGGCGATTGGTCGCCAATGCCGTGACATTGGAGTCCGAAGCGCTGCTCGGCCGTTGGCACGCGGCCAAGGGCGGGCATCTGCTGCGGATCGACCTGGCGCAGGCCGCGCCGATCGGATCGCGGCGGGGGTGGCGCGCGAGCTATCCGCTGGTGCAGTGGAGCGTGACCCTGTGATCGTGGCGGGTTTCGGATTTCGCGCCGGGGCGGGTGCGGCATCGTTGCGCGCGGCGCTGGACGGCGCGGGGCGTGGCCTGCCTCCAGTGACGCTGATCGCGGCGCCCGATGACAAGTTGGCGCTGCTCGCTCCGCTGGCCGAGGAACTCGGAGTGCCGCTGGCGGGCATTGCACCCGATGCGTTGATGGCCGTGGCCACCCCGACCCGATCCGCCGCGAGCCTCGCGGCGCGCGGCGTCGGCAGCCTATGTGAGGCAGTAGCGCTGGCGGCCGCGGGACCGGGCGCATCGCTGATCGTATCCCGCTTCATCGCACCCGACCGGATGGCGACCTGCGCCATCGCCCGAGGAGCTTTTTCATGACGATATATTTCATCGGCGCCGGTCCCGGCGCACCCGATCTGCTGACCCTGCGCGGCCGGGACCGGATCGCGGCATCGCCGGTCTGCCTCTATGCCGGGTCGCTGGTGCCGATCGCCTTGCTGGACCATTGTCCGCCCGGCGCGCGCATCGTGAACACGGCGACGCTCTCGCTCGATGAGATCATCGCCGAAATGGCGGCCGCCCATGTGGCGGGCCTGGATGTGGCTCGGTTGCATTCGGGCGACCTGTCCGTCTGGTCGGCGATGGGGGAGCAGTTGCGCCGCCTGCGCGCGCTCGCCATTCCCTATGAGGTGACGCCCGGCGTGCCCGCCTTTGCCGCCGCCGCCGCCGCGCTGGAGGCGGAACTGACGCTGCCGGGCCTCGCCCAGTCGCTGGTGCTGACCCGCACCCCCGGCCGCGCCAGCGCCATGCCGGCGAGCGAAAATCTCGCCGCTTTCGGGGCGAGCGGCGCCACGCTGGCCATCCACCTGTCCATCCACAATCTGGCGCAGGTCGTGGCCGACCTGCTGCCGATCCACGGAGCGGACTGTCCGGTGGCGGTCGTGTGGCGGGCCAGCTGGCCGGACCAGAGGATCGTGCGCGGGACGCTCGCCACCATCGAGCAGGCCGTGGCGGGCAGCATCGAGCGCACGGCGCTGATCCTCGTGGGCCAGGTGCTGGCGGCTGAGCGCTTTGGTGAAAGCAGCCTGTACGCGCCCGATTACGATCGCCGTTTCCGGCCACAGTCGGCCGATTCACTTTTTGCGGGTATCACCGAATGAATGCGCCCGGACTGATGATCGCCGCACCGGCCTCGGGGACGGGCAAGACCACGGTCATGCTGGGTCTGTTGCGGGCGCTGAGCGAGGACGGGTTGGCCGTCCAGCCGTTCAAGAGCGGGCCGGATTATATCGACCCGGCCTTTCATCGCGCGGCCTGCGGGCGCGCCTCGTTCAATCTGGACAGCTGGGCGATGACGCCGGGGCTGATCGACACGATCGTTGCCCAGGCGACCGGAGCCGATCTGGCGATCGCGGAAGGATCGATGGGCCTGTATGATGGTGTGGCCAGCAGGGGCGGCGCCGGTCATGGCGCGAGCGCCGACCTGGCGCGGCGGATGGGATGGCCGGTCGTGCTGGTGATCGATGTATCCGGGCAGGCACAGTCCGCCGCCGCGACCGCGCTGGGCTTTGCCCGCTTCGATCCCGGCTTGCCCATTGCCGGCGTCATCCTCAATCGCGTCGCCAGTCCGCGGCATGAACGGCTGGTGCGTCGCGGCATGGAGATGGCCGGCATCCCGGTACTGGGCGCGCTCCCCCGGCGCGGCGACCTCAGCCTGCCGGAGCGGCATCTGGGTCTGGTGCAGGCAGTCGAGCATCCCGATCTCGACCGGGCGATCGCTGATTATGCCGCCTTCCTGCGCGATCATGCCGATCTCACCGCGATCCGGCAGGCGGCCGCAGGCGTTGTTGTTGGGGGCGGCGGGGCGTTGCCGCCGCCTCCCGCCCAGCGCATCGCGTTGGCGCGCGACGAAGCCTTTTCCTTCATCTATCCGCACCTGCTGGAAGGCTGGCGCCGCGCCGGCGCCGAGCTACAGGCCTTTTCCCCCCTGGCAGACGAAGCGCCGGCAGCGGATGCCGATCTTGTCTGGTTGCCCGGCGGCTATCCCGAACTTCATGCCGGGCGAATCGCTGCGGCCTCGCGCTTCCTGGCGGGGCTGCGCCGCCATGCGGCGAACCGGCCGGTGCATGGGGAATGCGGCGGCTACATGGTGCTGGGCGAAGCGCTGGTCGACAAGGACGGGGGGCGTCACGCCATGGCCGGCCTGCTGGGCCTCGTCACCAGCTACGCCCAGCGCCGGATGCATCTGGGCTATCGTCACGCCGCGCTGCTGGCGCCGGTCGGGGCGCTGGCGGCGGGAACGGCACTGCGGGGCCATGAATTTCACTATTCGACCATCCTCGACCAGCCCGACGCGCCACTGGCGCACGTGACCGACGCCGATGGGGCGGCGGTGGCGGAAACCGGGTCGCGGCGGGGATGCGTCACCGGCAGCTTCTTCCACATGATCGCGCCCGCCGCATGATCGACCTGACCCTGATCGGTATCGGCACCGGCGATCCGGAGCAACTCACGTTGGCGGCGATCCGCGCCATGAATGCCGCCGACCTGATCCTGCTGCCCCGCAAGGGCGAGGACAAGACGGACCTGATCGCGGTGCGCCGGCATATCTGCGCCAGCGTGCTGACGGGCGATACCCGGATCGTCGAGTTCGACCTGCCGGTGCGGCGGGGGCAGGGCGATTATCTGGGCGCGGTGCAGGACTGGCATGACGCCATCGCCGCCTGCTGGGCCGAGCAGTTGGCGGTGCATCTGCCCGCTGGTGGCCGGTTGGCGCTGCTCGTCTGGGGCGATCCGTCGCTCTATGACAGCACGTTGCGGATCGCCGAGCGGCTCCGCGCCTTGGGCGTGGATTTGCGCGTGTCGGTGGTGCCGGGGATCAGCAGCCTACAGGCTTTGACCGCCGCGCACGCCATTCCCCTGAACGCTCTGGCGGAGCCGGTCGTTGTCACCACCGGACGGCAATTGCGCGACCATGGCTGGCCGGCGCAGGCCGACAGCGTCGCCGTGATGCTGGACGGCGGCTGCGCGTTCCAGGCGGTCGACCCGGCGGGCGTGCGGATATGGTGGGGCGCCTATTTGGGCATGGCGGGACAGACCTTGGTCGCCGGGGAATTGACGCTGGTCGCCCCCCACATCGTGGAGCAGCGCGCGGCGCTGCGCGCCCGGCACGGCTGGATCATGGACATTTATCTGATGCGGAAGGAGAAAGGATGACGCAGGACGCCGAAGCGCGCCACGCCGAGAAGATGCGCAAGAAACAGGCGGCGCAAGCGAAGATCATGGCCAACAAGACCCAGGAAAAGGGGCTGTTGATCGTCCATACCGGCAAGGGTAAGGGCAAGACCAGCGCGGCGCTGGGCATGGTCGTGCGCGCCATCGGACATGGCATGAAGGTCGGCGTCGTGCAGTTCGTGAAGGGCGCGATGGCGACCGGCGAGAAGGCGGTGTTCGATGCCTTCCCCGACAATGTCGCATTCAAGCCGATGGGGGAGGGCTTTACCTGGAACACGCAAGATCGCGCGCGCGACGTCGCGATGGCGCGCATGGCGTGGGACGAAGTTAAGCGGATGATCGCCGATCCGGCCTATGACATGGTGCTGGCCGATGAACTCAACATCGTGCTACGCTATGATTATCTGCCGCTGGACGAAGTGCTGGCCGCAGTCACGGAGCGGGATGCAATGAAGCATGTCATCATCACCGGGCGTAATGCGCCCGATGCGCTGGTCGAGGCGGCCGATCTGGTGACGGACATGGTGATGGTGAAGCATCCCTTCCGGTCTGGCGTGAAGGCGCAGAAGGGCATCGAATTTTGAACGCAGCGCCGCCCGATTTCGACGCCACTTTCCTGGAGCAATTCGACGCGCTGCTGTGCTGGCGCCGCGACGTCCGGCATTTCCGAACCGATGAAGTGCCGGAACCTGTCATGCAGGAGCTGCTGGCCAAGGTCAGCCTGGCACCGTCTGTCGGCAATGCGCAGCCCTGGCGGCTGGTGCGGATCGGTTCGCGCGATCTGAAGACGCGGATTGCCGAGCATGTCGATCGGCAGCGCCGCGCCGCCGCAGATCGCTACGCGGACGCCGACCAGCGCGCTCACTATCTTTCGCTCAAGCTGCATGGCGTGCGCGAGGCGCCCCAGCTGCTCGCAGTCTTCTCCGACGAACATCCCGAAACGGGCCACGGCCTTGGCATCGCGACCATGCACGAGATGTTGCGCTATTCCACCGTCATGGCGATTCACACCCTGTGGCTGGCGGCACGGGCGCGGGGCATTGGCCTTGGCTGGGTGTCGATCGTCGACCCGGCGACGATCGCCGCGATGCTGGAGGTACCCGACGACTGGCGCCTGATCGCCCTGCTCTGCATCGGTTATCCCGACGGACCATGCGCCACGCCAGAACTGGAACAACGGGGCTGGCAAGCGCGCGAGGCGCTGAAGGATCGTCTGTTCGAGCGTTGAGCGCCGGCCACGCGGGCTGTTTGCTTACTCCTCGTCCGGTTCGGCCAGGATACGCATGGCCGCGCCGTCCAGATCGTCGAACTGGCCGTTGCGCATGGCCAGAAAGAAGGCTGCCAGCGCGACCAGGCCGCAGATGAGCGCCAGCGGGACAAGAAGGACGAGGCCGGTCATCGGGCGCTCCCGTTCAGGCGCAGGGCGTTGGCGACTACGATCAGCGAGGAGAGCGACATGGCGACCGCCGCGACCAGGGGTGTGACCGCGCCGCCGATCGCAAGCGGCACCGCCAGCACATTATAACCGATCGCCAGCGCGAAATTCTGCTTCACCACCCGCACCGTCCGTCGCGCGGCGCGCAGCGTGACCGCCACTGGCGCCAGACGATCACCCAGAAAGACGATGTCGGCGGTCAGCTGGCTTGCGTCGCTGGCGGATGCGGGCGCCATGCTGGCATGGCCCGCCGCCAGCGCCGGCCCGTCATTGAGGCCGTCTCCCACCATCAGCACCCGCCGCCCCTGCCGCTTCAGTCGCTCGATCAGGGCCAGCTTTTCCGCAGGCCGCAGATGGCCGATTGCGGTGGTGCGGGTCGCGCGGGCGATCTCCTCCAGCGCCTCGGGCCGGTCGCCGCTGGCGATGAGGGTCTGGAGCCCGGCTTCGCGCAGGTCCGCGACCACCTCCAATGCATCGGGACGGATCGCATCGGCGAAGCAGAGCAGCGTCGCCGTCTCGCCGCGCCGATATTCGCTGGCCAGCCCGAACAGGTTGATGAGGCTGCGCGGGCGGGCGAGTGCGACGGCTTCGTTCCGGTATCGGGCGAACACGCCCTCGCCGGCGACCTCCCGAACATCCGCGATCGGGGCCGCTTCCATGCCGTCGAGCGCCTGGCGCAGGGCGTTGCTGAGCGGATGGCGGCTGGCGCGCGCCAGCGCCAGCAGGATGGCGCGATCTTCGTCGGCGAGCCGATCAAGATCGCACGGCACCGGGCGGCCGAGCGTCAGCGTGCCGGTCTTGTCGAAGACAATCTCGTCCACCTCCGCCAGCCGCTCCAGCGCCGACCCGTCCTTGACCAGCACGCCGCGCCGCATGAGCGCGCCGCACGCGACCACCTGGGCGGCCGGGACCGCCAGCCCGAGCGCGCAGGGGCAGGTGATGAGCAGAACCGCGACCGCGATCAGCAGCGCCTGATGGACGCCCGCTCCAGCGACCAGCCAACCGAGGAAGGACAGGGCCGCCAGCGCATGGACGCAGGGCGCATAAAGCCGTGCCGCCCGGTCCGCCAGCCGCACATAGCGCGACCTGCCCTGTGCGGCCTGTTCCATCAGGCGGGCTATGTCGGCGATCACGGTATCCGGTCCTGCCGCCGTGACCGCGACGCGGATCGGCCCTTCGATATTGAGCGCGCCGGCCTGCGCATCGTCGCCGGGACCGACACGGACGGGCGCGCTTTCCCCGGTCAGGAACGATATGTCCAGACCGCTGGTCCCCTCCAATACGCGCCCGTCCGCCGCCAGTCGCTCCCCCGCGGCGACCAGCATCTCCATCCCCGGCCGCAACGCATCGGCCCTGGTCCACACGCTGCGTCCGCCGGCTTCCAGCACCAGCGCGCCCGGCGCGGTCTGCCTGAGCAGTGCGGCGACGCCCGCCCGCGCCCGCCCGCGCATCATGCTGTCGAGGCAGCGGCCCGCCAACAGGAAGAAGAGCAGCATCACCGCCCCGTCGAACCAGGCGTGGTCGCCGCCGGTCAGCGTTTCAAAGAGGCTCATCCCCGTCGTCAGCAGCACCCCGATGCTGATCGGCACGTCCATGTTGGTGCGCCGTTGCCGCACCGCCGCCCAGGCGGAGCGGAAGAAGGGTCGGCCCGCATAGGCGACGGTCGGCAGCGCGATGATGGCGGACAGCCAGTGAAACATCTGCCGTGTCGCACCGTCCGCGCCGGACCAGATCGACACCGACAGCAGCATGATGTTCATCGCGGCAAAGCCCGCCACCGCCAGCGCCCGGACGAGCGCGCGATTTTCCGCCGCGGCAGTATCGACGGCAGGGTCGGCCAGCGGTTCCGCGTCGAAGCCCAGTGCGGCGATGGCGGCTTTCAACGCAGGCGGCGCCAGCGCCGGATCATGCCGGATCGCTACCCGCCTGGCGCTCATGTTGACTCGTGCGGAATCGATGCCGGGCACCTTGGCAAGGCCATTCTCGATCTTGGAAATGCAGCCGGCGCAATGGAGCGAGGGGACGGCGAACAGGCTTTCGATGGTGGCGGGAAGGGTGTGCGGCGCTGGTTGGAACAGGGGTTGGGTCGCCATCACATCACCTCCCGCAACAGATGCTGCGCGCCATGGTTGATGTCGAAGCGCAGCTGCCAGCGCCCGGCCGGCAGGGCGCGGTCGCTGGCATAGCGGCCCGGCGCCGTTTCGTGGAAGATGAGCGGAATGTCGGCCGCGCGACCGAGCGGATGCTCCGCCACCGCCGTCACCGGCGCACCGAGGATCGGCGCGCCTGAGCGGCCGGCCAGCGCCAGCGTCACCTGGCGGCGGTCGGTCAGCGCCACATGATCCTTCCAGCCAAGCTGGTCCTGCGCCCGCGCCTGCGTCAGATAGCGGTTGAACTTCTGGCTCTCGACATAGCTGTTGGCGACCACCGTCCCGCCAAAGGAGCGGATCGCGACCGTCGCCATCAGCAGATTCACGGCGATCACCACGGCGAAGAAGGCGACCAATATGCCGGTCATGTGCCAGCCGGTGAAGCGTCGGGTCTGCATGGGTCAGGGCCTTTCAAAACGGGCGGGTTCGCGCGCGTCGCCGCCTTCGCGGTCGGTGGCGGTCACGGTGAATCTGAAATCCTGCCGCGCGGGTCCGGCGGGAGGGGCGGCGATGAAGATCCGCAACTTGGCCACGCTGTCGGCCGGGACCGTGGCGGTGACGGACGGCGCGGCGGCATCGCGCGGCATGGCGTCGGTCCACAGCCTGGCGTCGGCCAGTCCTTCGACCTTGACCCGCACCGGGCGCGGCCGGGCCTCCATGTTGCGGACCTTGACCATATAGGCGTTGCGGATCGCGCCATCGGACAGCCGGACGAAGATGGGGTTGCGGTCCTGCTGCGCGGCGATGTCGATGCGGGTGCGCGCGCCGAGCGCGAACAGCATGGCCGCGCCGATCGACGTCCATATCGCTGCATAGGCGATAGTGCGCGGCCGCAGCAGCGTCCTCAATATCGGCCTGGATGGCGCGCCATTCTTCTCGGCCTCGGCATCCTCCTGCGTGCAATAGTCGATCAGCCCGCGGGGCCGTCCGACCTGCGCCATCACCTTGTCGCAGGCGTCGATGCACAACGCACAGGTGATGCAGCCGATCTGTGGCCCTTCGCGAATGTCAATGCCGGTCGGGCAGACCGCGACGCACTGATTGCAGTCGATGCAGTCGCCGAAATCGCCCGGATGCGCCTCCGCCTTCTTCAGGCTTGCACGCTTTTCCCCACGCCAGTCCTTGTAGGTGACGACCAGCGATTTTTCATCCAGCATCGCCGTCTGGATGCGCGGCCAGGGACACATGTAGATACACAGCTGTTCGCGCAGGAAGCCGCCCAGGATGAAGGTCGTGGCGGTCAGCACGCCGACCGTCCCATAGGCGACGGGCGCGGCCGAACCCGTCCAGAATTCCCGCTGGAGCGTCGGCGCGTCCGCGAAATAGAAGATCCACGCGCCGCCGGTCAGGAAGGCGATGGCCAGCCATACGCCCCATTTGGCGAGGCGCCGGGCCGCTTTGGCGGCGCTCCATGGCGCCTTCGCCAACCTGATCTGCGCATTGCGGTCGCCGTCGATAAAGCGCTCGACATGCTGGTAGAGGTCGGTCCAGACGGTCTGCGGGCAGGCATAGCCGCACCAGGCGCGGCCCACCGCCGATGTCACCAGGAACAGCCCTATCCCCGCCATGACGAGCAGGCCCGCCACATAATAGAATTCGTGGGGCCAGATCTCGATGGCGAACATGTAGAAGCGCCGGTGGGCGAGGTCGACCAGCACCGCCTGATCGGGCGCGTAGGGACCGCGATCCCAGCGAATCCAGGGCGTCCCCCAGTAAATAGCCAACGTCACCGCCATGATCGCCCATTTCAGGCGGCGATAGAAGCCATCGACCGCCTTGGGATAGACGCCCTTGCGCTTCTCGTAGAGGTCGCCGGAGGCCGGAGGCATCAGCACGTCACCGATCCTCCCCTGCAAGGGGAGGGGGACCGCCGCCCGAGGCGGTGGTGGAAGGGTGTCGCCCTGTCGATGGCGCGACGCCCCTCCGTCATCGCGTCGCGATGCCACCCCACCTTCCAGAGGAGGATTTGCGGGGGGTCACTCCGCACCATTGGCCGCTTCCACCGGAGTCGCCTCGCCGCCGCCCAGGCTGTGGACATAGGCCGCCAGCATCCGGATGGTTGCCTTGTCGAGCTTGTCGTCCCAGCGCGGCATCACGCCCTGGCGGCTGTTCCATATAGTCTCCCGGATCGTGCCCGCATCACCGCCATAGAGCCAGATGCCGTCGGTCAGGTTGGGCGCGCCCAGAGTGCGGCTACCCTTGCCGTCCGCGCCGTGGCAAACCGCGCAATTGTCCGCGAACAGCCTGGCGCCGCGCTGCGAGGCTGCGCCGGGCTTGTCCTGCCGGCTGATGACGCGGACATGGGCGACCAGGTCGTCTACCTGCGTGCCGGTCAGCAACTGGTCGCGGCCGAAGGCGGGCATGATCGACTGGCGCGTCGCATCATGATCGGGATTGCGCACCCCGTCGACGATGGTCCTTTCGATGGTGGCAAGATCGCCGCCCCACAACCAGTCATCGTCATTGAGGTTGGGATAGCCCTTTGCCCCGGCAGCGCCCGAGCCATGGCACTGGACGCAATGGACCTTGAAGGCGGCGCGGCCGCCCTCGACCGCCGCCTGCATCAGGTGCGGCCGGCCGGGCAGGTCGGTGATCGACGTGTCCGCGATCGCCTTGTGGATCGGCGCGATCTGCGCCTCGCGCGCCGCAAGTTCCTGCTCCAGCGTACCCCGGCTCGACCAGCCAAGCGTGCCCCGCGTATAGTCGCTCACCAGCGGCCAGGCGGGATAGGCGATGCAATAGCCGATCGCGAAGAGGATGGTCGCATAGAAAGTCCACAACCACCAGCGTGGCAGCGGCGTGTCCAGTTCGGCGATGCCGTCCCATTCATGGCCCTTGAGTTCGGTGCCGGTGGCGGTGTCGATCCGCTTGTCGCTTGCGTCAGCCATGGTCGGCCTCCGTCTCAGTCTCGGTGAAGATCATCGTGGCGGCGCGCTGGCTGTGCCGGCGGCCGCGGGGCAGGAAGTGCCAGCCGATGAGGATGAGGTAGCTGACCCCCATGAAGACCAGCCCCCAGCTGTCGGCGAAATGGCGCAGGGCGTCGTAGTTCATCGCGACCCCTCCTGCGGCGTCTTTTCCAGGGGCTTGGCCGCGTCGACATCGACCAGAGTGCCGATCATCTGGAGATAGGCGACCAGCGCGTCCATCTCGGTCAGCTTGTTCGGGTTGCCGTCGAAATCGCGGACCTGCGCCTTGGGATAGCGTTTGCGCAGGTCGGCGGTGTCGGCATCGGGATCGGCCTGTGCCATCAGGTCGTCGTTCGCCTTGGCCACGTCATCCTTGCTGTAGGGCACGCCGACCCGCGTCAGCGCGGTCAGGTCGCCGCGCATGTCGCCGGTCTTCAGCTCGCGCTCGCCAAGGAAGGGATAGGTCGGCATGATCGATTCCGGCACCACGGCGCGCGGATCCTTGAGATGCTGGACATGCCATTCGTCCGAATAGCGGCCGCCGACCCGCGCCAGGTCCGGCCCGGTGCGCTTCGACCCCCATTGGAAGGGATGGTCGTACATGCTCTCAGCCGCCAGGCTGTAATGGCCATAGCGTTCGGTCTCGTCGCGGAAGGGGCGGATCATCTGGCTGTGGCAATTGTAGCAGCCTTCGCGAATGTAGATGTTCCGGCCCGCCAGCTCCAGCGGGGTATAGGGGCGCACCCCCTCCACCTTCTCGATCGTGTTGTCGATCCAGAAGAGGGGCGCGATTTCCACGATGCCGCCAATGGCGACGACGATGAGAGAGGCAATGCCCAGCAGCGAGATATTGCGCTCCAGCCTGCCATGATCGAAATATTTGGAAACCATGTCCCGTGTCTCCCTTAGGCTGGCTGAGCGGCGATGAGGGGCTTGTCGGCGATCGCGTCATAGGCCGCGTCGCGCAGCGGCTGTTCCTCGCGCAGCGGCTTGCCCGCGATGGTCATGCCAATGTTCCAGGCCATGATGATCGCGCCGGAGAGGTAAAGCAGCCCGCCCGCCGCGCGGATGAGGTACATGGGCCACATCGCGCGCACGACTTCGGAGAAGGCGTAGACGAGATAGCCGTCGCTGCCATATTCGCGCCACATCAGCCCTTGCATGATGCCCGCGACCCACATGGCGGCGGCGTAGAGGACGATCCCCACGGTCGCGAGCCAGAAGTGCCAGTTGATGAGGCGCAGGCTGTAGAGCCGCTCGCGCTTCCAAAGGCGGGGCGTCAGATAATAGAGGCAGGCGAAAGTGATGAGGCCGTTCCAGCCCAGCGCGCCGCTATGGACGTGGCCGATGGTCCAGTCGGTATAGTGGCTGAGGCTGTTGACTGCCTTCACCGACATCATCGGCCCTTCGAAAGTGGACATGCCGTAAAAGGCCAGCGCCATCACCATCATGCGGATGATCGGGTCGGTGCGGATCTTGTCCCAGGCGCCGTTCAGCGTCATCAGGCCGTTGATCATCCCGCCCCAGCTGGGCATCCACAACATGATCGAGAAGACCATGCCCAGCGTCTGCGCCCAGTCGGGGAGCGCGGTATAGTGCAGGTGGTGCGGACCCGCCCAGATATAGAGGAAGATCAGCGACCAGAAGTGGATGATCGACAGGCGATAGCTGTAGACCGGCCGTTCCGCCTGCTTGGGCACGAAATAATACATCATGGCGAGGAAGCCGGCGGTCAGGAAGAAGCCGACCGCATTATGGCCGTACCACCATTGCGTCAGCGCATCCTGCACGCCGGCAAAGGCGCTGTAGCTCTTGGACCCGAGCAGGCTGACCGGCATCGACAGATTGTTGACGATGTGCAGCATCGCGATGGTCAGGATGAAGCTGAGGTAGAACCAGTTGGCCACATAGATGTGCGGCTCCGACCGCTTCATCACGGTGCCGCCGAACACGACCAGATAGGCGACCCAGACGATCGTCAGCCACAGGTCCACATACCATTCGGGTTCGGCATATTCCTTGCCCTCCGTGATGCCGAGCAGATAGCCGGTCGCGGCGAGGACGATGAAGAGCTGATAGCCCCAGAAGACGAAATCGGCGAGCTTCGGCGAGAACAGCCGTGCGCGGCAGGTGCGCTGCACGACATAGAAGCTGGTCGCGATCAGCGCGTTGCCGCCGAAGGCGAAGATGACCGCCGAGGTATGGAGCGGCCGAAGCCGTCCGAAGCTGGTATATTCGAGACCCAGGTTGAGTGCGGGAAAGGCAAGTTGCAGCGCGATGTAGAGACCGGCCAGAAATCCCGCGAGACCCCAGAAGACCGTAGCGATCACGCCCCAGCGGATCACATCGTCATAATAGAGCCCCTGGTCGGCCGGCATCTTCACCAGCCCGCGCATGATGCCGGCATAGTCGGCGCTGCGCATGGCGGATATCGCCAGCCCCAGCGCCACCGCGCTGATGATCCCCATATGGACGGCGAAACCGCCGTCCGCCGCCGCCAGCATCGCTGCGAAGGCGGCGAGTGCGAGCGCGAACCAGCCGCCCGTCCTCAAAACCAATCTGTCCATGGACATTCCCCGCTTGAAGGCTTTGCGACGCCCCTGTCCGGAATGCCGCACCCATGGCCTGCGTCTGTCAAAAGTGGGAGGATGGGTCTTTACGGGAAAATGCGTAGGCCTGAGGGCGAAGAGGGGCGCGCCATGCCCCATTCACTTCGTCGTTCCCGCGCAGGGAGGGAAGCCCATGAAATAAGAGATTGCGGTCGTTAAAGCCGGGCAGGCGCTAATCCGCGTCCGCCAGCCGCTCCAGCGCGGCCTTGTCGACCAGCCGAACGCCGCGTCGCCCGATCAGGTCGATCACGCCCGCGCGTTTCATCTCGGTCATCTGGCGCGACACCGTCTCGATCGTGATGCCCAAAATGTCGGCGATCTGCTGGCGCGAGAGGGGCAGTTCGATCACCCCGTCACTGTCGGCGCGCAGCCGCCGCCCCATGTCGAGCAGGAAGGTCGCGACCTTCTCGCGCGCGGTCTTGCGTCCCAGGAGCAGCATCCAGGCACGGGTACGATCGAGATCGTCCAACGTCCGCTGGAGCAGCCGGTGCTGCAATTCGCCATGCCGCATCGCGAAACCGTCGAACGCGCCGCGCGGGAAAAGGCAGAGCCGCGCATCGGTGAGTGCTGTAACGCTGTGTGGCGTGCGCGCGCCGAAGGGACGACCGATGAAGTCGGACGCATAGACCACGCCGACGATCTGCTCGCGCCCGTCGCCGGTCGAGGTGGCGAGCTTGAGCGTGCCTTCGATGACGTTGGCGACAACAGTGCTGTCATCCCCTTCCCACATCACCGTCTGCCCGGCATGGAGAGCCACCCGCCGCCCGATCCGGCTCAGCGCGTTGCGATCGGGATCGGAAAGGTCGGCGCAAATGGCATGATCGCGCACGACGCAACTGTCGCAGGACTGGCCGCCGCAGGCGCGGGCCATGGTCGGGAGGGCGGCATTTTGCGCCATGTCAAATCGCATGTCCATGATCGCTGCATGACGCGGCCGCAGGCGTCGACCTATCCGTAAATGTCCCTAAACCAGCGACGCCGCCATGGACCGTCAGGCCTTGGCGGACCAGGCGCTCAGTTCTTCCAGGTCAAGGTCGCGCTCCAGTTCCTGAAGGACATGTTCGTCGATGTCGCCGGCCCGGTGCAGGCGGAGCAGTTCGGCGCGGCCGGCGGCGATCGCTTCCAGGACCAGGTCGAAATGGGCATGGAGCCGATCGGCATAATGTTCTTCCTGGCCCGCATAGTCGGCGGATATTTCGGCCCGACGCTGGTAGCGGGTCAGGAGCTGCGGATGCAGCAGCGTTCCGTCCGCATCATAGGCCAGCGCCTCGACCCTGACGGCCTGGGCCTTCGCCATGGCGGCTTCCGCTTCGCTCATGCTGAGGCGCGGCCGTTCATGCTCGGTGTCGCTGAGGCCGGCCCAGCGGATGAGCAGGCCAAGCGTCGTCCCCTGGAGGAGAACGGTGCCGAGGATGACCCCGAAGGCGGCGACCAGCATGAAGTCGCGACCGGGGAAATCCTGCGGCACGCTGAGCGCCACCGCCAGCGTCACCACGCCACGCATTCCTGCCCAGCTCAGCACGGCGGAGCGCGCGGCGCCCAGTGGCGCGCGATGGGGCAGCCCCATCGCGCAGAAGAGGCGCAGGAGCGCGTCCGATCCGAACACCCAGGCGAAACGCGCAACGATCAAGGCGAGCAGGATGACGAGTACGGGCACCGCCATGTCGTCGAGCACCACGCCGAAGCCGCCGACACGCTCCACCACGCCGCGCAGCGACGAGCCGATCAGCATGAAAACGGTCGCTTCCATCAGGAAGATCATGACCGCCCAGAAGGACGTGCCGCGCATCCGCACGGCGGCGGAAAATACGACATGCTGGTACCAGCCGCAGATGAGACCCGTCGTCACGGTGGCGATCACGCCCGAAACGTGGAAGGTTTCACCGAGCAGATAGGCCGACCAGGGCGCCAGCATGGAGGAGGCGATCATCAGATATTCGTCGCCCAGTCGCCGCACCAGCAGCACCCAGGCTGCGCCGATCGCTGCGCCTACCAACAGGCCGCCGACCAGAAGCGCCAGGAAGCTGCCCAGCGCGTCGACCGCGCTGAAGCTGCCCGTCACCCCGGCGGCGATGGCGAAGCGGAACAGGACCAGGCCGGTGGCGTCGTTCAGCAGGCTTTCGCCTTCCAGCAGGATCGATAGCCGGCGGGGCAGCTTCACCCGTTGCAGCACGGCGCGCGCGGACACGGCGTCGGGCGGCGAGACGATGGCGCCCAGCGCGGCGCACGCGGCCCAGGGAAGCGAGGGCATCAGCAAATGGACCACCACCGCCACGAGAAGGGTGGTGAAGATCACCGCCCCGACCGCAAGCGACACGATGCCGAGCATGTGGCGCTTCATATGGCCAAGTGCGATGAACCAGGCGCCGTCCATCAGCAGGGGCGGCAGGAAGATGACGAGGACCAGTTCGGGATCGAGCGAGATGACCGGCAGGCCCGGCAGGAAGGCGAGCAGCGCGCCGCCCGAAAGCAGCGCGACGGCCGGGGGCAGGCCAAGGCGGTGTGCTGCGTAGTGGAGCGCGATGATGGCCAGCAGCATCGCCACGAGAAGTTCGAAATATTGCATCGGGTGCATGGGCTCGCTCTGGCTGACGCGGGTGGGATGACCCTAGCGCAGGGTCGCTTGCTGTCCAGCGCATAAGCGGTCGCTTATTGGTCGTACATATATCGACATGGCGTGCAAGATCGGCCAGATCATCGTCCATGCCGACCTATCGGAGATGGAATATGTCGCCAAGTTTCAAGATTCTGCGGTTCATGACCGGTGCCGCTCTGTTATCCGCTTCCGCCATGGCGGTGGCTGCTTCGGGCGCCGCGCCGCAGTTCGACGTCCAGCGCATCGTCACCGACATCAAGACGCTGGCCAGCGACGAATTTGAAGGGCGCGGCCCCGCGACCCCGGCGGAGGCCAAGACGATCGGCTATATCGCCGCGCAGATGAAGGCGGCGGGGCTGACGCCGGCCGGCGACAAGGACGGCTGGTTCCAGGACGTGCCGCTGCGCATGTCGAACATCACGGGCACCCCGGCACTGTCGATGACGATCGGCGGCGCGACGCAGCCTCTGGCGCAGGGCGGTGAGATCGCGGTGCGCGCGGCCGAGACGGGCCAGTCGTCGGTCAAATTCGCGGACTTGCCGCTGGTCTTCGTCGGCTATGGCGTCAAGGCGCCCGAACGCGGCTGGGACGACTTCAAGGGCGTGGACCTGAAGGGCAAGATCATGGTCGTGCTGGTCAATGACCCGGACTTCGAGGGGGGCGAGGGCGATTTCGGCGGCAAGCTGATGACCTATTATGGCCGCTGGACCTACAAATATGAGGAAGCCGCGCGGCAGGGTGCGGCCGGCGTGCTGGTGGTGCATGAAAGCGAGCCGGCCTCCTACGGCTGGGCGACCGTTAAGAACAGCAACACCAACACCATGTTCGACATCGTTCGCGCCGATCCCAAGGCCGCGCATACCCAGATGGAAGGCTGGATTCAGAAGGATCTGGCGGCCAAGATTCTGGCCGCGTCGGGGATCGATTTCGAGGCGGCCAAGGCGGCGGCCCGCAAAAAGGATTTCAAGCCGATTCCGCTCAAGGCGACGATGAGCGCGGATTATGCGGTGAAGTCCGAGATCATCACCTCTCACAATGTCGCGGGGCTGGTGCGGGGCAGCAAATATCCCGATGAGACGGTGATCTATTCGGCGCATTGGGACCATCTGGGCATCGGTGCGCCGGACGCGAAGGGCGATACCATCTATAATGGCGCGCGTGACAATGCGTCGGGCACCGCCGCGCTGCTGGAACTGGCGCGGGCCTATGCCAAGGGGACGAAACCCGAGCGCAGCGTGTTGTTCCTGGCGGTGACGGCGGAGGAAAAGGGGCTACTCGGCTCCGAATATTATGCCGACAATCCTTTGCGGCCGCTCGCGACGACGGCGGGCGTCGTCAATATGGACGGACCGTTCGGCGTCGAGAAGACGACGAATTTCAGCATTTCCGGTGCGGCCAGGCTGGACCTGCTGACCATGCTGACCGAGGAGGGCGAGAAGCTGGGCCGGCATTACACGCCTGACGCGCGACCGGAGGCCGGCAGCTTCTACCGCTCCGACCATTTCCCGATGGCGAAGCGCGGAGTGCCGGCGATTTCCTTCAATCCGGGACGTGAGCTGGTCAATGGCGGCGCTGCGCGCGGCAAGGAACTGGGCGACATCTATACACGCGATCGCTACCACCAGCCCGCCGACCAATATGACGATAGCTGGGACACGGGCAGCTGGGCGGGGGATATGACCCTGCTTTACAATGTCGGGCGCCGGGTCGTCGATGGTCATGGCTGGCCGAACTGGTCCGCCGACAGCGAGTTTCGCGCGGCGCGCGACGCCAGCGCGGCGCAGCGCAAATAAGCAGGGCACCCGCGGTCGCCGGCCGGGCGATCGCGGGTGACATCATCGACGGGAGGTGGATATGAATCATGGGCTTCGGCTGCTCGCGATGTTGCTGGCGCTGATCTTTGCACCCGTTGCGCTTGCGCAGAGCCAGTACCGGCTGCTGGTGCTCTCCATCCCCAACACATATCATTATGAATATATACCGGTGGCCCGCGACAGCCTGGAGCGGCTCGCCAAGTTGCACGCATTCGAATTCACCTGGGCCAACCGGACGGATGTGTTCGACGGCGATCTCAGTCAATATGCGGCGGTGATGTTCCTGAATACGCCGGGGGAGGAATTGAATCCGGCGCAGCGCAGAAAGTTCGAGGACTATATGCGCGCGGGCGGCAATGCGATCGTGGTGCATCGCGCCGCAATCACGCCCCCCGGCCAATGGACGTGGTACGAGACGATGGTTGGTCGCAGCTTCGTCATTCATCCGATGTTGCAGACCGGGGTGGTGACGGTGGCGGACAGAGGCTTCCCCGCCAGTTTCGGCGTGCCGGATCGCTGGATATGGAGCGACGAATATTATGTCCTTTCCAATCCTCATGATGTCCGCATCAATCCGGTGCTCAAGGTCGACGAGAGCAGCTATGATCCGACGAAGATCTGGCCTGGGCAAGTCTCCAGGCCGATGGGCAAGGATCATCCGGTGGCCTGGTATCATCATCATGAAAAAGGCCGGGTGTTCGTGACCACATTGGGGCATGATGTGGAGATGTATCGCGATCCGAACTATCTCGCCCATCTGATGGGCGGCATCTATTGGGCCGCGACGGGGCGGGGGCAGCAGCGCTGATAATCCCCTAACCCAGGCCCAGCAATTTTACCGCATTGTCCTTCATGATGAGGGGCAGCACCTCTTCGCGGAAGCCGGCTTCGCGGGCCGCGTCGATCCATTTTTCCGGGCGGATCAGCGGCCAGTCGGAGCCGAAGAGCATCTTGTGCTTCAACTGCGTGTTGGCATACTGGATCACCTGTTTCGGAAAATATTTGGGCGACCAGCCGGACAGGTCCATGAAGACATTGTCCTTGTGCAGCGCCATCGACAGGCTTTCGTCGGTCCAGGGCCAGCTGGGATGGGCGAGGATGATCTTCATGTCGGGGAAGTCGACCGCGACATCGTCCACCAATATGGGCTGACCATATTTCAACCGCACCCCGCCGCCGCCGCGCATTCCGGTGCCCATGCCCGAATGGCCGGTGTGGAAGATGGCGGGCAGTTTATATTCGGCGATCACTTCATAGATGGGATAGGCGACCCGGTCGGCCGGGTGGCAATCCTGCATGATGCCGTGGAACTTGAAGCCCTTGACGCCATAATTTTCGACCAGATCGCGGGCTTCACGCGCGCCGAACTTGCCCTTGCGCGGGTCGATCGACGCGAAGGGGATAACGATGTCGCTGTCGTTCGCAGCCAGTTCCGCCACTTCATAATTGCTGATCCGCTTGGCCCCGATCCCGCTTTCGCAATCGACGGTGAACAAGCAGAAGGCGATATTCTGCTGCCGGTAATAAGCGATCGTTTCAGGGATGGTCGGCCGCTTGCGATCCGCCTTGAAGTAAGCGGAGGCAGCATCGAAATATTTGGCCATCACCGGGTCTTCGGGATCATGGCACGACACTTCGGCATGGACATGGACGTCGATGGCGATGACTTTGCTCGGATCAACGGGCATTGGGTGTGCTTTCCAGTGTCTTGTCCTCATTGGCTCGGTGAATGACATAGGCGCGAATATCCTCGATCTCCTTGGCGGAGAAGATCGAGGCGAAGCTGACCATGCCATTATCCTTGAGCGCGCCGTCATGCACGATCATCTGCCATGTCGCCTTGTCGTTCAAGGTGGCGCTGTGGCGAAGGTCGGGGACGATGCTGCCCCCGACTGCCGCATCGCCATGACAAGTGCTGCAATAGCGGCCGAAGCGCGCCCCGCCCGCTGCGATCTCCGCCGCGCTGGCGGTGGAGGGCGGCGGGTCGAGCGGCATCTTCGCCAGCGGCGGAGCGGGGGGCAGGGCGGCCTTCCCGTCCAGCTTGAAAACCAGCAGGCGGCTGATATTGCGGCTGGGTCCGCTCTTGTCGGACAGGATGCCGGGCGCAAGCGCCCAGACTCCGCCCCAACCCGCCATCACCGCCACATATTGCTGCCCGTCCAGTTCATAGCTGATGGGCGCTGCAACGATGCCGGTCTGTGCCGGGAAGGACCAGAGTTTGCGGCCGTCCACGCTCGCATAGGCGTTGAAGTCGCCAGTCGCCGTCCCCTGAAAGACGAGGTCGCCGCCGGTCGCCAGCAGCCCCCCATTCCATGGCCCTTTGTAGGAGACGCGCCATTTTTCCTTCTGCGCGACCGGATCCCAGGCGATGAGCGCGCCCGTGGTCGCGTTCATCGCCGCCGCGCGCACGGCCTTGTCGGCCGGCATCGCGGCGGCCGCGATATCGACGCCGACATTGAAGCCCAGCTTGTTGGCCCTCCAGCCCTTTTCCGGGATATAGGGGAAGGCGGCGAGGTTGGCGGGAATGAAGACGGTCCGGCTCCTGGGATCGAAGGCCATCGGGTGCCAGCTATGCGCGCCGGTCGCGCCGGGGGAGCCGATGAAGGGCTTGCCGGTCCTGTAATAGCGGGCTTGCGGATTTTCGATCGGACGGCCGGTCTTCATGTCGATGCCGCTCGCCCAGTTGACCGGCACGAAATTCCTGGCCGACAGGAGCTTTCCGTTGGTACGGTCCAGCACATAGAAGAAGCCGTTCTTCGGCGCCTGCATGAGCACTTTGCGCTTGGCTCCGCCAATTTCCATGTCGGCGAGCATGATGTGCTGGGTGGCGGTGAAGTCCCAGCTGTCGCCGGGCGTGGTCTGGTAATGCCAGGCATATTCGCCAGTCTTCGCGTGGACCGCGACGATCGAGGACAGATAGAGATTGTCGCCCTTGCCCTCCGATCGGTAGGCCTGATTCCAGGGTGACCCATTGCCCACGCCGATGTAGAGCAGGTCCAGTTCAGGGTCATAGGCCATGGCGTCCCATACGGTGCCGCCACCACCCTGTTTCCACCATTCCCCATACCAGGTGGCGGCGGCTTTCTTGAGATAGTCCGGTTCCTTCTCGGTGCCGGGCTGTGCCGGGACGGTGTAGAATTTCCACTTTTCCTTGCCGCTATCCGCGTCATAGGCCGCGACATAGCCGCGCGCGCCGAATTCCGCGCCGCCATTGCCGATGACGACCAGGCCGTTCACCACCCGCGGCGCGCCGGTGATGGTATAGTTTTTCGTCTGGTCCAGCGTGACGACGCTCCAGACCGGCTTGCCGCTCTTGCGATTGATGGCGAGCAGTCGACCGTCGAGCGTGCCAACGAACAATTTGTCGCCCCATGCCGCGACGCCGCGATTGACCGCGTCGCAACAGGCCTTGACCAGGGTCTCGCGCGGCACTTCGGGGTCGTAGGACCAGAGCAATTTGCCGCTGCGCGCATCATAGGCCTTCACAATGCTCCAGGCGGTCGAAACATAGAGGGTACCGTCGATGAAGAGCGGTGTCGCCTCCTGCCCGCGATTGGTGTCCATGTCGGCCGACCAGGCGAGGCCAAGCTTGCCGATTGTAGCCTGATTGATCGCCGATAGCGGACTGAATCGCTGTTCGTCATAGGTGCGGCCGGTCGAGAGCCATTCGGCCGGCCTGGCGGCGATAATGCGTGCTGCGTCCACCGTTCCCGAACCCACGGCTTCGGTCTGGCTCGCGCCCTGCCCGCAGGCGGACAAAGCCAGGCTCGTTCCCAACAGCAGCGCAATCGCGACCCGCATCCTCTTCCTCTCCTTATGCGGTGCAGATGTTTGCATCCGTCACCTAATTGACCATCCGCGCGCCGGTCCACCACGCGGCGCGAAGGGCTTTCTTGTCCATCTTTCCGGCGGCGGTCCGGGGAATCGACGGGACGAAGGCGACGCTCTTGGGCGCCTTCACCCCGCCCAGCCGGGCCTTTGCATGGGCGATAATCTCTGTCTCCCCGATATTGTCGGCGACGACAATGGCGTGAACTGCCTCCCCCCATTTTTCATGGGGGATGCCGATGACCGCACATTCGCGCACCTGTGGCAGTTCGGTAAGGGCGGCTTCCACCTCCGCGGTGAAGACGTTGAATCCGCCGGACACGACCATGTCCTTCTTGCGGTCGACGATGTAGAGATAGCCGTCCGCGTCGCACCGAGCGATGTCGCCGGTATGATGCCAGCCATGGGTGCGGATTTCGGCTGTGGCCTGCGGCATCTCATAATATTCGCGCGAGACGAGGACGCCGCGGACCACCAGTTCGCCCGTCTCGCCATCGGGCAGGAGGTTGCCGTCCTCGTCCATGATGGCGACCGTCACGGGACGGGTCGGCCGGCCGCAACTTGCGAGTCGTTCGGGCCGGTCGCCGGCCGCTGCCGCGGCGACATCCTCAGGCGAAAGCCAGGTCACGATCATTGGCGATTCGACCTGACCATAGGCCTGGCAGAGGCAGGGACCGAAGAACTGAACCGCGCGGCGCAGTTTCTCCGGGGAAACGGGAGAGCCTACGAGGAGGAATATTTTCAACGACTTGGTATCGCTGTCCGGCAGTTCCGGCGCGTCGAGCAGGCTGTAGAGCGCAGTCGGGGGCATATAGACATGGGTGATGCCATGGCGTTCGATCGCGTCCAGAACGGCGGCCGCATCGAAGCCCGGCAGAATAACCTGCGCGGCGCCCAGAGACAGCGTCGCCAGCGCCACTGGCCCTGCGGCATGGGTGATCGGTGCGACAACGAGTGAGACTGGCGTGTCGGTCCTGCCATCCACCGCCGCCGCCAGCGTCTCGACCATCGTGCCCCAGCCCAGATTGGTGACGACCACCCCCTTGGACGGACCGGTGGTGCCGCCGGTGGGGAAGAGGCCGACGATATCGTCGGGCTTGCCGAACGGATCGGAAAAGTCGGGCAAGCTGTCAACGTCGCAGTTCGCGATGAACTGATCGAGCGAGGGATCGCCATCCTGCGCGCGGTCGAGGCAGACGAAACGGGAGAGGCTGGGCACCCGCGCCTTGAGCGCGGCCACATCCTTCGTCTGGCTGCTGTGATAGAAGAGCCAGCCGCAGCTGACATAGTCGAGATAGGCTGCATTGGCGTCGATCGCGTTGCGGGTATTGACCGGCACCCACTGGCCATTGGCGCGCCAGATCGCGAGCAGGGCGACCATCATGATTGCGCTGTTGGGGCCATAGAGTGCGATCGGCTGCTGATCGCGGAAACCCGCTGCATGGAGGGCGACGGCGATCCGCCGGGTCAGCGCCCCGACCTGGGCGAAGCTCAGCGTCTCGCCGCTTTCCGCGTCGATCAGGCAGGGGCGTTCGGGGTCACGATCATGGCCCCTGTCGAAATAGTCGATCGCGCGCATCGCATCAGCCCCAGCGGTTGATCTCCGGGCCGGGCGCCCAGATGGCTTCGGGGTTCGGGACGGTCGCGAGGTCGCGCGCCTGCCGCACGGAGGCGCGCGCGCGCAGGCGCATTTCCCAGGCGTCGGTCAGCGGAGCGGAGGCGAAGGCTTCGGGGACGAGAGGGCGCATTCCGGCGAGCCAGGCGAAGCTTTCAAGGTCGGCTATGGAAAAATCCCCTATCAGCCAGTCGCGTCCGTCGGCCAGTTGCGCTTCGATCTTTTCGACCGCCTGGGCGATCTTGGCCCGGCTGTCGGCCAATTGCGTGTCACTTGCCCTGCCTTCGACGGCGTCCTGCCAGCGCTCGGCGAGATCCGCGCTGGCGATCCCGACCGGGACCGCGCGCGGAGGCGCGGCAGCATTGCCCAGCGCGGCGGCGGCCGGGGCGACCCGTTCGATCACATAGCGGCACCAAGCCATCATCTGCCATCGAGCGTAGGGGTCGATGGGGCGGATGGGCGGGCCGTCTCCTGCCTCGTCCAGATAACAGGCGAGGAATACGCTGTCGGTCATGGCGACGTCGCCCACGATCAGCACCGGGCCTTCGCCCTCGATCGACTGGTCCACTTCGAGGGGATGGGGGAGGGCGGTGGAGTGTCGCTCACCCGCACGAAGGTCGATAGGGTGGAGGTCCAGATCGACGCCTTTCTCGAAAGCGGCGGCGAGGACAGTGAAGCTCGGGCCGTTGGGCTGGCCATGATAGAGGATGCCGGTCATGCAGGTTCGCTTTCGAGCAAGGAAATGCGGCGGGCGAGATCAGTGCGGCCGAGTGCCCAGCAGGCGCGGGTCGCCGGCCGCGCGTAAATGGCGCGCAGCCAGCGCATGATGTTGGGCGTGAGCTGGTCGTTGCAGAGCTGCGGCTGCGACAGGGGCATGGCATAAGCGAGGTTGAAGCCGTTGATGTCGGCCAGACTGTAGCTGTCCGACGCAAGCCATGGGCGCTGTCCCAAGGCATTTTCCAGATAGCCGATGCCGAGGGCGACGCGGCGCTGCGATTCCGCCATTTCCTCTGGCGAGAAGGCGCCGTTGATCGCCTTGCGCCAGGCGGTGCGCCGTTCGGGCATGGGTATGCGGTCGATTGCGGCTTCCAGTTCGGCCGCGTCTTTCTGCCGCACGGAGGGGCCGACGAACACGCTCCATCCGATCATCGAGAAGCTGGGCGCCAGCCACTGGTCGAGGAACTTCATCCACCAGCGCGCGCGCCACCGGTCGACCGGATCGGCCGGCATCAGGCTTGGGCCGTCGAACGCCTCGTCCACATATTCCATGATGGCGGTGGATTCGGTCAGAACCTTGACCCCATGCGTCATGGCGGGAATGGTGCCGAGCGGGTTGACCGCCAGATAGGCGGGCCTGTGCTGGTCGAAGTTGAGCAGGTCGAGATAATGGCTGTCGAAGGCGACGCCTTTCTCGAACAGGGCCAGCATCGGCTTCCCCGAATTGGCATTGGGTTCCCAATGATAAAGCGTGACGTCGGTCATGCCTGGTGCATCTCCATGAAGCGAACCGGGCGACGAGGCGCCGCCCGGCCGTGAAGTCAGAATTTCTTTTTCACCGTCACCGCCCATTCGCGCGGATTGCCGGGGCGGCCTTTGCGGACACCCGCGCCCGCACCACGCAGGTCGAAGACAGAGAGGAAATAATATTTGTCGAACAGGTTGGTGACTTCGAGCGAGACGTCGAGATCCTCGTCCGCATTGGCCCAGGTCAGCCGCGCATTGGCGAGAGTGTAAGCGGGAACGAAATTGAGGATACGGGCGCCGTTCACCACCGACCCGCCGCCGAACTTCTTGTCTTCATAGGTGACATCGAAGCGCGGTGTCAGGCTGCCGGCCTTGTCCAGGTCGATCTTGTATTGCGCGCCCAGGCTGAACTTCCATGGCGGCGACACTGGCGGATCGTCGGGGGACACACCGCCCGGATTGGTGGGATAGGCGGCGGCGGGATTGAGGCTGTCGCCTTTATACTTGAAGTCTAGATAGCTTATCGAGGCGTCGATCGCGAGGCCATCGACCGGATAGGCGGACAGTTCCGCCTCGAACCCCTTGACCCGTGCGTCACCAGCATTGAGGCGTGCGGCGCAAGGCGCGCCGGGGCAGGTCAGCACCGGAATCTGGATGTCGACATAGTCGTTGATGAAGGCCGCAGCATTGAAACGGACGCGGCGATTGAAGAAGTCGCTCTTGAAGCCGATTTCATAGGCGGTCAGCTTTTCCGGGCGGAAGGCGATGACCTGGCTGCTGTTGAAGGGGCGCGGGTTGCTGCCGCCGCCCTTGAAGCCGGTCGACACAGACCCGTAGACCATCAGGCTGTCGGTCAGGCGATAATCGGCCGCGACGCGATAGTCCCAGCGCTTGGCGCTGTAATGGGCAGTGAGGCCCGACAGCGCAGTGACCGTTTCGGCGATGTTGCCATTGCCATTATAGTCGAGCGTGTCCGCGCCGGAATAGCCGAGGCCATAGGTTGCGCCGACCGGGTCGAGGAAATGATTGACCGTGCCGTCATAATTCAGGCGATAATAGGTCTGATCCTTGCTCTCGCTCGTGTAGCGCACCCCCCCGCTCAGGGTCAGCCGGTCGATGGGTTTCCACGAGATGTGGGCAAACACCGCCTTCGCTTCGGCATCGGTCGGGTCGGGCTGGCGGAATTGCAGCGGATAGACCGGGACATAGCGGATGTCCTGGAGCGAATCATAGGTCGACTTCTGCTCGAAATAATAGGCGCCGACCGTGCCGTTAAGCGCTTCACCCAGTTCCGCGTTCAGCCGGACTTCCTGGCTGAAGCTCCAGTTTTCCAGATAGTTGCGGCCGAAGCCGATATTGGCGGGCGAGATGTCGTCGTCCGAATCGAACTGGGTGTTGAAACTCCGGTAGCCGGTAATCGAACTCAGCTGGAAAGCGTCGGACAGGGCATAGTTGATCTGTCCGGATACGCCCCAGCCCTTGTAGAGACTGCGATCGGTCCCCTGAGTGGCGGCGAGCGGCGTGCCGGCCGCGCCGAAGGGGTCGACCGGGATCGGCGGAGTCCAGGTGCCGGCGGGCTGGCCGGTGCCGATATAGTTGCAATAGCGGCCGCAGATGAAGCGATTGTCATAGGGGACGCCCGGCGCTGCGTTGGTGTTGGGCGAATTGACCGGGCTGGTTTCCAGCAGCACTTCGCCTGCAATCGTATGTTCGTCGCGCGTATAGTCGCCGATGATCGTGACATCGAGCTTGTCGCTCGGCTCCCAGAACAGGATGCCGCGGATGGCCTGATAGCCGACGCCGCCCAGCTTGCTGATCGTGCAATCGCCGGCGGGCTGGGTCGAGGCGATACCGCTGCCCGGATTGGCGCAGCCATAGTCGATGCGGTCAACGAAACCGTCCTGCTGCTTGGCGACCCCCGAGATTCGCACGGCGAGCGTGTCGGTGATTCCGAAATCGGCGGCCGCGCGAATACCGATGCGATTGCGGATGCCGTAATTCACCTCGACGAAGCCGCCGCCATCGCCCGATGGCCGCTTGGAATAGAGCTTGATCGCGCCGCCTTCGGCATTGCGGCCGGCAAGCGTACCCTGCGGGCCACGCAATATTTCGACCCGGTCGAGGTCGAGCAGTTCGAACACCGCGCCGGTCAACTGCGGATAATAGACGTCGTCGATATAGATGCCGACGCCCGGTTCATAGGCGGGGTTGAAGTCGTTTTGCCCCACGCCCCGGATGGAGGCGGTGATCGACGGGCCGAAGGAGGCGCCTTGCGGTTTCAAGGAGACGTTGGGCGCTGCATCGGCCATCTGCGCCAGGTTGGTCTGGCTCTTCGCCTCCAGCTCCGCCGCGTTGACCGCCGTGATCGAGATCGGGGTGTCCTGCAACCGCTGCGCGCGGAACTGGGCGGTGACGACGATGTCGGCGACGGTGCCCGCGGGCAGTGTGTCCTGTTCGGCCGCCTGCGGCGCGGGCGGGAGCGGCTGGGACTGCGCCAGCGCACTCGCCGGGGTGGTGATCGCAGCTATCGAAGCGGACGCCAACAGGGCGCGCGCCATCATTGCACGAAGATCGTGTTGCATGGGAAATCCCCTCTCCTAGACCGGCTTCAGATCCGCCCTGACCAGACGTGATCCGCCGTGAACGCCTTCCGTGATATTGTTAGTAAGGCATACAATTTTTATCGATGCAAGAGGCCGAATGCCCCTGCAGCCATGATAATGGAAATATTTGCCGATATTGGGAGAGGGCAAATAATATCGGTATTTCCGTTGGTAGTAGTGGAAGTAACAGGATCGAACCACTTGCTCGGTTCGACGGAAGGATCAAACGTAGACGCGACGCAATAGTTCGACCAGCATTGCCGTTTCCGCTGGCGTGAATCGCGCCTTCAGCCATTTCTCGTGCTCGGCGATGCAGGCACGCGCCTGTTCCAGCGAGGCGTGCCCGGCGTCAGTGAGGCTGAGCGTCTGGCGGCGGCGGTCCTGCGTCGACGCGCCCCGCTGAACGAAGCCACGGTCCTGCATCCGGTTGACGATCGCCATGACACTGGCCCTGTCCATCTTCAGGCGGCGGCCGATATCGGCCTGCGCGATACCGGGTTGGTCCTCGATCAGCCAGAGTACGGCCACCTGCTTCTGCGTCAGGCCCAGGTCGCTGAACGTATCGGTGAAATGCTGGTAGACGGCCGCGCTCGCCAGCCGGATGTGGAAACCGACAAGACCGTCAATGCCGCTGAGACGAGGATCGGGAAAGAGGCCGAGCGGCTCCATAGCGTCCATGGTATTCATTGTAACAGTGTGCGGACTAAATAGTTTCGCGTCAATCCTGCGGCTTGAAAAATTGTCAGTGTCACATACAATATCTCTGACCAAGAAGCAGGGAGAGGATCAGCCGTGGCGCATTTTCCGGACACACCGTCCTTCACGGGTTTCAACACGCCGTCGCGGATTGAGGGCGACGTTGCCGACCTGGACGTGGAAGGCGCGGTGCCGCGCGAACTGGACGGCGCTTTCTACCGGGTGCAGCCCGATCCGCAGTTTCCGCCCCTGCTCGGCGACGACATCGCCTTCAATGGCGACGGGATGATTTCCATGTTTCGTTTCCGGGATGGCAAGGTGGATCTGCGCCAGCGCTGGGCGAAGACCGACAAGTGGAGGCTGGAACATGAGGCGGGGCGCGCGCTGTTCGGCGCCTATCGCAATCCGCTGACTGACGACGAGTCGGTCAGCGGCAGGATACGTGGCACTGCCAATACCACAGCCCTCGTCCATGGCGGGCGGCTTTATGCGCTGAAGGAGGACAGCCCGGCACTGGTGATGGACCCGGCAACGCTGGAAACCGACGGCTATACCCGCTTTGACGGCAAGATGACCGGCCAGACCTTTACCGCCCACCCCAAGATCGATCCCGCAACCGGCGACATGATCGCTTTCGGCTATGCGGCCAAGGGGCTGCTGACGCGCGACATGACCTATTATGAGGTCGCTCCCGACGGGACGCTCAAGCGCGAGCTATGGTTCGAACTGCCCTATTATGCGATGATGCACGACTTTGCGATCACGCCGGATTATGCGCTGTTCCATGTCGTGCCGAGCACATCCAGTTGGGACCGGCTGGAGCAGGGGTTGCCGCATTTCGGCTTCGACACGACGCTGCCGGTCTACCTTGGCGTGCTGCCGCGTCGGGCCGATGCGACGGGGAGCGACATACGCTGGTTCAAGCGCGACAATTGCTTCGCCAGCCATGTCATGAACGCCTTTCAGGAGGGGACGAAAATCCATTTCGACACGCCCGAGGCGAAGAACAACATGTTCCCCTTCTTCCCGGACATCCATGGCGCTCCGTTCAATCCCCAGGAGGCAGCGAGCTTCCTGACGCGCTGGACGATCGACATGGCGTCCAACGGGGAGGATTTTGCGGCGGTACGGCGACTGACCGACATGATGGGCGAGTTTCCCCGCATCGACGATCGCTATACCGGCCTGCCCTATCGCTATGGCTGGATGCTGGTGATCGATCCGACCAAGCCGGTGGAATTGAAGGGCGGCAGTCCGTCCGGGATGTTGATGAACACGCTGGGCCTGATCGACCATCGGACCGGCGAGGAGCAGAAATGGTGGTGCGGGCCGGTTTCCTCTTTGCAGGAGCCCTGCTTCATTCCGCGCAGCGCGGACGCGCCGGAAGGCGATGGCTGGATCGTCCAGCTTTGCAACCGGCTTGAGGAGCATCGCAGCGACCTGCTGCTGTTCGATGCGCTGGACATCGCCAAGGGACCGATTGCGGAGGTGCGAGTGCCGATCCGCTTGCGCTTCGGGCTGCACGGCAATTGGGCGACAGCGGAGCAGATCGGCCTGTCGTCCTGACGGTCAGACGGCCTCCCCCGCCGTTCGCGCGCGGGGGAGCAGCCTTTCATGGTCCCGCTCGACGCGCAGCAGCAGCAGCAGCAACAGCAGTATCAGGGGCGGCGCGACCCAATTGATCGACAGGATCGCCCCGCCGAGGTCGCCGCCCCGCGCATCGCTTATCATGCCCACCGCATAGGGACCGATGCCGAGGCCGAATATGGTCGAAACGACGATGTAGAGGCTGACCGTCAGCCCGCGCATCCGTGGCAGCACCTGTTCGAACAGGACGGCATAGAGCGGCGGCATCCACATGGTCAGCACCAGGCTGTAGAGGGTGAAGCGCAGGTAGAAGTCGCCGGCTTCGGGCGCCCGATAGACCCAGAGCGCCAGGCAGGGCGACAGCCCCATGGCGAACAGCGCCACCCAAACGCGGCGCGACAGGCGGTTCGCGCCGATCCGGTCGGACAATGGCCCGGCGATCAGAGGCCCGACGACGCCGAGCGCGGCGGACAGCAGCCCGAATTGCAAACCGGTGTCGGCAGGCGAGAGGCCGTAGCTATTCATCAGGAAGGACGGGGTAAAGCCCATCACTCCATAATTGATGACGCTCTGGAGTGCGCCCGCCGCGATGCAGAGCAGCAGCGAGGGATTGCGGGTGATGAGCGCGAAGGCGACCGGATCGCGGCCTTTGAGATTTTGCAGCAGGTTGGCAATGACGAAGGCGCCAAAGCCGATCACGCTCCATTGCACGACATGGGGGCTGATCGACACGCTGCCAAGAAGCAGAGGCGGACGGGGCGAGAAGGCTTCGGCCCAGCCGATCGCCAGCAGCATCGCGACGATGATCAGAGCCAGCAGGCCGATGTTCAGCGCCCAGTCCCGCGTCGTCGCCCGCATTCGCGCCAGGCTGAGCCAGTGAAAGCCGGGCGTCACCGCGCCCAGCACGTCCAAGCTGGCGCGGAAGGGATGGGGATCGTGGGCGGTCGGAATGCCGTCCATTGCGCCGCGCTGCGGTTCGGGCAGCCGGCTCATCAGGACGGCAATGAGGAAGCCAGGCGTCGCGGCCACAGCAAAGGCGAATTGCCAGCCTTTCAGACTTAGCGGCGCGGCGCCCGCGGCATAGCGCGCGTCCCACCATTGCGCCGCCATACCGCCGATGATGAGCGACCCGCCCAGCCCAATGGCGATCGCCGCGGCCATCACCGCCATCACCATGCCGCGCTTCTCGCGGGGGAAATAATCGTAGGTAAGGCTGGTGCCTGCAGGCTGCGACGCCGCCTCGCCGATGCCGACGCACAGGCGTGAGAGCATCAGGGTGAAGAAGCCGGTGGCCAAGGCTGCGCCCCCGGTGGCGAGCGACCAGAAGCCGATGGTGATCGCCAGCAGCTTCGTGCGTATCCAACCGTCCGCCAGCCGCCCCAAGGGCAGCGAAAACAGCGCGTAGAAGAGCGCGAAGACGGTGCCGTAGAGCAGCCCCATTTCCGCGTCGCCGATCTTGAGGTCCGCCTTGATCGCGGGGGCCAGGATGGCCAGGATATTGCGGTCGAGCAGGCTGACCAGGTTGGTTCCGGCCACCAGCGCCAGTGCATAATAGGCCGTGGCGCGCGAAGGGGGCGCTGCGGTCACAGGTTGAACACACGCTCGGCATTGGCCTGCATCAGCTTGCGCTTGGCTTCGTCGGTAATGTCCAGCAGATCGTGGGTCCGCACCTCGTCCGCCACATATTCATAGGGATAGTCCATCGCATACATGACCCGGTCCTCGCCCAGCACCTGCTGCGCGAATTGGATCGCCGGTGCCCATGCCATGCCGCTGGTGGTCACGCAGACATTCGACCGCATATAATCGTGGATGCTTTTCTTGAGCGGCTTCATCCGCTCATAGCGCTGCGACCGCACGCCCGCCTGGTGCATATAGTCAAGGCGATAGAGCCAATAGGGCAAGGCTTCGCCCATATGGCCGACGACGATCTGCAAGTCGGGATAGCGATCAAAAATGCCAATGGTGATGAGCCGCAACAGGTGCATCCCCGTCTCGACGCCAAAGCCGAAGATCGCGCCGTCCAGCCCCGCGTCCAGCATCGGCCCGATCATCGCGTCGGGCGGGGTGGACGGGTGGATGTAAAGCGGCTGGCCGGTATCGGCGAGGGCGCGGAAAATCGGGTCGAACTTGGCATCGTCCAGATATTCGCCTTGGGTGTGGCTGTTGACCATCACTCCCTTGAAGCCGAGTTCGCCCGCGCCGCGCCGGATTTCGGCGGCGGACCAGTCCGGGTCTTGCGGCGCGATCGACGTCATGCCGACGAAGCGGGTGGGATGGGCGGCGCAGCGATCGGCGAGATGATTGTTGGCGCGGGCCACCATCGCCTTGGCCTCATCCGTGTCGAGTAGCGGCTGCACCCCCGGCGAAGTCAACGACAGGATCGCCACGTCGATGCCGGTCGCATCCATGTCCGCCAGCCGGCGGCCGCCCAGGTCGAGCAGCCGGTCAATTATCTGGGTGGCGCGCTCGGACGGCGACTGGGCATAGAAGCCCCAGAGCGACACCATGCCCCGGTCGGCGGTTCCATCGCGCACCATGCGGAGATAGGCGTCGATCTGCTCGCGCGTGGCGAAGGCTTCTTCAGTGGCAATGCGCAGATAGCCGCGGTCGCCGCCGGTCTTGAGTTCATGGCGCATCGCTTATCCTTCATGGATGGCTTTGGTGACGAGGCAGGCGTCGATCCCTTCCGGGCCGTCCTCCGCGCCGTGGCCCGACCATTTGACCCCGCCGAACGGTGAATCCGACCCGCCGATCATCGCTGTGTTGATGCCGACCATCCCGGCCTCGACTGCCCGCGCGATGCGGCGTTGCCGTGCGGCGTCACTGGTCCAGGCATAAGCGGCCAGGCCATAGGGCAGGCGATTGGCCTCCGCGATCATCGCGGATTCATCAGCATAGGCGTTGATGAGCGCGACGGGACCGAACGGCTCCTCGTTCATGATGGCGGCGTTCAGCGGCGTGCACGATAGCACGGTGGGGGCAAAGAAATAGCCCGCATTGCCGATCCGTTCGCCACCCGCCTCCAGCTTGGCGCCCTTGGCCACCGCGTCGCCGATCAGCCGGTCCATCGCGTCCAGCCGCCGCGCATTCGCCATCGGTCCCATGATGCTGGCAGCGTCCGATCCGTCGCCGACCGTTACCTTCTTCGCCCGCTCGACAAAGCCCGCAAGAAAGCGATCATGCACGCCCGTTTCCACGATGAAGCGGGTGGGCGACACGCATACCTGCCCGGCATTTCGATATTTGCCCGCCACCACCGTATCGAGCGCCCGCTCGATGTCGGCATCGGCGAAGACCAGCACCGGGCCATGGCCGCCCAGTTCCATGGTCGTGCGCTTGCAATCCTCCGCCGCCAGCTTCGCCAGATGCTTGCCGACGACGGTGGAGCCGGTAAAGCTCATCTTGCGGATGATGGGCGAGCCGAGCAGGTGGCGCGACACCTCGTCGGGCACGCCGAACACCGCCTGCGCGACGCCGCGGGGAAGGCCCGCGTCGAGCAGGCATTGGAGAACCCCCAGCGCGGATGCTGGGGTTTCCTCCGCCGCCTTCAATATGACCGAACATCCCGCCGCGATCGGCGCGCCCAGCTTGCGGCCGGGATTGCCGAGCGGGAAATTCCAGGGCGCAAAGGCTGCGACCGGGCCGACCGGCTCCTTAGTCACGGTCGATCGCTGCCCGGCCGGACGCACCAGCGCCCGGCCGTAGAGGCGGAAGACTTCGCCCGCGTAGAAATTGAACAGGCCGACATTCATCATCACTTCGATGCGCGCTTCGGCCAGCGTCTTGCCCTGTTCCAGCGTGGCGATGCGGGCCAGTTCCTCCTGCCGCTCGACCATCAGCCGGGCCGCGCCTTGCAGCACGGCCGCCCGCTCATGGGGCGTTGAATCGCGCCAACGGTGGAAGCCGCGCTGCGCCGCCGCCAGCGCCGCATCCAGATCCGCCGCATCGGCCAGCGGCAGGTCGGCGATCGCCTCGCCGGTGGCGGGGTTGACGACCTTATGGGTGCGTCGCCCGCCGCCCGACAGCCGCTGGCCATCGATCATAAGATAAAGGTCGGGATAGGCCATGGGGTCAGGCGCTCACGGCTTCGCGCGCCGCGCGTTCGCGGTCGATATCGCCCTGCCAACGTTCGGCGACGATTTCCTTGCCCGTTACCGGATGGACCATGTGGAACGGCACCATTTTGTGCGTCGGCCACAACCAATGATCTTCGATCAGCGCATCGGGGCCGGTCGGGTCTTCGGGCCAAGTGATCTTGGGGAAGGGCACATATTCGGCGGGCGTGTTCGCCCAGCCCTTGTCGAAATCGGCGTGCCATTGCGGCATGTAGTTCAATATCTCGATGCGCCAGATGCCGTCCACCTTCTTGTAGGTATTTTCGTAGATGCCGCCTTCCCACCACTGGCGCGCGCCGAGCATCGGGTTGGTAGGATCGGCATAATCCTTGTGCCGCCCCGCCTGCATCATCGACCGCGCGCGGGCATGGGCGGTGATGCCATCAGGATCGATATCGACAATGTCCTGCAACTGCGGATGGTCGAGCAGGAAGCCGTCGATCGGTCCGTTGGTGCCATGGGTGAAGCGCGCCTGGAAGCGCTCGACATAGAGACGGCGGATGCCCGCCTTGCCGCGCCAGACGCCCCCGAAAAAGCGGACTTCGCCGTCGTCGGTAAACAGATCGACTGTTTCGTTATAGAGGCATTTGTCGATCAGATAGCCGTAGAGATGCTGGAGCTTTCGCACATCCAGCTCATCCTCGCGCCGTTGCAGACGAGTCGCGAGGTCAGCGACCGACTGTTCCAGGCGGGCGATGCGGTCGGCGTCGGACATGATATTCTCTCCTATTATTGTATGTAATACTTACGAATTACGCGACTTCGGCGGCCAGCCGCTCCACTTCCTCGCGATAGGGGCGGATGGCGCGGACCATGCAGAGGGTGGCGATCGGCAGAAGCACGCCGGCCGTCAGAACCAGCGACTTCCACAGTTGGCTGGGGTCGCCGATGACATAATCCTGCACCAGCCCGACCAGGAAGCTGCCCATCGCCCCGAAAAAGGTGAACATGAACAGGTAGATGGCCGTCACCTGGCCGCGCATGGCGTTGGGGGCGACGCGCTGGATGGCCGCGTTCTGCGGCACTGCGCCGGCAATGCCGAACATCGCGCCGAAGCTGGCGACGCCCAGCGAGGCATAGCCATTGGGCATCAGCGGGGCGAGGATGGCGCATATCGTCACACAGCCGAAGAAGATCGCGGCGGCGCGCACATTGGCATCGGCATGACGCTTGGCCAGCCATTCGACGAAGATGCCGCCCAGCAGCAACCCGGTCAGAGAGGCGAGCAGCGTCATGCTCCCCATGACAGCGCCGATTTGTGCCTCGTTCCAGCCATAGGTGCGGATCATGAAGGGAACGCGCCAGAATTGCAGGCCGAACACCTCGATCGCGCTCAGCGCGAGGCCTGCGAACAGCGGATAATAAACACGACGCTTGGCATGGATCGCCCGGGCGGCGTCCAGCCCGGTGAAGGTCAGGATGCGGCGGCCCAGCGATGCGTCAGCCGGCGGCGTGATGCTTCCGACCGGGGGCGTTTGGCGCGGTGGCTCCCTGATCGTCAGGAACAGCAGCGCGACCAGCAGGGCCGGCAGCCCCAGCCAGATCATCAGCCATTGCCAGCCCAATATGGTCAGGCCCCCGTGCTCGGTTGGCGCCCACCCCGCCGCCGTCGCGATCAGAAGCCCGCCGATTGCCGGCCCCAGCGTCGTGCCGCCAATGAAGCCGAATTGCAGCAGCGCAAAGGCGCGGGTGAGGATGCGGGGCGGAAAGGCGTCGGCCAGCAGAGAGTAGGAGGAAGGCGCATGGGCCGATCCCCCCGCCGCCAGGAAGACCCGGGTTCCGACGAACTGGCCGAAGGTCTGGGCGATGCCGCCGAGCGATGTGATGACGCCCAGCGCTGCGCACCCGCCTGCCAGAACATATTTGCGCGGAAAGATGTCCGCCAGGCGCGCCAGCGGGATGCCGACGAACAGATAGCAGATGATGCTGGCCGGACCGGCCAGGAAGCCAAGCTGCGAATCCGACAGTCCGAAATCCGCCTTGATCCGCTCCGCCAGCATGGCGAAGACGACCTGCTCGAAGAAGGTGATGAACGTGGCAAGGATGATGACGAACAGCGCCCAATAGGCGGCAGTCATCGAATAGGGTTGCAATCCCGGTCGGGCTGGATCCGGGGATGTCGTCTCATCCTCGTTCCACGGATTGTCGGTCGCAATAGGCGCGGGCGCCAGGGCCATGACCATCTCCTCTCCACTTCCCCCTTTGTTCACAGGGGTGAAATTTCGGCTTGGCGAATTTGTAAGTGAACTATACGAATATGGCGAGAGAAAAATGCACGCTCGTTATAAAGATGCGACGAAGGAGAATGGGATGCTGGAATTTGCAGGCCGCACAGCCTTTGTGACCGGCGGCGCGAACGGGATCGGCCTGGGCCTTGCGTGCGCCCTGCTGGCGCAAGGGTGCAAGGTCGCGATCGCCGACATTCGCGAGGATGCGCTGGCCGCCGCGCTCAAGACGCTCGACAATCAGGCGGTCACAGCTGTCCATGTCGACGTCGCGTCCCGCGCCGGCTTCGCGCAGGCAGCCGACCGGGCGGAAGCGGCGCTGGGACCGGTCAGCCTGCTGTTCAACAATGCCGGTATCAACCTGTTCCAGACCATCGACGAGTCCAGCTATGATGATTGGGACTGGGTCATGGGGGTCAATCTGCACGGCGTCATCAATGGTATCATGACCTTTGCGCCGCGCATGAAAGAGGCGGGGCTTGGCGGCCATATCGTCAACACCGCATCGATGGCGAGTTTCCTGTGCGGCGGTGCGCCAGGCATCTACAACACCACAAAATTCGCGGTGCGTGGCATGAGCGAATCCCTGCGCTACAGCCTGGCGCCGCACGGCATCGGCGTTTCGGTACTTTGCCCAGGTCTGGTTAAGAGCCATATCTACGCCAGCGACGAAGTCCGCCCGACGGGCCTCAGCGCCGATGCCAAGCCCGTGGACGGGGCAGCGGTCGAGCGGCTGGCCCAACTGCACCAGTTCGGCATGGAACCGGACGTCATCGCCGCGCGGACGCTGGCGGCGATGCGGGAAAACCGCTTCCACATCTTCCCGCATCCCGAATTTCGCGACGAACTCGCAACAGTGTTCGAAGAGATACTGGCGGATTTTCGGGACTATCCGCAGGATGTCGGTTTCGACCAGCGCGTCGGCTTCGAAAAGATGCGGCGGGAGAGCTACGCCAGGGCGCGGCAGGCAGCGCGCGAACGGGCTTAGGAGGCGAACAGGTCTCCCTGGCGCGGCCGGGGCGCCGCGGGCCGTTGCGCGGCAGGCGGTGCGCCGACCAGCGCCCGGGCACGCCCGGTCAGCGTATAGACAGCCTGGCGCTGCGCCCCGCGATTGAGATGATCGACGCGGAAGCCCTGATAATGGCGCTTGAGCAGGCCCGCCTTCACCAGTTCAGAGGCCGCGCGGCTGAGATTGGTCTTGCCCGATGCCCGTACCCGCGCCCGCACATCATCCTGCACCTGCGCGTCATCCGCTGCCATGTCGCCGGACAGTTTCCCGGCTTTACGCAGTTCCTCCCGCACCCGCTCCACCAGCGCCATGCGGCGCGGGTCGCGATGGCCCATCGGCGTCAGCGCGTCGCACAGCCAGTCGCGCAACGGGATGAGGGCGTCACCCACCCGCACGGACGGACCGGCGCTGCCGTCGGGGCGGGCGACATCGGCAATCAGCGTCAGCAACATGAACGCGTAACGGGGCCGTGAGCAGCAATGCGACAACTGGTCGAGAAGCAGCGAAATATCGCTGCCGCCAGCAATGCGAGAGGGGACGGAGCCATGAAACATAAGGTGAATCAAGCACAGTGCGGACTCCTTGTGAATCCGCTTTTTTGGCCGAGTCGCACTTTTGTCGGCTGTGACACTTTGCCCTCCGGTAAAGTGTCATGTCGGAAACTTTACCGGAGGCGAGGCCCGCCGGTGTGCCAATGCAAAAGGCGGCACCTTGAGGAGGCCGCCTTCTGCATCTGCCAGATAAGGAGGAAGCGGCCTCCGCCTTGTCAGACGGTGACGCGTTCCAGCCGGGGGGAAAGCAGGTGAACTGCGGCCAGCGCAATGAAATAGGCGCTTCCAGCTACTGCGAAGAGCGGCGTGTAACTGCCAATACCATCAAGGATATAGCCGGCATATTTGGCCATCGCCATGCCGCCGACCGCGCCCATCGTGCCGCCGATGCCGACCACCGAACCCACAGCGCCCCGCGGGAAGATGTCCGAGGGGAGGGTATAGAGATTGGCCGAAAAGGCCTGATGCGCAGCGGTGGCTATGCCGATCACGAGCACGGCGAGCCACAGATTGTCGATTTCCTGCGCGAAGAAGATCGGCACCACCGCGAAGGCGCAGATCAGCATCGTCAACTTGCGCGCGGCGTTGACGCTCTTCCCGGCTTTCATGAGTCGGCTCGACAGCCACCCGCCGAAGATGCTGCCACCGTCCGAGAGGAGGTAGATCGCCACCAGCGGTGGCCCGAAGCTGACCAGGTCGAGACCGTAGCGGGTCCCGAGATAGCCGGGCAGCCAGAAGAGGAAAAACCACCAGATCGGGTCGATGCAGAACTTGCCGATCGCATAGGCCCAGGTTTCCTTTACCGTGGCGATGCGGCCCCACCCGATCTTCTGCACCGGGTCGGCGGGATCCTGTTGGATATAGGCGAGTTCGTCGGCCGAAACCTTGGGATGTTCCTCCGGCCGGCGATAGATGGCGAGCCAGGCGATCAGCCAGACGATGCCGAAAATGCCTGTGGCATAGAAAGCGACGCGCCAGCCATAAGCCACCGTCAACCAGGGGACGAGAAGCGGCGTCACGATCGCGCCGACATTGGCACCGGCGTTGAACAGGCCGATAGCGAAGGCGCGCTCCTTCTGCGGGAACCATTCGGCAACGGCCTTGATGCCTGCGGGGAAATTGCCGGATTCACCGACGCCGAGCCCGAAGCGGGCCATTGCGAACTGGGTCACGCCATGGACACCGCCATGCGCCATATGCGCGATCGTCCAGATCACGACCGCCACGGCATAGCCCATTCGCGCGCCAATCACGTCGACGATGCGGCCAAAGCCCAGATAGCCGACCGCATAGGCGGCCTGGAACCAGAAGACGATATTGGCATAATCGGTTTCCGACCAGGCCATTTCCTGGGCCAGCGTCGGTTTCAGCACGCCGATCATCTGCCGGTCGACATAGTTGATCGCGGTAGCCGCGAACAGCAGGCCGACTATCACCCAGCGATAGCGCCCGACCTGCGGCGCCTGCTTAGCAACTTCCTTCATCATCCTGCTCCGTTTCTGAAATCGGCCGCTTATTGCGGCTCTTGCGCGTCGATCCGGCAATGGAGGGTGCCGAGCGGCCCGAAATCCATCTCCACTTCCTGCCCCGGCCGCACCGGATGTACACCGGTGACAGCGCCTGTCGATACCCACCAGCCCGACTGGATGGCAATTCCCCGCGAGGCAAGATTTTCGAGGAGGAAGCGGACAGACCCCAAGGCGCCGTGTGAGAAGGCTGATGCGGCACCGGTGCCGACCTCCGTACCGTCGATGCGGGTCGTCACACTTTGCTCCGCATAGGCGCCGCTGGTCCAGTCCGGCACCGCCGGACCGATCAGCAGGCCATTGTTATTGCCGAAGTCGGACACCGTCACCGCCGGTCCCATCGCGTTGATGCCGACGAAGGGTGAACTGGCAATCTCGACGCCGATATGCACAGCATCGACATGATCGGCTGCCTCCTCCAGCGTGAAGTGCGTCATTCCCGCTGGCGGTGTCTTGCCGATCCGGAAGAGAAATTCGGCTTCGATCGCGCCGAAGCCGTCGGCGAAGACCAATCCGCGGGTATGGGATTCGATCGCCGCGACCGTGCGGGCCAAGATCGGGCCGGCGAGGCGATCGCTGCCATATTGGTCGGAAAGCGGGGGCAGGATGCGTCCGACCTTCCAACCGGCCACCCTGTCTTCCACGCGGGCCAGCGCCGCATCCTGGATGGCATAGGCTTCTGTCAGCGTGTCAGGCACCGTGCCGGGATAATCCGCAAGGCCCTGTGCTGCCCTGCGTGCCGACAGAAAGCCTTTCGCGATGGCATCGGCCATGCTGCTGCTTGCGCTCACGCAATAATCCTTTCCTTGAACATGGCGGCTAGAGGTATAGGAAACCGGTGTCATTGACAAGCCATTGCCTGCAACGCCGCTGGCGCTGGCCGTCAACTGGGCTATAAGGCGGCATGGCCAAGCAGAAGCAGGATGAGGGGTCGACCCCCAAACTGACGATCAACGACATCGCGCGTATGTCCGGTGTATCCAAGAAAACCGTCAGTCGGGTGATCAACCGGTCACCGCTGCTCAACGGAGAAACGCGCGACAAGGTGGAGGCGATCATCCGGGAGACGGGTTATGTGCCCAACCCTCAGGCGCGGGCGCTGGCGCTGGGACGCAATTTCCTGATCGGGCTTATCTACGACAATCCCAATGCGCAAATGGTGTTGTCGATGCAGCGCGGCATATTGGAAGCGTTGCATGGGACGGAGTTCGAACTGGTGATCCGCCCCGTCGAGCGCGGGTCGAACCATGTCATGGACGATATTCGGGGCTTCGTGACACGTCAGCGCCTGTTCGGTGTCGTGGTCCTGCCGCCCATGTCGGAAAATGATGCGCTGGCACGGATGTTGGACGAGCAGGGTTGCCGCTATGTCCGCATGGGGTCGGCGATGCTGGACGATGCCGAACATATGGTCGCTTCCAATGATCGGGAGGCGGTGGCCGATGCCGTGCGGTATCTCATTGCCCAAGGGCATCGGCACATCGGCTTGATCGCCGGGCCGCACGGGTTCCGTTCCGCGCAGGAACGACGCGAAGGCTTCGAGCTGGCTTTGGCCGAGGCGGGCATCAGCCTGCCGCGTAGCCTTGTGGCGGATGGGCAATACACGTTCGAATCGGGCCTGTCCGCTTCGGAAAGCCTGTTCGACCTGACGCCCCGTCCCACGGCGATATTCGCCAGCAATGACGAAATGGCGGCCGGCGTTTTATATGCGGCGCGCCTGCGGGGCATCGCCGTGCCGGAGGAATTGTCGATCATCGGTTTCGATGACACGCCTGTCACGACCCGCGTCTGGCCGCCGCTGAGTACGGTTCGCTGGCCGATCGTGGCGATGGGACGCGCCGCTGCGTTGAAACTGATCGGCACTGCCATCGGTGAGGCAGGGGATGTCAAGGAGCCGTCCATGTTCAGTTCCACGCTGATCCGCCGCGGATCGGTTGCGCCGCCCGCCAACAATTGATAAAAGCACAGAAATGACACCGGTGTCTAATGCTATGCCGGGATCAAGGACGAGGAAGCAGCATGTTCGAGAAGACCTATCACGCGACGCATCCTGACATGATGGAGTGCGTGGACAATGAGAGCCTGCGGGACCGTTATCTGGTGGGGGGGATGTTCGAGGCGGGGCAGGTTGTCCTCAACTATTCGCACAATGAGCGGTTCGTGATCGGCGGCGCGGTGCCGGCCGGTGGCAGACTCAAGCTGCCCGACCAGACCGAACCGGCCTCGGCGGCGGGCCATCCCTTCCTGGAACGGCGTGAAGCGGGCATCGTCAATATCGGCGGCCCCGGCGCGATCATCGTCGACGGCACCCGCTACGAGATCGGCAACAAGGAATGCCTCTACGTCCCCATGGGCACGAAGGAGGTGATCTTCGAGGGCGCGGAGGCCCGCTTCTACATCGCCTCGCTGCCCGCGCACAAAGCCTGCCCGATCAGGAAGATCACGCTGGCCGAGGCGAACCCGCTGGAGCGCGGCGACCTCGCCAATTCCAACCACCGCACCATCTACCAGCTGGTGATCCCCGGCGTGTGCGAAAGCGCGCAACTGCTGCTGGGCCTGACGGTGCTGGAAACCGGCAGCGTATGGAACACCATGCCGCCGCATCTTCACGACCGTCGCAGCGAAATCTATCTCTATTTCGACTTGGCTGGCGGCGACCGCGTCTTCCATTATATGGGTGAACCGGACGCGATGCGCCACATCGTCATCGAGAATGAGGAAGCGGTCATCTCCCCGCCCTGGTCGGTGCATATGGGATCGGGCACCAAGAGCTATGCCTTCATCTGGGCGATGGGCGGCGAGAATCTCGACTATACCGACATGAACGTGCTGGACATCTGCCAGCTGCGCTAACCTGTTTGTCGTCATCCCCGCGCAGGCGGGGATGACGCGGGAGAGAATAGGATGACCACCCCCTTCGATTTGACCGGCAGGCGCGCGATCGTCACCGGCGCCAACACCGGCATCGGCCAGGCGATCGCGCTGTCGCTCGCAGCCGCCGGCGCCGACATCGCCGCCGTCGGTCGCACGCCCGCGCAGGATACCGTCGATCAGGTCCACGCGCTGGGCCGCAAGGCGGAGATCGTCTCCGCCGACCTTTCCAGCATCGAGCCGGTCCAGCGCGTCATCGACGAAACGCTGGAAAAGCTCGGCGGGCTCGACATCCTCGTCAACAATGCCGGCATCATCCGGAGAGCCGACAGCGTGGACTTCACCGAGGAAGACTGGGACGCGGTGATCGACACGAACCTGAAGACCAGCTTCTTCCTCTGCCAGGCGGCCGGTCGTCACATGATCGCGCAAGGCAGCGGCAAGATCGTCAACATCGCCTCGCTCCTGTCCTTCCAGGGCGGCATCCGCGTGCCGAGCTACACCGCGTCCAAGAGCGGGATCGCGGGCCTCACCAGGCTGCTGGCGAACGAGTGGGCGGCAAAGGGCGTCAACGTCAACGCCATCGCGCCGGGCTATATCGCCACCAACAACACCGCAGCGCTGCAGGCCGACGAGACCCGCAACCGCCAGATCCAGGAACGCATCCCCGCCGGCCGCTGGGGCGATCCCGGCGACATCGGCGGGGCCGCCGTGTTCCTCGCCTCCGCCGCCGCCAACTATATCCACGGCCATATCCTCGCCGTCGACGGCGGATGGCTCGCGCGCTGACAGGACTGTGTGCTGCCGGCGTTGACCGGAAGCGCTGATTGGCCGGAGGAGGGGCAAACCCTCCCGCACCCCACAGGAGAGGATCGATGCCCGCAATCGACAGGCGAACTATGATCGGCGCGGGGCTGGTCCTGGCGTCCTCGCCCGCTTGGGCAGAGAAGGGCGATCCTGTGGTTGCGACGCGGAACGGGCGCATCCAGGGAACGCGCGAAGGCGGGCTACAGGTGTTTCGCGGGGTACGCTACGGGCAGAACACTGCGTTCCACCGGTTTCGTGCGCCGGTCGCGCCAACACCCTGGCGGGGCATCGTGCCGGCTACCCGCTTCGCGCCCTCCTGTCCGCAAAAGGCGAAGCAGGACGCCACCAGCGAGGATTGCCAGTTCCTCAACATCTGGACGCCGGGGAGGGAGCCGGGCGCCCGGCGGCCAGTCCTGCTCTACATCCACGGTGGGGCCTATGCCAACGGCAGCGTGGTCGACCCGCTCAATGACGGACGACATCTGGCCGCCCGCGATGTGGTGGTGGTGACGGTCAACCATCGCCTCAATGCGCTGGGCTATCTCTATCTTGCGCGGCTCGACCCTCGCTTTGCCGACAGCGGCAATGCGGGGCAGTTGGACCTGATCCTGGCTCTGCGCTGGGTGCGGGACAATATCGCGGCCTTTGGAGGCGATCCGGCCAATGTGCTCGTCTTCGGCCAGTCTGGCGGCGGGGCGAAGATCGCCACGATGATGGCGATGCCCGCTGCCAAGGGGTTGTTCCATCGCGCCGTTACCATGAGCGGCCAGCAGGTGACGGCGAGCGGCCCGATCAATGCGTCCCGCCGTACCGCCGCCTATCTGGACAGGCTGGGCCTGTCACCCGGCAATCTCGAACCCCTGCTGACGCTGCCGGTCGAGCGGCTGATCGAGGGGCTTGGGGCGGAAGACCCGATCCTGGGCGGAGACGTCTATATGGGGCCAGTGCTCGACATGCGCTGGCTCGCCCGGCACCCTTTCTGGCCAGACGCCGCGCCGCAGGGCAATGCGATCCCGATGATGCTGGGCAACACATTGGATGAGACCCGGGCGTTCATTGATCCTGACGGGCCGCTGCTGCATGGGCTGGATTGGAGCAACCTTGCCGAGCGGATGGC